>CAZYUS010000040.1:1869-8984 GCA_964650615.1 uncultured Pseudomonadaceae bacterium | reverse complement strand
TCGTTGCGTGGCCGTGTCGTTGCTTGGTGGTGGAATGGTCATCACGCCGCGCAGCGTTAAATGGGGCAGCGCCAGCACGGCGTCGGCGACCCGCAGCAAGTCGTCGGTCTTTAAACCACTTTTGCTTTGTTCGTCGCCGATATGGGCCTGCAAACAGATCTGTAGTGGTGGCAGCCCCTCACGCAGACGCGATAGACGCTGCGCCAATGCGAGGGAATCGACGCTTTGGCACCACGCAAAGTGTTGGCTCACTGACTTGGCTTTATTGCTCTGCAACGGGCCGATGCAGTGCCATTCGATGTCGTTGGGCAGCGCTGCCATTTTGGTGATGGCTTCTTGCACGTAGTTTTCACCGAAAGCGCGTAATCCCAACGCGTAGGCGGCGTCGACGGCTGTGGCCGGAAAGGTTTTGCTGACCGCTAAAAGTTGCACCTGTTGCGGATTACGACCCGATTGTTGGCAGGCTTGCTGCACGCGTTCGCGAATTTGCTGTAAGCGAGATGCTAAAGTCATGGGCTTGCGCTAGAGTCTTAGGCTATCAATAAAAACAAACGGAACCCTTCAGGACCGCCCCATGGATATTACCGAGCTGCTTGCCTTTACGGTGAAAAACCGCGCCTCTGACTTACATTTATCGTCAGGTCTTCCGCCCATGATCCGCGTCGATGGTGACGTGCGCCGCATCAACGTGCCACCGTTAGATCACAAAATGGTTCATGGTTTGGTTTACGACATCATGAACGACAAACAGCGCAAAGATTACGAAGAATTTTTGGAAACGGATTTTTCATTCGAGCTGCCCGGTGTCGCACGTTTTCGTGTCAATGCCTTTAATCAAAATCGCGGTGCTGGCGCGGTGTTTCGTACCATTCCTTCGCAAGTCTTGAGTCTGGAAGAATTGCAAGCGCCTTCTGTGTTCAAAGAAATTGCGATGAAGCCACGCGGATTATGCTTGGTGACCGGTCCCACCGGCTCCGGTAAATCGACCACGCTGGCCGGCATGATCAATTACATCAACGAAAATAAATACGAACACATTTTAACCATCGAAGATCCAATCGAATTTGTCCATGAATCGAAAAAATGTTTGGTCAACCAACGCGAAGTCCATCGCGACACATTAGGGTTTAACGAAGCCTTGCGTTCGGCGCTGCGTGAAGACCCCGATATCATTCTGGTCGGCGAAATGCGCGACTTAGAAACGATACGATTAGCACTGACTGCCGCCGAAACCGGCCACATGGTATTCGGTACGTTGCACACCACGTCGGCGGCCAAAACCATCGATCGTATTATCGACGTATTTCCGGCGGCCGAAAAAGGCATGGTGCGCTCGATGTTGTCGGAATCTCTGCAAGCCGTTATTTCGCAAACGCTGATGAAAAAAATCGGCGGTGGTCGTGTCGCTGCGCACGAGATCATGATCGGTACGCCGGCGATTCGAAATTTAATTCGCGAAGACAAAGTCGCGCAAATGTATTCGGCGATCCAAACCGGTGCCAATGTCGGTATGCAGACCTTGGACCAAACCTTAAAAGATTTAATCGCCAAGAGTTTAATCACGCGCCAAGACGCGCGCGAAAAAGCCAAAAACAAGGACGATTTCTAAGTCACCCCCAATCATCGTCGTCGCGCCATCAACGGTTCGTCATCATCGGCGCGGGGAAATGAGGAGTAATAATGGATTTTGAAGGCTTATTAAAATTTATGGTCAGCAAGCGCGCTTCTGACTTGTTTATCACGGCCGGTGTGCCGCCATGTATGAAAATCAACGGCAAAATTGTGCCTGTCACACAACGCGAATTAGCGCCAGAAAAAGCGCGTGAAGTGGTGTTGTCGGTGATGAACGAAGAACAACGTCGCGATTTTGCGCGCACCCGCGAATGCAATTTTGCGATTTCGGCCAGCGGTATCGGCCGCTTTCGTGTCAGTGCGTTTCAGCAGCGCAATAACGTCGGCATGGTTTTGCGCCGCATCGAAATGCGCATTCCCACTACCGAAGAATTGCGTTTGCCAGAAGTGATCAAACAGCTGGCGATGACTAAACGTGGTTTGATTATTTTTGTCGGTGCCACCGGCACCGGTAAATCGACCTCGCTGGCCGCGATGATTGGTTATCGCAATCGCAATTCGACCGGTCATATTATTACCATCGAAGATCCGATTGAGTTCATTCACAGTCACGAGAAATGCATTGTCACGCAACGCGAAGTGGGCATTGATACCGAAAATTTCGAAGTGGCGTTGAAAAACACTTTGCGCCAAGCGCCCGATGTCATTTTGATCGGTGAGGTACGCACCGCTGAAACCATGGATTACGCGGTCGCATTTGCTGAAACCGGCCACTTGGCACTGTGTACCTTGCACGCTAATAATGCCAATCAGGCGCTCGATCGTATCCTGCATTTCTTCCCCAAAGAAAAACACAATCAGGTGTTGCTGGATTTGAGTTTGAATTTGCGCGCCATCGTCGCCCAGCAATTAATTCCGACGCCGGACGGTGCCGGTCGTCGACCGGCGATTGAAGTGCTGATCAACACGCCCTTGGTGTCGGATCATATTCGCAAGGGTGAAGTGCATATGCTGAAAGAGCTGATGAAACGCAGCAACGAATTGGGTATGCAAACCTTTGACCAATCGTTGTTTAAATTATTTAAAGCCGGCGACATTACCTACGAAGATGCTTTGCATCATGCTGATTCGGCTAATGATTTGCGCCTGTTAATCAAACTCGACTCCGGTGAGATCGGCGAAGGCGTTCCCGGTGATTTGTCGTTGGAAGGAAAAGATCAGATTGGAGGTCGAGCCGGTCCGCGATCGCGCTAACGATTACGCGCCGATCTCGCACAACAAGGCCAGCTAACCACGCTGGCCTTTTGCTTGCGTCATTGTCAGCATTCGGGCTCATTTTTTGCACGGAAAGCACACGTGAAAACCGCAAGATATCTGGGCGTCGCGCTTTTGTTTTCATGGATCGCGGCGGCCGAGTCCACGATTAAACCTGTTATCGAACAATGGCGTGATGACAACGGAGTGATGCACTTCAGTGACCGCCGTGATAACGCCGTCGGCATCAAAGAACACTATGCGCCCGCGCCGACACCGCGCCCGACGGCGGTTAACCTCGAAACACGTTCACGCTATTTTGTGTCATCAGCGCGAAAAAATCGTGATCACACATCGCGCCCAGTATTAAGCGCCGAATGCGAATGGCTGCGCGGGCGCATCGCTTATTTGCGACGGCTAACGCAAAACAAGCCCGACAGTATTTTTAAAGCGGAATTAACCCGTCGGCGTGGTGAATGGCATAAAACGCAATGCCAAACGGGAACGCATCACTGGAATCGTGAGTTATTGCCAACGCGTAAAGGGCGCGCACCGAACAAACCATAACCTGCCTAATCGGCGATCACGATTTCGCACGCAGCCGGCTCGAAGCAGGCGCTTAATTGCGCGACATTGCCATCAAAACAGCCCACCGCTGAATGATGAACAATGCGATTGAAAATGCCCCAATCATCCAGCAGTGGCAATGCCGCGATCACGCCCGCTGGCAAAGCGGCACTAAAAAAACGCGACGGACAAGGTTGAAACGGTAAATCGGAATCAAATTGCGCGATCACGCTAATGCGCTGCCGCACGCGTTCGGGCTGCTGAAATAAAAAATGCAGCAAAGCAAAAATGCCATCATTATGCGTAATCACTCTTAAATGTTGCTCGGTGTCGATGGCAAGCGGCGTTCCGATTACGACCAGCGACGACGACATCGAACTTGCGTTTGCCGCCACGACCACGTCAATGGTTTGCGCGCTCGGATGGTGACGAAATACCGGCCATACGCATTCACCGTTTAGCAATTTTTGACCGGGTAAAAGCTGGGTTGCCAATGTGCTTTGCAGGCGACAAAGGGTGCGGCCATCGGCCAGCGTATCGAGAATTTGCATCGCGCTATACAGTAATTGCGTCAGTGGCGCGAATGATCGCTGATAAAATCTCGCTTTGCATTAAGCGAGTTCAATGGTGTCCCTTCACGCCTCTCTTTCCTCAACGCCTCCCACACGTGGCCGCATTCTGATCTGGGGTAGTTTAACGGCGCTGGCACCGCTTTCGATTGATATGTATTTGCCCGCGTTTCCTGTCATCGGTCACGATTTCGGTGTTAACAGCGGGCAGATGGCCTACAGCTTGACCGCGTATTTTCTGGGCATGAGTTTCGGCCAGTTGTTGCACGGTCCTTTAAGCGATCGCTATGGCCGGGTGACGATGCTACGCAATGGTTTGGCGTTGTATGTAATCGCCAGTTTGTTGTGCGCGTTAAGCCCGCATTTTGCGTGGTTTTTGGGTGCGCGTTTTTTGCAAGCGCTGGGCGGCTGCGCGGCGCTGGTCATTGTACGTGCGATGGTGCGCGATCAATGCGATGCCAGCACGTCGGCAAAAATTTTTTCGCGCATGATCTTGGTGATGGGCGTAGCGCCGATGTTAGCGCCCAGTCTTGGCGCGGTGGTAACCGACGTTTTTAATTGGCAAGCCATTTTTATTGTTCAGGCCGCGTATGCGGCGATCATGATGTGGTTAGTTGAACGGCGTTTTGTCGTCGACCGGCCTTCGTTGTCGACGTTAGATACACGCGCGGTATTTAGCGCTTATTCTGCTTTACTTCGCGACCATCATTTCATGCGTTATTTATTCTGCAGCGCTTTTTGCAGCGCCGCCCTGTTTGCTTATATTTCCGCTGCGCCCTCGGTGTTTATCGAACATTATCACTTGAGCGCGACGCATTTTTCGTGGTTATTTGGTATTAACGCGGCCGCGTTTGTGTTCAGCGCACAAGTCAATGCCAGTTTGCTGACGCGATTTCCTGCGCCGTTTTTGTTATCGCGATTTCAATTATTGAGCGTCATCGTGGCGGTGTTGCTGTTGGGGTTCGCGTTAGTCGATACGGCGTTTTATTGGTATGGTTTGCCGATCACGGTCTTGCTGGGCTGTTTGGGTTTAACACAACCGAATGCGGTCGCGTTAGCGATGGCCACGCAATCGAAAAATATCGGCAGCGCGTCGGCGCTCATCGGTTGTGTGCAATTTTTGTTGGCGATGTTAGCGAGCAACAGCGTGGCGACATTTCATCGCGATGACGGCGTTACCTTAGCAGCGGTGGTGCTGGCTTGCGCGTTGGCGGCCAGTGTGGCGTTGTTTTGGCGTCAACCTTCGTCATAATCAACTATGTTCATGAAGCCATTGTTGCAAAATAATTTCGGCCGATAACGAATCGACCGAGTGTTCTTTTAATTTTTTATAACCGCCGTAATCAAATAATTGTTGTCGTGCTTCTTTAGTGGAAACGCGTTCGTCAACGCCTTGCACTGGCAATCCGAAGCGGCCATGCAAACGGTTCATAAATTTTCGCGCGTTGGGGGTGACCGATAATTCGCTGCCGTCGATGGCCAGTGGAATGCCCACTAACAATAAATCTGGTTGCCATTCTTTGAATAATTTTTCGATTAAGGTCCAATCGGGAATGCCGTCGCGCGCCGCCAGCGGCGAAAGCATTTGTGCGTTTCCAGTGAGCGTCTGGCCGACCGCAACGCCGATGCGTTTTAAGCCGAAATCAAACGCCATAATGCGGGTCGCCATCAGTTAGTATCCACAACCAAAAGCAACTCAGGCATGACCGCCTTCAGTGGCTAAAAAAGCCGGATTAATCCCCAGTAATTTAGCGGCGGCGTTCCACCGTTCGGCAACCGGCACATCGAATACCACGTGTGCGCTGGCCGGCACCGTCAGCCACGCGTTATCGCGCAATTCTTTTTCTAATTGCCCTGGTCCCCAACCGGCGTAACCGAGCGCGATAAACGCATCGGGCGGGCCGTCGCCATTGCCCATTGCTTGCAACACATCGCGCGACGTTGTGATGTCGAGATCGTCACTGACGTGCCAGGTGCTTAACCATTCACCAAACGGACGATGCAGCACAAAACCGCGATCGGTTTGCACCGGTCCACCGGCAAAAACTGCGCGCTCAGACTCGGCGTTTTTTAGCGGAATAGAAAGGTGATCGAATAATTCTTTTTCGGTTAAGGTTAATGGTCGATTGATCACAATGCCCATCGCACCTTGGTCATTGTGTTCGCACAAAAATGTCACGCTGCGCTGAAAATGCGGATCGCTCATCGACGGCATCGCCAGCAACAAATGATGCGCCAAGGTTGGAACGCTCGTCGCCTTTTTGCGTTTAGCCATCGCTGGCCTCCGTGCTGAACTTATTGCCGGGTTCGAAGCGCCATAAACTCACGATCTGGTAGACGCCGTATTGACGTTTCATTTCTTTGCTAAACGGCGCGAACGGCTGTGCTTTGTGAATGATGTTCATCGCCGCCTTGTCGATCTGTCGATCGCCCGAACTTTGCGTAATCGCAACATAACGCAAGGTGCCGTCGGCGTTGACATCGACGCGTAAAATCAACTCACGCGCTTGTTTAATTGTAGTGGGAAAATTGGCGCGTCCGGTTTTTTCGACGCGTTTGCGCCAACCCTCCATCCACGCGGCGTCGATCGCGGAAACGGTGGACGGGGCCACCACTTTGCGACGGGGTTCTTTGGCTTCCAATTCCCGCTGTTCATCGAGTTCGGCGGTAAGCGCGGCAATTTCCATCGCGTTTTTCATCATCGTTGCGGTGGCGATTTGACGCGGCGTTGGTTCGATCTCGGGTTTGGCCTCGCTACTGGCGACGCTGCGTTGGCCGTTTTTTGACGTGATCGTGCGCTTATTTGCGGTCTGTGGTGTTTCGGCGCCGGACATCGGTTCGGCGGTCGCTTTGGCATCGGGTGCGGGCATGGCCGATTGGCTCGCCGTGCGCGGTGGCTTCGAGGTTTTACTTTTGCCACCGCCGATCTGATTGGCTTGGGCTTTGAAATCGGGGTCTTTGGGCGGGATCGGTGAGAAATTCGTCGCCATCACCACATCGAGCGTGACTGGCGCGCGCTTGAAATCCAGTGACGGCAAAGAAAATCCTATGCCCAGCAAAATCAGCACATGCACGCAGCCCGATAAAAAGCCCGAGAACGTCATCCGATCGGCCGTGGTTGGTCCCGGTTTTAAAACTGCAGTGCTCACCGAT
>CAZYUS010000040.1:0-1859 GCA_964650615.1 uncultured Pseudomonadaceae bacterium | reverse complement strand
GTCGCCATCGCCGCGCACTTGCTCAAGTCGTTGCGTTCACGTTTTCGCTACACTGCCGCGCCGAATCGTCATCAGGATCACGTAATGTCAGCGATTTTTGTGTCACCAGAACGTCAAACGCTATGCGGAAGCTATATCAATTTAGTGCCGTTGGAGAGCGCGCACAGCGATGATTTATACGCGATCAGTAGCGACACCAATGCCGACGAACGCTTTCGTTATTTATTCGATGTGCCACCATCCGATCGCCATGCCATGCAGGCGTGGGTTGCGCACGCTTGTGCCAGCCGCGATCCGCTTTTTTTCGCGGTGCAAGATTGCGCCACGCAAAAAATACTGGGACGACAGGCGTTAATGCGCATTACTCCGGCGCATGGCGTGATCGAGATCGGCAGCATTTATTGGGGCATGGCGATGGCGCGCACACGTCGTGCGACGGAGGCGTTTTATTTGCACGCCCGTTATGTGTTTGACGTACTGCACTACCGTCGTCTCGAATGGAAATGCGATAACCGCAACGAGGCCTCAAAAAAAGCCGCATTACGTTTTGGTTTTCAACCAGAAGGTGTTTTTCGCCAGCATATGTGGGTGAAAGAACAGAATCGGGATACGGCGTGGTTTGCCATGCTTGATCAACAATGGCCAACCGTCAAAGTGGAATATGAACGGTGGTTGATGCCATCCAATTTCGATCACAACCAACAACAAAAAACGCCGTTAGTCATTGGCGATCGACACGTTAATGTGAGTTGAGGTTAAACCTTAAAATAAAAGCATTATTCGCGTACGCGCATGGATAACGATGAGTCGATAAGGTGGACCGAGTCGTGCATACGTGGAGTTAATTCGATATCGCTTGCGCGATTCACCACCCATACCGAATCGAGCTGCGCGCGTTGCGCCAGCGTTGGCCACTGCGCACCAGAAATAAGCAATGCTTTACACAAAGCTTGCAATAGCATTCCATCGGTCCCTTTCACCGTCACTGCGATATTTCCTTGCGACGGATTGCCGCTACGCGGATCGATAATGTGGTGAGCGTTACCATGGTCAGTTTTATGTTGTCGCGCATAAACGCCCGACGTAAAAACCATTTCACCATCGTGCAAGGTTAATGTCGCCAGCGGAGATTTGTTCGCCCTCGGATCTTGTATCGCGATCTGCCACGGTCGCTGCGGCGTTTGTCCCAGCACGCCAATATCGCCGCCGATATTGATCATGGCGTTATGAATGCCGTTATTACGCAACATGATCATCAACTCTTGTAACGCATACCCTTTGGCGATGCCGCCCAAATCCAATTGCAGATCGGGGTGATCGCTGCGTAGCCGATCGTTTTGCCACACTAAATCATGCATGGTGGGCAGCGTTGCGGCGTTGACATCGGTTGGTGCGGGTGCCGGCGAATTCATATTGTCGCGCGCAAATCCCCACGCCGCGATGCGTTTACCGAGGGCCGGATTAAATAACTGATCGCTTAATTCGGCCAACTGCTGCGAACGCTTAATAATGAAGGCCAGATCGGCCGTTGGTGTGACCGCTTCACCGCGCTGCAAAGCGGCGTTTAGTTCGGTTAATTCAGACGGTTGCCAAGCGTGAAAGCGTTGATGCCATTGTTGCAAACGTGATTCAACTTCATGCAACACCTTGCTCGGATCGGATGAGCTGTATACGCGAATTTCAATCACCGTGCCGAAATAAAAATAACGCACATCGGTCTGGGTGAACGGCGAACAGGCCGGGGAGATCTCGTACTAGCCGGCGGTCCGGGCCGGCCCTAACCGTTACGGCCGGCCGGCCCGTATATAGTCCTCTAATGCGCGGCCGGATATACTTTTTTTAGAGGCGGCGGGGACACG
>CAZYUS010000039.1:0-22915 GCA_964650615.1 uncultured Pseudomonadaceae bacterium | reverse complement strand
ACAGTTATGTCGCCGAGGACGTTTGCGAAACCTGCGTTCTTTCCAGCAGCGGCGGTCAAGCGTTAGCGCCGCAACTCGCTTTGCCACCCGCGACGGTTGCGGTCAACCACCGCCTTGTTGCCTCGCCGAGTCCGGCTTATAAAATCACCACGCGACGTGCCAAAGCACGCGCCCCTCCTCGCCTCTGATCGTTTTCCAATGTCATTAACCGCACACGGATTTTTGCCGTGGGCGCGATCATCAATTGAAAATCGAATCAGGACTTAATCACCATGAAATACTACGCATTGATTACGCTCGCCGTAGCGAGCATTCCGGCATTGGCCGCTGAAACCGCTCTCGAACAACGCGTCCGCGAATTGGAACAGCTGGTCGCGCAACAAAAAAATCCCCCCGTTACCAACACCAATGCATTTAATCCCGCGATCAGTTTGATTTTAAGCGGCACGTACGCGGCCTACCAAGACCAGAGCGACGACTATGCACTGCCGGGATTTAGCGTCGGCGAAGAGAGCTTGCCCAAGCCTGCGGGATTTTATTTAGGCGAATCGGAATTGACATTGTCGGCCAATATTGACGACAAATTTTTTGGTCAAACAACCATTGCTTTTGCCAATGAAGACGGCGAAACGATAGTCGAAGCGGAAGAAGCATTTATTCAAACGTCATCGCTTTACGATGGATTGACGATTAAAGCCGGGCGATTTTTATCCAATATCGGCTATTTGAATGCCCATCACGCCCACACCGACGCGTTTATCGACCGCCCCTTGGTTTATCAAACGTTTTTCGATCATCATTTCGGCGACGATGGTGTGCAATTTCGTTTGGTTTTACCGACTGACACGTACATCGAAATCGGCGGTGAGTTTTTACGCGGCAGCAGCTATCCCGCCGCCGGAGCCAGCAAAAACGGCAAAGGCGCTAACACGCAGTTCATTAAATTCGGTAATGACGTTGGCGTTGGTGGCAGCTATTTAGTGGGTTTTTCACATCTATTCGCCAACAGCACTGATGCTGTTGAACGCGAAACAGAAAACGAACTCGATCTATTTAATGGTGAGATAAAACTAAACATCATCGACGCTACTTATAAATGGTCGCCACAAGGCAATAAGCGTTTAGGCCAATGGATAGCACGTAGCGAATGGATGCAGGAGCGACGTAAGGGAGCGTTAAGCGACATCGACCACAATGCGACATCGTGGAACAGCAAACGCGCGGGTTATTACGTCGAACTGCAACACGTCGCAGCGAGTGGTTGGGAAATCGCTATTCGTCATGACCAGCTAAAACCCGACGCACAAGCCCCCTCGATGTGGGGCAGCGATCAAATAAGTCACCGTAACACCGTGATGGGCGGATGGCGCAACAGCGAATTTTCACGCATACAGTTGCAACTCAGTCGCGGCGAAATCGCCAATGGAGATTTATTCTCAGCGATCTTGCTGCAATATCAAATGTCCATTGGCGCTCACGGCGCGCACAAGTTTTAAGGTGACATGATGAAAACGATTTTGCTGATTTTATCCACGCTGATGGCGTTGCCGTCGGCTCATGCGCTAGAGGTATTTGCCTGTGAACCCGAATGGGCCGCGCTGACCAAAGAATTGGCTGGCTCCAACGTCACAATATTTGTTGCTACGTCAGCGCTGCAAGATGTGCATCAAATTGAAGCGCGACCCAGTTTAATTGCCAAAATGCGTCGTGCCGAATTACTGGTGTGTACGGGTGCCGAATTAGAGTTGGGCTGGCTACCGCAATTACTCACGCAAGCCGGAAACAGCAAATTAAATGATCCGGTACGACAGTTTTTTGCGGCTGAACACGTTGAGTTGCTCGATAAACCGGCGCAATTCGATCGCAGTGGCGGCGATGTTCACGCAGCAGGAAATCCGCACGTTCACCTCGATCCGCTACGGGTCGGACAAATCGCCCAACATTTATCACAACGATTGATAACGTTGGCCCCTGACCACAGTAGTGATTACCAAAAACGAGCGGCGTTGTTTTCGCACAACTGGCAAAACGCCGTGCAATCGTGGCAACCGGCGCTGCACTCATTACGCGATAAATCCATTGTCGTCAGTCACGATAATTTGCGCTATCTGGCCGAATGGGTTGGTCTGAATGTGCTGGCTCGACTCGAACCGAAACCCGGTTTACCACCAACATCAGCGCATCTTGCCGGTGTATTAAAAACGGTGCAAAGCCACTCGGTTTACGCCATCGTGCAAGCCGCTTATGAAGATCCGAAATCGGGACAATGGTTGGCCGATAAAACGCATTTGCCTCACATCATTGTCCCTTATACGGTTGGCGGAATAGACGGCACTGAAACGTTAATCAACATGATGGACAAAACCTTGCAACTGCTGACGCAGGTGAAAAAATGAATTGGGATGCACTCGATTGGAGCATCTTAGGACCGGCGTTTGGTGCCGGTCTGATGGTGCTGCTGACACACGTTCCACTCGGTACCAAAGTGCTGGATCGCGGAATTATTTTCATTGATTTAGCGATCGCGCAAATTGCCGCATTGGGCGCCATCGCAACACAAATGATGTTTCACGATCCGAGTGCATTCGCCATTCAATGCGGAGCCATCATCGCCGCACTGATCGGCGCTTCGGGTTTAACTTGGACGGATAAAAAATTCAGCGATAAACAAGAAGCGTTGATCGGCACGTTATTTGTGCTGGCAGCTACGGGAGCGATTTTATTACTGGCCAACGATCCTCACGCCGGTGAACAACTCAAGGAAATTTTGGTCGGTCAGATCTTGTGGGTAAATTGGTCGCAGCTGATCTTGCCAGCGATCGCCTCGATTGCCTTGCTCGCGGTAATTTTATGGGCGCATGATCGACTACCACGTTGGGCGTTCTATTCCATTTTCGCCATTGCCATTACCCAATCGGTGCAATTTGTCGGCGTCTATTTGGTATTTGCGAGTTTAATCATCCCCGCTTTAGCCACCGATAATCGTCGCGGTTCATCGCGAATATTAGTGGCCTATGCGATTGGCATTACCGGCTACGGACTGGGCCTTATCGTCTCGGCCTTGAGTGATCTCCCCAGCGGCGCGGTTATCGTGTGGTTATTAGGTGTAGTCGGTTTATTGCAACGCTTGATATTTCCACTGCGCTGACTTGCGATTGTCATCTTAATTCTGCAAGCTTAAGGCGCAATCACTTGATTGCGTTTTACTTGCAGAATTAAATGAACCGCTCCGAAATTCAACAACGTGTGGTGGCATTAACCGAGGCCTTGATTAAGCGCCCATCCGTGTCTCCGGACGACGCTGGCTGCCAGCAATTATTAGCCGAACGTTTAAGTCCACTGAACTTCAACAACGAATCGCTGTTTTTTATTGACACCAACAATTTGTGGTCAGTGCGCGGTGACGGCGGCCCGTTATTTGTTTTTGCCGGTCACACGGATGTCGTCCCGCCCGGCCCTGCTGAAAAATGGCAAACGCCGGCCTTTGAACCGACCATCCGCGACGGATTTATTTTTGGTCGTGGTGCGGCCGATATGAAAGGATCGCTGGCTGCGATGATTGTCGCCACCGAAAATTTTGTACGCGATTTTCCACAACACAAGGGACGTATCGCGTTTTTGATCACCAGTGATGAAGAAGACAAATGGGTCAACGGCACGGTGAAAGTGGTTGAAGCGCTGTTAGCGCGTGGTGAAAAACTCGATTATTGTGTGGTGGGAGAACCATCATCTACACAACACGTTGGTGATGTGATCAAAATTGGGCGACGCGGTTCAATCACCGGGCGATTGCACGTTCATGGTAAACAAGGTCATGTCGCGTATCCGCACTTAGCCGATAATGCCGTGCATAAAGCGTTACCGGTTTTAAACGAATTATCTGCCATTGAATGGGATAACGGTAATCAACATTTTCCACCGAGCAGTTTTCAAATTACCCGTGTTCAAGCTGGTCATGCGAATAACATCGTCCCCGGTGAAATGATGGTGGAATTTAATATGCGTTTTTCCACCGAGCAAACCGCAAACGGCATTCAAGAACGTATTCGCCATGTCTGCAAACGCCATCAATTAAATTGCGATGAAGAATGGTCCTTAAGCGGCGATCCATTCTTAACCGAAAAAGGACAACTCCTCGATGTATCAAGACAAGTAATTGAATCGGTGTGTGGTTTCACACCCGAATTCAACACCAAAGGCGGCACATCGGATGGTCGATTCATTGCCAAAACCGGCGCGCAGGTTATCGAACTGGGGCCGTGTAACGCCACCATTCATCAAATTAACGAATGCGTGAAGATTGATGATTTAGTGACCTTAACACAGTTGTATTTCGGTATTTTGAAAAAATTATTAACATGACATTCGATGCACTGTTCGGCCTGACATCCAGCCATTGTTCAAACTGGATTGATGAGCGCCTATCTCCCACAAAATCGTGGCTGCTACACCACGATGCAATTCACGCGTGGCAAGCGTTAGTGTGCGCGGCGGAAGCCGACGGAATTAAAATCGCGCCGTTGTCCACGTTTCGCGATTTTGCACGGCAGCGCCTTATCTGGAATGAGAAATTTAACGGGCTACGTCCGGTACTCGACGAACAGAATAATGCGCTAGTTAAAACGACTGACGAATGGGCGTGGTGTGAAAACATTTTGCGCTTTTCTGCCCTGCCCGGTTTATCCCGTCACCATTGGGGTAGCGAAATAGATGTTTTTGACGCCACTGCCTTAGCACAAGGCGTGCGTCCGCAACTGAGCGCAAACGAATTTTGTGGCAACGGACCATGCGCATCGCTCGCGCAATGGTTGCACCATAATGCGCGGCGTTTCGATTTTTATTTCCCCTATACTCACCCGCAAAACGGCGTCGCACCGGAACCGTGGCATTTAAGTTATATCCCCGTGGCGCAGATGGCCATGCAACAGATCAATGCCGATGCGTTATGCACCGTGTTGCGCAATAATGACATTGCGGGCGCATCGCTAATTCTGCCACGATTGGCGACGATTATTGCTCGTTATGCCATGACCGTGGATCCGATCCCGTCGTAATTGAAATCGGGTTTAATCGGGCAAAAAATACGAAAAAATAGAAGCACAACTAAGAGACTGCCATGAAATCACTATCACGTATTTTTCCGTTCGCGTTTTTCGTCAACGCCGTGTTGGCGACGCAAGCCCCTCTGCCTCCTACGCTGGCATGGGATGACGCCCAAAGCGCGACGATTTTGCAAAATGTGCCGACTGAGTGGCTCACCCCAATTGAAAAATCACAATTCGACAGCACACCAAGCTATGACGATACCATCGCGTTTATTCAAAAAACCGACAAATCGTCCAGTTTAATTCAAATGCAGGAATTTGGCCGTAGCGCCCAAGGCCGCCCACTTTATGTCGTCATCGTTAGCAACAGTGCAGAAAAAGAGTTAAGCAAACGACGTAAAAGCGCCAACGCACGAGTGCTGATTCAGGCCGGTATTCATGCCGGTGAAATCGACGGCAAAGATGCCGGATTGCTATTACTGCGTGATTTCGCACGCGGGAAGCACCTTGAATTATTGAAAAATAGCGATTGGTATTTTGTGCCAGTATTTAATGTCGATGGTCACGAACGGCGCGGCAACAATCTGCGCGTGAATCAACGCGGCCCCAACAATATGGGATGGCGTACCACGTCCACCAACCACAACTTGAATCGTGATTATATGAAAGCCGACACGCCGGAAATGCAGGCGATGTTAAAACTGATCGGCCAACTGGATCCGGATCTGTATCTCGATATTCATGTCACAGACGGTATTGATTATGAATACGACATCACGTTCGGTTTTAATGGTGAAGACGGCCACTCACCGGCGATCGCGCATTTTTTACAACACGATTATCGCGCTTATATCGAACAACAATTAAGTTTGCGTGGTCACATCCCCAATGATCTGGTGTTCGCGATGGACGCGAAAAACGTGTCCGCCGGTTTACAAAAATGGAATTCCGCTGCACGACTTTCGCACGGTTACGGTGATTTGCGTCACTTACCCACTGTGCTAGTGGAAAACCACTCGCTAAAACCGTATAAGCAGCGCGTACTCGGCACCTATCATTTGTACGTAGAAACCTTGCGTCAGGCCGGTGATCATCGCGACGATTTGCGCCGCGCGATCAAAACCGATCGCGATTCGCGTCGCGCGGCATTACCGTTTGTATGGACGCCGAATACTCAGCAAGAACAAGATCCGGTCGATTTTTTTGCGGTAAGTTCCGAATATTATGATTCACCCATTTCGGGCGCGCGCGAAATCCGTTGGACCGGAAATCCGCTGTCCGTCAAAGTGCCGGTGATTGGCGGGCATCCTCGCGTATACATCAAACGTCCCTCGGCGTTTATTATTCCACCGCACTATCGCTACATCGGCGAGGTGTTAAAACGCCACGGTATTATGTTCGAAGAAATAAAAACCCCGACCACAAAAACCGCTACCACATTACGTTTAGCCGATGCGCAGATCAACAAAATGGCCTTCGAAGGTCGCGTCGGTGCGCGCGTTGATGATGTTAAAGAAGAAACGATAACGCGTACGTTTGACGTTGGCAGTTTGCGTGTCAGCACCGATCAGGCGCTGGGTGATTTAGCCATTGGATTGCTTGACCCGCGCAGTGATGATTCGTTATTTGCGTGGGGTTATTTTCACACCATTTTGCAAGCCACCGAATACATGGAAAATTACGTAGTCGAACCGCTGGCGCAAGCCATGCTTGAACGCGATCCGGCTCTGCGCGCCGAGTTCGAACAACAGCTTAAGGATCCGACGTTTGCCGCGAATCCTGATGCGCGACTGGATTTTTTCTATCAACGTTCCGGCTATGCCGACAGCGAATACAAGCTTTACCCAATCGCGTTGGAGTTTGTAACCTTGCCTTAAGCAACGCTGAGTAATGGTCGCGCGCGGGCCGCGAAAGCCGTTTATTTGCAGGATCGCTAACTTTAAGGCCGCCGTTTAGTGGCCTAAAGACCGCCTTACCGTGTTGTTCATCGCGGCTTAAAAGGTAGCGAGGAAGAAAAGCCCATTGATATCGGATAGTTGACATGAAAATGGCATTAATTGTTTTTGCATTGTGTCTATTATTTTTGCTCGGCAATTTATTGCTGCTGCGTGATTGGCCCAAACGCCCGCGCCGCGATAAGCCGCGCAAGCCTGCCACTGACCAAACACCCGAGAATAACGATTCGTCCGAACAATAAACTTAAGTTGTGAACCGCTTCACCTCTTGCCAGCAGCGTTATTATTCGGCAAGGTAGCAGCCTGCCAAATCACTACACCGTGAAACGATTTTGTCCAATCCAACTAAAGGGTCTTTGACCGTCGTCGGAACCGGCATCAACGCGCTAGCGCAATGCACGATTGAAACCCGATCATTTTTCGAACATGCCGATGTGCTTTACGCATTGGTCACCGATCATTTAACCATGTCGTGGCTTGAAGATCTGAATGCGAATATCATCGATCTCCAAGAATGGTATCAATTCACCGACACCGGTAAGTCCGATGACAAATCAGGTCCGGATGTCAAACGGCCACGCCCTGAAACCTATAAAGCCATAACCCAAACCCTGTGCGATGCGGTAAAAGAAGGGAAAAACGTCGTTGCCGTTTTTTATGGACACCCTGGTGTGTTTGTCTGGTCATCTCATGCCGCCATTCGGCAATTAAAAGCTGAGGGGTATCACGCCCAAATGTTGCCCGGCATTTCCGCCGAAGATTGTTTATTCGCCGATTTAGGTGTTGACCCGTGCGAAAACGGCTGTGTTCAGTATGAAGCAACCGCTTTTATCTACTATCGACGTAAAATTGATCCGTCTGTGGCGATGATATTGTGGCAATTAGGCGTTTTGGGTGATGACAGTTTTACATTGCTACGCCCCCGCGAAAACGCGTTAGCGGTGCTCACTGAAAAACTGCTCACGGCTTACCCTAGCGACCACAAATTGGTTATTTATGAAGCCAGTAATTTCCCATTAGGCAAACCTCGAATTGAATGGATTAGCCTTAAAGATTTGCCCAGCGCGAACGTCGGATTAGCCAGCACAATTTACATTCCACCGGCATTCGAACCAGAAGATGACGACTATTTTATTGCCAGAATCAACTCACTGCCGACTTTGAAACCCGCTGTAAAGTTGGCTTAACTCGCAACAAGAAAAGGAGCTAGGAAATGGCTGAGAACAAGCTAAAGAAATACTTACAAGACATCGCTCAAAATGCCGCCGCACGTCAAGCACATTTGCTTGATGCTGAAGCGGCCATGACAAAAGCAAAATTAAGTAAAAAACACCGCGACATGATTCATTGCGGCGACGTTGATGCCATTCAAAAAGAAATCGGAAGTAAATCCTGCTATCTGATTTTATCCAGCAATGCCAATAACTACTTTAAAAAATAATCACACAATGTTCTCGTTTTCATTTTTGCTCAACGAGATAAAAAGCGGCCTGCTGTATTGGGCCGCTTTATTTATTATTGCCCTACCAGTAAACGCCGCAGTGTGTCCCGATGAAATACAACTCGCGCAGATAGAACCGTCCAAGAACCTCTCCGGAGCGTTCAATGCTTGTACTAACGCAGGTGATTTTCCCCGCGCCTTAAACGTAGCCTTGCATGCCAAAAAACTGGCCACGGCAAAAAACTCGCTGGACGAATTGAGTACTGCGCTGCTTTTCGAGGCCACGGCATTACAATTTATGGGCTTATACGATCAAGCGTTGGCGCGTTACGACGAAATCCTGCATAGCAGTGGCGTGATTCACGCGGTCACACGAATTTCCTCGCTCAATAATTCAGCGGTAATACTGTTGGCGATGGAACAATTCGATGCTGCACAGCAAATGTCCGAGCAAAGTATCACGGAAAGCAAGGCGCAGTCCGACTTTAAACTCAATGAACACGTGCTCTACATCGGCACGTTAGCGGCGATTTTAACGGCAAAAAAAGATTTAACCGCCGCCACCAAAATGCTTGCCGAATGCCTCACTCTGGCCGAGCAAGTCAATAGCGCGCTGGCACTGGTGTATTGCCGACAAACACAGGCGCAGCTGCTGTTATCGAAAAATTTATTTAAAGAAGCACTCGACGCGGCCAATTTTGCCATTACTACCGCAGAAGAACGACGCATTGTTTCAGATATCGCGAATAATTATCTGATTAAAGCAAGCGCACTCAGTCAATTAGGCAAAAAATCCGAAGCGCTTGCTACCGCTCAGTTAGGTGTCAACATCGCTATCGATCAACAAGATATGGACAGCGCGTTACCGATCTGGAAATTTATCGAACAGGAATACGTGGCGAACAATCAATGGCAACCCGCCCACGCCGCGCGTATCAGTGCCGACGAATTGGCGCAGAAAATGTTTAACAATAAAATAGCCAATGCCCTGTCTTACCAACGCGCGCAACACGAATACGATCGTCAGTTACAGGAAATTTCGGAACTAAAATCGGAAAACGAGTTACATCAGGCCGAAGCGTCAACCGCGAAAGCACAACGCACTGCCATATTATTGGTCGCCGCATTGGCGATGTCGATATTGGGTTTCGGATTCTTTCGCTGGATGCATAAACGCGACTTGACCCGCGCCGAAATGACCAACCAAGAATTACGCCGACTGCACGAATTAAAAGATCAGTTTCTGGCGAATACGTCACATGAACTTCGCACGCCGTTAAACGGCATTATCGGATTATCCGACCTGCTGGTTGAAACGGAGAAAGCCAATCTATCCACATCAGGGAACGAGCAACTGCGTTTGATCCGCGATTGCGGGACACAACTTTCCGACATGGTTGATTCGATTCTTGACTTTTCGCAAATTAAAGCCGGAAAAAACAAACTCACGCTCGAAGCAACCCCATTCACCGACGTGATCAAATACGTGCAACCGATCCTGCAACCATTAGCCAATCAAAAAGGTCTACAGCTGCGCCTTGACGTGCCTGCGCAATTACCATGGTTGATGGCCGACGCTACCCGATTACGACAGATCTTGATTAACTTGATGGGTAATGCCATCAAATTTACCGAACGCGGTTTTGTTGAATTAAGCGCGCGCGAATTACCCGATAAACGCATTCGCATCAGCGTGCGTGATTCCGGCATCGGAATTCCGCCAACACGGCTGCAATCCATCTTCGAACCTTTCGAGCAAGTCGACGGTAGTTTAAGGCGCCGTCACGGCGGTGTCGGTTTGGGCCTTGCGATTGCGCGTGAACTGGTGCAAGCGCATAACAGTGAGTTAACGGTGCAATCGACTCTGAACGTTGGCACCGAGTTCAGTTTTGTCGTGGCGCAAGCGGACTCACAGCGTTAATCCGCGTTAGCGCGATCCGGTTTTCAGTTTATCCGCCATACTTTCCCTTTTCTTGTTTGGTTACCGTTTCAAATGCGTCGCTGTGTCTTATGCATTTTTGTCTTTGTTGCGATCATCCTTTTGTGGTTCGATGCGACGGCGGCAACAATGTCTTCGTCGGCTTGCCCAGCGACGACGGCCGCCTCCAGCACTGCCGATATGACAACGCACGAAACCATCCTTAACGCGTGTATTCGAAGCGGCGAATCTGAACGCGCGCTAGCGTGGGCGCTGGCAAGTAAACATCGCGCGCAAGCAACGCCCGCTATCGCCGACGATCAAATCGCGTTCTCCTTAGTCGGAAAATCCTACGTTTATTTGTCTAATTACACCGAAGCGATTCTTGCCTACAAAACGGCACAAGCGTTTGGTTCTCAGGGCTCGGTCAAGGCACTGGCTATTATCGAAAATAATCTGGCCGATATTTATATTCGATCGGGACAGTTTGAAGATGCCATTGCGCTGGCAAAACAAGCGGTCACGCTTTATGAACAAGCGCAAAACCGCGAAACTGGCGGCGGTTACACCACGCTGGCGCAAGCGTATCTCGCCAACGGCGAGATCACCTTAGCGCGGCAAACGCTTGCCATCGTATTAACCGACTACGCTCAAAACAGCACCCCCTTGGCCACCGCCTATGCATTCCAAGTGGACGCCAAAATCAGTTTCGCCGAGGGCAAATTTCGCGACGCGATCGCCAAAGCCAATCGCGCGATTAATTTCGCCGAAGAACGTCACTTGGTGATGGAAATGGCGAAATCGTATTTAACGCGCGCGCAGGCGGAATCGCTACTGCTCTTGCATGACCAATCGCTGGCCTCAGCGCAACGAGCGATCCAGATCGCGCAGCAACAGAAAGATCTCGAAAGCGAATTCATGGCGTGGCAACACCTCGAACAATGGCAACGCGAAAATCGCGCGTGGCAAGCGGCGTACACGGCACAAGAAAATGTGCTGCGATTATCTCGGCAACTTTTTGATCAACAACTGGCCAACACGGTTGCCGTGCAACGTGTATTGCGCGATGTTGCGCAAAAAGAACAAGCACTGGCCACTTCGCAACGCGAAACACAAATAGCACAGGCCGAAAAACGCACGGCAGAAGCACAACGCACCATTACAATTTTGATCAGCATACTTTTGTTCTCGATTGGGTCACTGATTTATTTCCTCATTTTATACCGACGAGATCGGCGCCGATCCGAACAAACACAGGTCGAACAAAAGAAATTGGATACGTTAAAAAACCAGTTTTTGGCCAACACGTCGCATGAATTGCGCACGCCGCTTAACGGCATCATTGGCATCACCGACAATTTGTTGAGCGACACGTCCGGCGCGTTGCCAACAGAGATCAAATCCGATCTGGAGTGGGTGCGTCATTGCGGTGTGCAACTGTCCGGCATGGTTGATGCGATTCTGGATTTTTCGCAGATTACCGCCGGAAAACCGCTGTGTCATATCGAGTCCATCGACATCTCGCCCATTATTTCGCGCGCGTGTCGATTAGTTGCACCGTTAGCACAAAAAAAATCGTTGCCGTTACATTGCCATATCGCAGCGCCGCTACCGAACGTGGCCGCCGACGGAGAACGAATTCAACAAGTGTTGATTAATTTATTGGACAATGCGATTAAGTTCACCGAACACGGACAAATTACTTTAACCGCGCAATTACAAGATCAACGTGTGTGCGTTCACATCACCGACACCGGAATGGGTATTGATGCTAGCCTGTTCAGGGTGATTTTTACGCCGTTTGAGCAAGTGGATGGCACCTTGCAACGACGTCATACTGGCGTCGGATTAGGCTTGCCGATTTCACGCGAAATTGTTCGCGCACACGGCGGCGAATTGGCGGTTGAATCAACGCCGGGGCGCGGCTCAACATTTCACTTTTCACTGCCATTAGCCGGGTCATAAAAAAAGGCAACTGAGGTTGCCTTTTGGGTTTTAATTTCCGCCGCCGCAGGCCGCCGCGCATTGCGCCGAACCGCAACCACCGACCGTTTCATCCGACTTTTTCTCGGACGGTTTGTTACCACGAAAATCCGTTTGATACCAACCATTGCCTTTTAATTGAAATCCGGCCGCTGATACCAAACGTTGCAACGCCGCTTTATTGCAAGCAGGACAATCGGTGAGATCCGGATCCGACATCTTTTGCAATTTTTCCAACTGATGGCCACATTCTTGGCAGCGGTATTCATAAATCGGCATGGCAAAACTCAACTTAAGGAAAGACGGAGCCTACATGAGGGCTGGGCGCGGAGTTTAAAGAGCTAATCCGCGTTTGAAAAGTGAGCACAGACTGCCCCCCGCCCGCGCAGGTTGCTAGAATCACCGCCCTTTTATGTCCTTTTGTTACCGCTTCTGGATTGATCATGCGCTTAAGTCAGTACCCGTTATGCACCCTTCGTGAAACGCCGGCCGATGCCGAGTTGGTCAGCCACCAGTTGATGTTGCGCGCTGGCCTTATCCGCAAATTGGCTTCCGGCCTTTACAACTGGATGCCCACCGGTTTGCGCGTTTTGCGCAAAGTGGAAAACATCGTGCGCGAAGAGATGAACAAAAGCGGCGCTTTTGAATTGTCGATGCCGGTCGTGCAACCTGCCGAACTGTGGGAAGAATCCGGCCGTTGGGGCAAATTCGGCCCCGAGCTGTTGCGTATCAAAGATCGCCACGAACGTCCGTTTTGCTTAGGCCCGACGCACGAAGAAGTGATCACCGATCTGGTGCGCAACGAGATCCGTTCGTACAAACAATTACCGCTCAACCTGTATCAGATCCAGACCAAATTCCGTGACGAAGTCCGCCCCCGTTTCGGCGTCATGCGCGCGCGCGAATTTTTGATGAAAGACGCCTACTCCTTCCACCTCACCGACGCCTCGCTGATGGACACCTATCAAGTGATGTACAACACCTATTCGGCGATTTTCCGCCGCATCGGTTTGGCGTTTCGCGCCGTGCAAGCCGACACCGGTGCTATCGGCGGCAATGCCTCGCACGAATTTCAAGTGTTGGCCGAGAGCGGTGAAGACTTAATCGCTTGCTCCGATGGCTCGGAATACGCCGCCAATATCGAGTTGGCCACCGCTGCCGCGCCAACCGCCCCCCCCCGCGCGCCGACCAAGGCGATGGAACAGATCCACACCCCCGGCGTTAAAACGCTGGAACAAGCCGCCGCGTTCTTCAAGCAAGCGGTGTGTGATGGCTTGAAAACCATCGTGGTGCAAGGCGCGGCTGACGAAAAAGGCCAGCGCGCCTTGGTGGCGGTTTGCGTACGCGGCGACCACGACGTCAACTTAATCAAAGTCGCGAAGTACCCACTTTTGCGCGGCGAGGCCGAAATGGCCCCCGATACCGTGATCCGCGACACGTTGGGCGTTGAATTAGGCTCGATCGGACCGGTCAACAGTAAGATCCCAGTGTTGGTCGATCGCGATGCCGCCACGCTCAGTGATTTCACCTGCGGCGCCAACGTCACCGATTACCACTTTAGCGGCGTCAACTGGGGCCGCGATGTCACCGCCAACGCCATCCTCGACCTGCGTAACGTCGTCGAAGGTGACGTCGCGCCAGATGGCAAAGGCAAATTGTTTATGAAACGAGGCATCGAAGTCGGTCATATTTTTGCGCTCGGCACCCGCTATTCCGCCGCCATGAAAGCCTCCGTGCTTGATGAACAAGGCAAAGCGACGATCATGCCCATGGGGTGCTACGGCATAGGCGTATCACGCATCGTGGCCGCCGCCATCGAACAACATCACGACGACAAAGGCGTCGTATGGCCACAAGCAATCGCGCCGTGGACAGTCGTTTTAGCACCGATGAACTATCATCGTTCTGAGGCCGTTAAAACCACCACCGACCAACTGTATGCCGATTTGCAAGCCGCTGGCATCGAGGTCTTGTTAGATGATCGCGGCGAACGTGCCGGTGTGATGTTTGCCGACGCCGAATTGATCGGTGTGCCGTATCGGTGTGTCATTGGCGAACGCGGTTTGGCCGAAGGCAAAGTGGAAATGAAACGTCGTCGCGATACTGACCCCCTCATGATTGAACTGAGCCACGTCATCGCTTGGTTGAAACAGGACTGCGCTGTTTAACAGATGCTAAATCGGTTTAAAAACAAACCCAACGTAGGAGCAGCTTTAGGTGCGAAGGCTTTATTTTCACGCCTAAAGGTGCTCCTACACGCCATGATTTTAACGGCGGTGGTGTTGCCCACTCACGCCGGAAATCAAGAACGTCCAGATAATAATATACGAGCGTTGATTAAAACGGCGCTCGGCAAAACGCATCACTTCACCGATCGTTTTGAAGCCGAAGTATGGTTAGTGGACATGGCTGGGCGTTTAGAAAAACGCGCCCCGAAGATTCCGGTGAATGAACGCATGGAAATTTTGCGTCATGTTCACAACATCGCACATGATCATGACTTGAATCCGCAATTAGTGTTAGCCCTAATCGAGGTTGAAAGCAACTTCGATAAATTTGCGATCTCGAAAGCGGGCGCGCGCGGCTTGATGCAAGTGATGCCATTCTGGCGCGACGAGATCGGCAACGAAAAAGATAATTTATTCGATATCGAAACGAATATTCGCTACGGTTGCGCGATATTAACCATTTATATGGATCGCGAACGCAAGAAACTCGCACCGGCATTAGCGCGCTATAACGGCAGCTACGGACGTGGCGAATACCCGACTCGGGTACTCAATTCATTTTACAATCGCTGGTTTGTGCGGTTAGACAACGGCAGCATCAAAACGGCGGGCAATCGCAGCATAAAAGCGCCAGTGCAAGCCATTAGCGCGCCAGTTAATAATCCTTAATCGCGATAGGTTACTAAAACGTGTTTAGCAAAAACGCCTTGATGATCTCGGCGTTTCCACGTACCGCGATATGACGATGGTGCTGCTCGAACGCATATTGATAACGACTGTCGTAATAGTGTTGCAGCAACGGTTGGATCCATTCACGGTGCCAATTTAATTGCGCAGACGGCTGCTCGAATGCTGCCTCCAGCGCGCTGATCAAATGGCGATAAAGCTCGGTGCCTAATTTGTTTTTAAGACGGCCAATATTGTCCGCCAACGCATTCTTGACGTGTAAAGGCTCGGAATAAAGTGACAGCGCCTGCACCACATATTCATCAAAAATATTGCGCACCCGAGCGTCGACGGATTCTTCCAATAGCAACACCGGTGCCTGATACATTGCATTTTTAAATGGCAACGGCAATTCGATTTTTCCGATCAAACGACTTTCGTCTTCAACTAAATAACACGATTCGGATCGCCACAGCGCCAGCGCCAAATCATTTTCAAATTGCGTTTGCGTAGGTTGCGCCCCGCATTCACCGAAGGCACTGCCGCGATGGTTAGCCAGTGCCTCCAAATCCACTTTGGCCACCGTAACTTCGCGCAGCAAAGCGGTTTTACCCGAGCCAGTTGACCCCGATAACACACGCAGCGGTGGCGGCTGCATCACACGTTCGCGCAAGCGCTGACGCATCGCTTTATAACCACCACTGACGCGAACAGTCGCCACACCCGCTTCCGCCAACCACTCGCACGCAATACGCGAGCGTGCACCGCCACGCCAACAGCACACGACAAGCACACGGCCCTCTGCAAGCTCTCGCCACGCCGCGATACGCTGCGCTTTATGTGGCGCAGTTAATTGCTGCCCCAACGCCAACGCCGCGTCTTGACCATATTGCTTGTAACAGCTGCCGACCAGATGACGTTCGTCGTTGGTGAGAATAGGAAGGTTGCTAAACCCCTGCACGTGCGCGTCAGCAAATTCGCTTTCGGCGCGCACATCAACAAATGCATAAGCATCGTCACAATTAACCAGCGCAGTAATCGCACTGTCGGGAGTCATAAGTGAACGGTGAGACATGAAATCAACCACAACGCGGAATGCGCGCTATTTAAACGCATTCACACGGGGTTGAACACAGGCAATAAAAAACGTCCGTCAGATGCGTCAGTCGGACGTTTATTTTTCTAACAAGCAGCGGCCGCTTTTGCGGGGGCGGTCGTGGTTTGCATAAACGCAATCGCATTATCGATCATGCGGTTTGAAAAACCCCACTCGTTGTCGTACCACGCCATGACTTTGACCCAGCGCCCATTCACTTTGGTTTGTGATGCATCAAAATGCGAGCTGGCGCTGGTGTGATTGAAATCGACCGACACCAGTGGCTCTTCGCAAAACTCCAACACCCCTTTGAGGGGGCCGTTTGCCGCTTGGCGAATGAGCGAATTAATTTCGGCGATGGTGGTGTCGCGTTTTAACAACGCATTCAAATCGACTACCGATACATTAATAGTCGGCACGCGCACCGCCATTCCATCCAGTTTGCCTTTTAATTCGGGCAATACTAAACCGACCGCTTTGGCTGCACCGGTTTTGGTCGGGATCATGGATTGTGTCGCCGAGCGTGCGCGGTAAATATCTTTATGCGCCAAGTCGAGCAGATTTTGATCGTTCGTGTACGAGTGTATGGTCGTCATCATGCCGGTTTCGATACCAATGCTTTCGTGCAACACTTTCGCCACCGGCGCTAAACAATTCGTCGTGCACGACGCGTTTGAAATCACCTGCATATCGCTACGCAACACATCGTGATTCACACCAAACACCACCGTTGCGTCGACATCATCCGCCGGTGCCGAAATGATCACTTTGCGCGCGCCTGCGCTTAAGTGAGCCGCCGCCGCCGAACGCGTCACAAACCGTCCGGTGCATTCAAACACGACATCGACATTGTGCGCACGCCACGGTAATTGCGTGGGATCGGCGACGCTGCAATACGTAACGATGTCACCATTGACGACCATTTTTCCTTCGATACTGCCCACCGAACCGGGGAAACGGCCGTGCACGCTATCGAATCGTAATAAATGCACCGACGTGGCTAAATCACCCAAATCATTGATGGCAACCACTTGCACGCGATCGCGATAACCGCCTTCATACAACGCGCGCAAAACATTGCGACCAATACGCCCAAAACCATTAATTGCAACTCGAATTGTCATCGTTACTTACTCCGTAATGCAGCGGCCGCTCGCGCTAATTGCGCAATCGCGTCCCATTGTTGTGTGTTAACCAGCTCTTTACTTGCCATCCACGATCCACCAACGCATAACACGTTTTCTAACGCGAGATAATTCGCCGCGTTAGTGACGCTAATACCGCCAGTCGGACAAAACTTTAGTTGTGGCAACGGTCCTGAAATTGATTTCAATAACGCCACGCCGCCGACGGCTTCGGCGGGAAATAATTTCAAATGTTCAAAGCCTAATTCAGCGGCGCGCATCGCTTCACTCACGGTGGCTACACCGGGTAGCAAATTCGCGTGCAGCTGTTTCGCCGCTTTTAATAACTCGTCGGTAGCACCGGGGCTCACTAAAAATTCAGCACCCGCCTCCAAGCATCGTTGGATATCGTATTCATTTAATACCGTACCAGCACCGACAATCGCGTGTGGCACGGCTTGACGAATGGCGCGAATGGCATCAACAGCGCACGCGGTACGCAACGTAATTTCCAGCACCGGCAAACCGGCATCGACCAGCGCACTGGCCAAGGGAACCGCATCGCGCAAATGCTCAATTACCATGACCGGCATTACCGGAGCCGAACGTAAAATACTGTCAATTTTTTGATTCATTTTTTTACCTGTCGATAGGATTGCGTGAGCGTTTAGCCATGTTTAATTGCAGTTCACCACACAAAGAATTGATATCAACTTTGTTCCGACCAAAACACCGCCATCGGACGGTGTTTTAACAACGCACGGATCGGCATTTGGCCAATATCATCACCATCCAAAGCACGTTGATACACCGCTTTTTTATCGTTGCCGGTAATCAATAAAACGATTTTTTGCGCGCGCAGCAATCCGTTTAAACTGACGGTAAAACGATGCGGAATATCCGACGCCGACAATCGTGGCGCGTGCAAACGCAAGCAACATTTTTCGGTAGTCATGGCTTCACGCAGTTGTTCAGCACCGGGAAACCACGAGGCCGTGTGACCATCATTACCCATACCAACCAACGCCAACGCGATCGGCGCGGGCAGCTGTTGATAGCGTTGTTCGCAAGACTGCAAAGCCGGTTCGGCATCTAGCGAGGCATCGAACATCGGTACAAAGTGCGCCTGACTGGCGCGGTTTTGCAGCAAATGCTCTTGCACCAGACGCGCATTACTTTTTTCGTGCTTGTCTGACACGCAACGTTCGTCAACCAAGGCGATGGTGATGTGTTGCCACGGCAAATCGCAGCAACTTAATACACGAAATAACTGCTGTGGCGTTTTTCCTCCCGACACCAACAAAGCCGCCGCACCGTGTTGATTCACCGCATCACGCAAAACGGTGGCGCAATAATCACTTAAACGTTGCAACAGCACGTCACATTCGGTGAAAAAAAACTCATCCAACTGCAATGGTGTCATCAATTCTGGCCTTCAGGCGGATTGGCCCAACGACGGCCATCGCGCGCTAACATGAAATCGGCGGCATCCGGTCCCCAACTGCCAGCAGCATAGGCTTCCGGTGCGATATCCATTTTTTTCCAATGTGCGATGATCGGATCGACAAAACCCCACGCTTTTTCGACTTCAAGGCGATCAATAAATAAACTGCCTTCGTTGGCGATCGCATCGAGAATCAAACGCTGATAGGCATCGCTATGAAAATTGGAAGTGCTGTCATTGAAATTTAAGTTCAATGCCACCGGATGCAAGCGCGTGGCAAAGGTGTTCATTTTTTTCGCCATCAAGGACAAGCGCATACCTTCATCCGGTTGCAAACGGATAATCAGCCGATTGGCGTGCAACGGGCCAACCGACTCGTCATAAATGCGATGACCGAGATCTTTAAACTGGATCACGATCTCGGCACGGCGCTTACGCAAACGTTTGCCGGTGCGCAAATAAAACGGCACCCGCGCCCAGCGCCAGTTGTCGACAAACGCCCGAATACCCACATAAGTTTCGGTGCGACTGTCTTGACCTAAGTCGTCGCGATAACCCGGCACCGACTGCCCATCCATGTAACCAGCGACATACTGACCGCGAACGACGTTGGCATCGACATCGCGATCTTTAATCGGGCGTAAAGCATCCAGCACTTTTAATTTTTCGGCGCGAATGGAATCGGCGTTTAATTTGTGCGGTGGTTCCATCGCGATTAAACACAGCAACTGCAATAAGTGATTTTGCACCATGTCACGCATGGCACCGGCGTGATCATAAAAACCCGCACGGCCTTCTAGCCCCACCGTTTCTGCAATCGAAATTTGGATGTGATCGATGTAATTACTGTTCCATAACGATTCGAACAGAATATTGGTAAAACGCAACGCCAACAAATTCTGTACGGTTTCTTTACCCAGATAATGGTCGATGCGAAAGATTTGATCTTCGCGAAAATAACGCGCGATTTTATCGTTGGTTTCACGCGCCGTTTTAACATCGTAGCCAATCGGTTTTTCTACCACCACACACGAGTTGTCGCTAATTAACTTCAACTCGGACAAATGTCGACAAGTTACCTCGAAAATATCAGGCGGCACCGATAAATAAAACAAGCGGCGATGATTGGCTTTTTGCAGTTCATTTTGCAACGGCGACCACGTGTCGCGCTGCGCGATATCAATGGCTTGCGGCACGATGCGGGCAGCAAATGACGGCCAATCATCTTCTGACCATTCGGTCTCGCTGATATTTTTTTGCACGTGCTGCTTTACTTTGGCCATAAACGCCGCCGTATCGCTGGCTCCGCGCGCGACCGCAAAAATGCGAGTGCTATCAGCCAACAAATTCTGGCGATGGCTGCGATACATGGCGGCAAATAATTTGCGTAACGCCAAATCACCGGCTGCGCCGAATAAAACAAAATCACAGGGAATGGCAGTTTGCATTCAAAAAAACCTTATCGTAGGCAAGCTCTCGGCTCGCGCGTTAAAAATACTAAACCCTTAGGGCAAGGTCGATTCATTGCATTCGAATACACTGGCACCATGGTCAGCAGACGCAACCATTTGCCGAAAAACCGTGAATAAATGACGGCCACAACTGTCTTCGTCGCGCGCAGGCATCGTCGCCGCAACGCGCGATTGCCACTCGGTTTCATCGACCAGTACATTGAGCGTGCCGTGCTGCGCATCTAATTCAATGATATCGCCGTCGCGCACTTTGGCGATCGCGCCACCTTGTTTAGCTTCGGGCGTAACATGAATGGCGGCCGGCACTTTGCCACTGGCACCGGACATACGACCGTCGGTGACAATCGCGACGCGAAATCCGTGATCTTGCAAGCTACCTAAGATCGGCGTTAGTTCATGCAATTCCGGCATACCGTTGGCTTGCGGACCTTGAAAACGTAACACCGCGACAACATCGCGATTCAGTTCGCCATTTTTGAATGCGTCTTTTACTTGTTGCTGTTCGGTGAACACTCGCGCTGGTGCGCGCACGTGATGAAATTCGCTTTTTACTGCCGACGTTTTGATTACCGATTGACCGAGATTACCGTGCAACACTTGCAACCCGCCAGTGGGCTGAAACGCGTTATCTGCCGCGCGTAAAACCGCATCGCTGCCGCTTTGTGTTGACGTTGCACGATAATGCATTCGAGTGGCCGTACCGCCCAATAAATCACGTTGCACTTCCGGCGTTGCGGTGAACGCCTCTAACCCGTCACCGAGGATGGTTTTAACATCATTATGTAACACACCGATGCGCAATAATTCTCGAATAAAAAAGCCCATACCACCGGCCTGATGAAAAGCATTCACATCGTCTTCGCCGTTGGGATAAATGCGACACAATAGCGGCACAACTGTCGACAGTTGCGCCATATCATCCCACGTAATATGAATGCCGGCGGCACGCGCCATGGCGACTAAATGCAGCGTGTGATTAGTTGAACCGCCGCTGGCTAATAAAGCGACGATGGCATTAACGATGGATTTTTCGGTGACGATGTCGGCCAGACGCGGACGCGGTTGCTGACGCGCGGCGCGAATCATTTCGTGTACCGCGCGATCGGTTAACGCGCGTCGCAATTCGCTGTGCGGCGGTTCGAATGAACTGCCCGGTAATTGCAATCCCATGGTTTCCAGCACCAATTGATTGCTATTGGCGGTGCCGTAAAACGTGCAGGTTCCGGCGCTGTGATACGACGCGCATTCGGCATGCAATAATTCGTCTTTGCTCGCTTTTCCTTGTGCGTAATTTTGCCGCACCCGCACTTTTTCTTTGTTCGGTAAGCCAGACGGCATCGGCCCAGCGGGAATGAAACCAATCGGCAAATGCGCGAACTGCAGCGCGCCCATTAATAATCCCGGCGCGATTTTATCGCACACGCCCAGCAACACAACCGCATCAAAAGCGTCGTGTGATAACGCCACCGCAGTGGACAACGCGATAACGTCGCGACTGAATAACGACAGCTCCATTCCAGCGCGCCCTTGCGTAACGCCGTCACACATGGCTGGCACACCGCCCGCGACTTGTGCAGTGGCATTGACATCGCGCGCGGCGGCTTTAATTTGCGCCGGATACTGTTCATACGGTTGATGCGCGGACAACATATCGTTGTACGCTGTGACGATGCCTAAATGGGGAATTTCGGCTTGCATTAATTGCGCTTTGTCACCATCGGATGCGGCGATCACATGCGCAAAATTGGCGCACGACAAACGATGCCGCGCGCGCGTCTGTTGCGCTTGTTGTTGCGTGCGCGCCAAAAAACGTTGACGCGCGTTTTCGCTACGCGCCACGATGCGCTGCGTAACGTCATGAACAGTAGAATTTAACATAGACAGTCCTGAGTGCGTGGCGCTGGCGATAACGACAGGTCTTCGTGTTGCGTTTGTCGCCAGCGTTGAATGTGAGCGATCTGACCTAAAGTTGAGGCGTTAGTCACGCCCTCTGGTTGACGATTGGTCAACTGTTGGTAAACGTTGTGAGCCAGTTTTTTGCCCAACTCGACGCCCCACTGATCAAATGAATAAACGTGTAACACAATCCCTTGCACAAACACTTTATGTTCGTACAAGGCGAGTAATAAGCCAAGGTTTCGCGCATCCAGTTTTTGCAATAAAACGGTGGTACTGACGCGATCACCTTGATGAATTTTGTGCGGCAACAAACTGATGATTTGATCTTCACTGATTTCTTGTCGTAGCAATTCACGGCGCACACTGCTCTCGTCTACGCCTTCCATCAAGGCTTGTGATTGCGCCACCATATTCGACAACAAAACCGCGTGCGCATCGTCGTCGTGTGGCGTGTGAACGGCGGCAATAAAATCGCAGCTGGAAAGCACATTGCCTTGATGCAAAAATTGGTAATACGCGTGCTGACCGTTGATGCCCAAACCTCCCCACAAGCACGCCACGGTGTTATAAGGAATCGTTTGACCATTCCAATTAGTGGACTTGCCATTGCTTTCCATTTCGGCTTGTTGCAAATACGACGGCAA
>CAZYUS010000038.1:0-23323 GCA_964650615.1 uncultured Pseudomonadaceae bacterium | reverse complement strand
CATCGAAGATCACATCAACGATAAATCGCAACCGGTGTTGGATGTGTGGATGAGTCATGGCGATAAAGTCGTGGTCGCCCCTAACGGTTTTGAAATCGTTGGTGAAAGCGATAATTGCGCGATCGCGGCGATGGCCGATGAGGGACGCAAATTGTACGGCGTGCAGTTTCATCCTGAAGTGACGCATACCGTGCAAGGCGGTCGTATTATCGAACGCTTCGTCAAAGAAGTCTGTGGTTGTGAGGCCAATTGGACGCCGACCGCCATCATCGACGATGCAGTCAAAAAAATTCGTCACGATGTCGGCAGCGACGACGTGATTTTGGGGTTATCCGGCGGTGTTGATTCCTCGGTGACGGCGGTATTGTTGCATCGCGCGATTGGTAAACAATTAACCTGCGTGTTCGTCGACCATGGTTTGTTGCGTTTGCACGAAGGCGATCAAGTCATGCAAATGTTCGCCACGCATCTGGGTATCAAAGTGATCCGCGTGAATGCCGAAGAACGCTTCATGGGAGAACTCAAAGGGGTAACCGATCCGGAAGCTAAACGTAAAATTATCGGCAAATTATTTGTCGATGTATTTCAAGAAGAAGCCGCGAAATTGCCAAGCGCCAAATGGTTGGCACAAGGCACCATTTATCCCGACGTCATTGAATCGGCCGGCAGCAAAACCGGTAAGGCTCATGTGATTAAATCGCATCACAATGTTGGCGGTTTGCCCAAAGACATGAAGTTGAAATTGGTTGAGCCATTGCGCGAATTGTTTAAAGACGAAGTGCGCAAAGTTGGACTGGAATTGGGGCTGCCGTACGACATGTTATACCGCCATCCTTTCCCCGGCCCCGGTTTAGGTGTGCGCGTACTCGGCGAAGTGAAAAAGGACTATTGCGATTATTTGCGTAAAGCCGATCATATTTTTATCGAAGAATTGCACAAAGCCGATTGGTATCACAAAACCTCGCAAGCGTTTGCGGTGTTTTTGCCGGTAAAATCGGTAGGCGTCATGGGTGATGGTCGTCGTTATGACTACGTTATCGCGATCCGCGCCGTACAAACCATCGACTTTATGACCGCGAAATGGGCGCACTTGCCGTACACCTTGCTGGAGACGGTTTCCAACCGCATCATCAATGAAGTACCGGGTATTTCGCGCGTTGTTTATGACGTGAGCGGCAAACCACCGGCCACCATCGAGTGGGAATAATGGCAAAGAACGGGCGCGCAAAGCGCCTGTTTTGTTTGGAGTGCAAATGAGTCACGAACGCGATCACCATTTTATGGCGTTGGCATTAGCGCAAGCCGCGCTTGCGCAAAAAAACGGCGAAGTGCCGGTAGGCGCACTGATTGTATGTGATGATGAAGTGATTGCGGCGGCACACAACGAACCAATAAAACGTCACGATCCATCGGCACATGCAGAAATGTTGGCGATACGCGCGGCGTGTGAACGAATGCAAAACTATCGCCTTAATCGTTGCACGCTTTACGTCACCTTGGAACCTTGCCCGATGTGTGCTGGCGCGATTTTGAACGCGCGCATCAAGCGTGTGGTGTTTGCGGCCAGCGATCCGAAAGCGGGGGCGGCCGGCAGTGTGTTGCAAGTATTGCGACACCCGCAGCTGCCGCATTTGTGTGAAGTGAGTAAAAATCTGATGGCGGATGAAGCGCAGCATTTATTGACGCAATTTTTTCTACAAAAGCGCCACGCGAAGTAATCTCAATGTCGCATGATTTTTTTGCATACGTTGCGAGCAGACTCAGGGGCGACATGGTTACTCAACAGTAACTTGAATTACGTTGATTTGTGCTCTTGATTTCCATGCGGTTGCTGCCATAGTGCAGATTCGCTTTTGACGAGAATCGCTTGATGCTTAAATTTACCTGTTGTGATGCGCTCAAATCGTTTTCCGGTAGTAAAAATGCACACGTTTTGCGTGGCATCGTGCGTGGATTCGAAAAAGAATGCTTACGCGTTGATACGCAAGGCAAATTGTCGTTGCGGCCGCATCCCTTGGCACTCGGTTCAAAGTTAACACATCCGTGGATCACGACCGATTATTCTGAAGCGTTGCTGGAATTTATTACGCCGCCGTCAACCAATACACAATTTCCGCTAGCGTTTTTACGAGATATTCATCGTTTCACCGCGCGACATATCGGCGATGAAGTTTTATGGCCAACATCTATGCCCTGCGTCATTGGTGACGATAACGATATTCCGATCGCCGATTACGGTACATCGAATCAAGGACGCTTCAAATACGTTTATCGTGAAGGTCTCGGTCATCGTTATGGGCGTCATATGCAAACCATTGCTGGCGTTCATTACAACTGGTCGTTGCCAACTGCGTTTTGGCAAGCGTTACGCGAATGCTGTTTAACGCACGAGTCTGATCAGGAATACATCAATCGTCGCTATTTTGATTTGATCCGCAATTTCCAACGTTTTGGCTGGCTTATTCCGTATTTATTCGGTGCCTCACCAGCGATTTGTCGTTCGTTTTTGCGCGGTAAAAAAACCGATCTGAAAGCCTTATCAGCAGGAACTTTGTATGGTCCGTACGCTACCAGTTTGCGCATGAGTGATTTGGGCTATCAAAATAAAGCACAGGCCAGCCTACGAGTGAATTTCAATAGTGTGGCCGAATACACCAACGCGATGGAATACGCGATCCGCACGCCGGATCCGTTTTATGAGCAGATAGGTGTTGAGGAAAACGGTCATTGGAAACAATTAAACGGCAATCTCTTGCAGATCGAAAACGAATTCTACGCCGGAATTCGACCGAAACGCGTTGGTCAACACGGTGAACGACCAGCACGAGCGTTATCGCGTTATGGCGTCGAATACCTTGAGGTGCGTTTGTTTGATCTCGATCCGTTTTCACCGATGGGGGTCAATGATGATTACCGCGTGTTTGGCGACGTCTTGCTGTTAATGTGTTTGTTCCGTGACAGCCCGCCGATCTCTGAACGGGAACAGGGCGAAAACGCTGAAAACAAACGTCGTATTGTGAGTAATGGACGCCATCCCGATCTGCATTTGTTGATGCACAATCGCGAACATGAATTCCGTCATTTGGCGCAAGAATTGTTCGATGATATGCAGCCGTTTGCCGAAATGTTGGATGCCGCTTATGGTGGCAGTGTTTATGACACAACGATGACACGTTTGCGCGATCGCCTTTATCACCCAGAAAGTACGCCATCTGCCATCGTGCTAGACAAAATTCAAAACGCTGGCAGTTTTTGTCACTATATTTTGGCGCAAGCCAATGATTATAAAAACACCTTAATGAGTGAATCGTTAAGTGAAACCACGCAAAGCGAATTTATCGCTGTGGCACAAAAATCTCTCGACGAACAGCGAACGATCGAAGCACGTGATTCGATTCCCTTTGAACAATTTGTAGCGAGCTATTATCAATGAGTTTAACGATCCGCATCGCCACGCCAAATGATGTGCCGCAGATCTTGGCGTTTATTTCCGCGTTGGCCGACTACGAAAAATTGTCGCATCAGATGGTGGCCAACGAAGATAAATTGCACGCCACATTATTCGGTGCGCGCCCTGCCGCCGAAGTGTTGATGGCACAGTGGGATGGACAGGCGGCCGGTTTTGCACTTTTTTTTCAAAATTACTCGACGTTTTTAGCCAAGCCCGGTCTGTATTTAGAAGATCTTTTTGTGCTGCCGTCGATGCGCGGTAAGGGCATCGGCAAATCGTTGTTAATTCAACTCGCACAACTTTGTGTCGAACGCGATTATGGGCGTTTAGAATGGTCGGTATTGGATTGGAATAAACCCGCCATTGATTTTTATTTATCGTTGGGTGCGGTCGCGATGGACGAATGGACGATTTATCGTGTCACCGGCGATGCCTTGCCTAAATTAGCGGCTATGTAGCGACGTGTAGACATTATTTACATCTGGCAACAATTCCGTGTTGCGATAATCGCGTTATGTCACTCGTCCATGTAGGCAACTCGCGGGGCCGCCGCTTATCCTTGCCGCTTTAGTCCCGTCACGGGATCGGCAAGGAGAACCTTCTGATGAGTAAAAAAACGGCTATTGCGCTGGCATTATGTGCCGCAATGGGAGTGGCTTCGGCGGCAACACCCGCTACGCCTTATCAAGCGGTTATTGATATTCCCCACACCAAATTTAAACTCGATAACGGTTTAACCGTGATCGTACACGAAGATCATAAAGCCCCGATTGTCGCCGTGAATGTTTGGTATCACGTCGGTGCCAAAGACGAAAAATTCGGCAAAACCGGATTTGCACATTTATTTGAACACCTGATGTTTAATGGCTCCGAAAATTTCGACAATGAATTTTTTGGGCCTTTCGAAAAAGCCGGTGCCACCAATCAAAACGGTACAACCAATAGTGACCGCACCAATTATTTTGAAAACGTTCCGACCACAGCCGTAGATATGGCGTTATGGATGGAATCCGATCGCATGGGACATTTGCTTGGTGCGATCACGCAAGCCAAATTGGACGAACAGCGTGGTGTGGTGCAAAACGAAAAACGTCAGGGTGAAAACCGCCCGTACGGCAAACAGTGGGAATGGTTAGGTAAAGCCAGTTTTCCGGCCGGACACCCCTATGCCAATACCGTCATCGGTTCGATGGACGATTTAAATGCGGCCAAATTGGAAGACGTACACGAGTGGTTTAAACAGTATTATGGTGCGGCGAATGCCGTCGTGGTGCTCGCTGGTGATATCACGGTTGAGCAAGCCAAAGAAAAAATGCAGAAATATTTTGGCGATATTCAATCGGGACCGCCGCTTACCAAGCGTGAAGCGTGGGTGGCCAAGCGCAGTGAATCGACGCGTGACGTGATGTTTGATCGCGTGCCGCAAACGCGTCTCATCAAAACCTGGAATGTGCCGCAAGCCGGTGATGATGAATCCGAATTTTTAGAATTAAGCGCCTCGGTACTGGGGGGCGGAAAAAATTCACGACTATACAAAACTCTCGTTTATGACAAACAATTAGCCACCAGTGTAGCGGTTTTTAACTACACGCAAGAATTAGCCGGACAATTTATGATTCAGGTCGATGTTAAACCCGGTGTCGATCATCAACACGTTGAAGCCATCGTTAATGCCGAACTAAAACGCTTTTTACAAACGGGTCCGACGGCGGCTGAATTAAGTCGTGTGCAAACCGCAATCGAAGCGCAATTTGTGCGCGGCGTCGAACGCATTGGCGGTTTTGGTGGCAAGAGCGATGTCTTGGCCGAAAATGAAGTGTATTTCGGCGACAGTGATGCTTACAAAAAGTCACTGAAGAACTATGCCACCGCGACGCTAAAACAAGTGCATGATGCCAGCAAAAAATGGTTAAGTGATGGTGACCACACGTTAGAGATCCATCCTTTCGGTGCCTACAAAACCACGGCAGGTTTAGATCGCAAAAGCAACGGCGTTCCTGAGGTTAATCAAACACCAGACTTAGTGTTCCCATCGCTTCAACGCGCGCAATTAAAAAACGGTTTAAACGTGGTATTGGCAGAACGACACACCATCCCGACCGTCAGTTTTAATTTGCAAGTTGACGCCGGTTATGCGGCTGACCACGGCAAGAAATTAGGCGTGGCGAATTTCACTTTCAATATGATGGATGAAGGCAGCAAATTTCGTACGGCATTGCAGATCAGTGATGAAGCCGAACGTCTGGGAGCGAATTTAGGTATTGGTTGTGGTTTGGATACGTGCAGCGTCAGCGTTGATGCCTTGGTAAAAAATCTGGATGCGTCCTTAGGTTTATATGCCGATGTGGTGATGAATCCGGTGTTTAATGCGGATGAAATCGAACGCGCTCGTGGTCGTTGGATAACGGGCATTGCGCGCGAGAAAGTAGAAGCGAGCTCGATGGCTATGCGTGTGTTGCCGCCGTTGTTATACGGTGCCGATCATGCGTATTCGATTCCCTTTACCGGAACCGGAACCGAAGCGTCGATCAAAGCGTTGACGCGTGACGATTTGGTGGCCTTTCATCAATCGTGGGTGCGCCCTGACAACGCCACGCTAATCGTGGTGGGGGATACCACGATGGCAACCATTTTGCCGAAATTGGAAAAAACGTTTGCACAATGGAAAGCGCCTGCAACACCGAAACCGGCGAAAAATATCGTCGCGGTAGCGCAACAAAGTAAAGCACGCGTGTATTTACTCGATCGTCCCGGTGCGGTGCAATCGCAAATCATTGCTGGTCAGCTGATGCCCCCGATGAATGTCGACAATAATATCGCGTTGACCACCATGGATGATATTTTTGGTGGTCAGTTCAGTTCGCGATTGAACATGAATTTGCGAGAAGATAAACACTGGGCGTATGGCGCTTATTCACGTTTTTATTCTGCTCGTGGTCAGCGGCCTTATTACGCATCGGCTGCCGTGCAAACGGATAAAACCGCTGAATCGGCGAGTGAAATTTTGAAAGAATATCGTCACTACATTTCCACCAAACCGGTCAGTGCAGATGAGCTGAAAAAGAGCGTGATGAATAATGTGCGTTCGATGCCGGGCGAATACGAAACGGCGGCAGCGGTATCGTCGGCATTGGCGGCGATTGTGCAGTATCAGCGTCCAGACAATTACGTGCAAACCTTGAAGCCGAAATATGAAGCCTTGAGTTTGTCTGAGGTGCAAGCCGCCGCCACCGAACAATTACATCCTGAGGTATTTACTTGGGTCATCGTCGGTGATTTGAGCAAAATCGAAAAATCGGTGCGTGATTTGAATTTAGGTGAGGTCACGGTCGTTGATGCTGACGGTAATAAATTGAGATAACGCTGTTTTACGCGTGAATGGTAATAACACAAAGGGCGGCCCGATAAGCCGCCCTTTGTGTTGCATAAGATTATTGTTTCAACGCCTCGATGGCGATGGTGATGGTCACATCATCGCTAACATACGGTGCGTATTTGCCCATATTAAAATCTGAGCGTTTAACCGTTACGCTGGCATTGGCTCCGCAGGCATCTTTTTTCGCCATCGGATGCGGCATACACATAAACGACGATACGGTTAGGGTGACGGGTTTGGTGACGCCTTTCAAATTCAAATTTCCCTCTACGGCGCTTAATTTATCGCCTTCAAATACCAGTTTGCTGGACTTGAAACTCGCCACCGGAAACTTGGCGCTGTCAAAAAAATCTTCGCCTTGAATGTGTTCGTCGAGATTGGAACCGCTGTCGACGGATTTCAGATCGATACTCACCTCAACGCTGCCGGTTTTAGCGGCGCGATCGAGGGTGACTTTGGCCTCGGTTTTATTAAAACGGATGTGCTGGGTCGAATAACCAAAATGGCTGTATTCGAAATGCACAAAGGTATGAGTGGGTTCGGCAACGTACACTTCGGAGGCGGCTAACGCGACACTGCTGGCGAACATCAAACTGGCGACGGTGAATATGGATTTCATGTTATCTCCTTAACGGGGTTGAAATTTGCGCTAAATAAGGAAGCATGAATTTAGATCACCTGAATGTCCTACAGCGTAAAACAGATAGATGATTTTCTATCGAGATGCACTCTTATTTAGCTTAAACATTACTTCAGATTTAAATGGAACTTCACTTGCACTTCATCGGCAACGACGGATGTGTCGGACCATTCGCCTTCACCGATATTGAACGCTAATCGCTTGAACGAAAACTGGCCGTCAACGACATTCGCATTGAGTTGAAAAGGCACCGTCACCAGTTGGCGACGACCTTTTATGGTTAATTCGCCGAGAGCCGAAAAACGATTACTGCCCATTGCACTGATGCGCTGGCTGATAAACCGTGCCTGCGGAAATTGCTGGGTGGCTAACCAATTTTTTCCTTTTACTTCATCATCGCCGCCGGGAACGCCGGTTTCGATGCTATTAAGTTCGATAATGAATTCGATTTTGCTGTTTGTCATATCGCGTGGATCAAACTGCAATGTCGAGCCGAACTGTTTGAACTGTCCGGTTGATGCTACGCCCATTTGCTTAAAAACAAATTGCACGCTCGAACCGTTGCTATCGACTTGTTTGAATAGGGACGCTGACGCGATGGTAAATATCAGCGTGAAAAATAGCGTAAACAAACCCTTATTCAACATTATGGCGCTCCGTGATGAGTGGCACGGCGTTTTATCCACGGTGCCATTTTTTGCAAGGTGTCGTCTTTATCAAGCCAATGATGTTTCAGCGCAGCGGCGACATGGCCGATAACGATGGCGAATAATAAGAAATTGAGCGACTTGTGCAGTAGCGTAAATGTCTGTGCCATCGTTTCATTTTTATTTAATAAGTCGGGCAAAGGAAGAATGCCAAACCACACTGTTTGCACGCCTTTAGCGGAACTCATTAACCAACCACTGAGCGGGATCGCCAGCATCAATCCGTATAAACCGATATGACCTAAATGCGCGACGCGCTGTTGCCAAACCGGCATGGCCACCATCGTCGGTGGCGGATTTTTGGTGCGCCAGTACAAGCGCGCTAAGGCCAATAAAAATACCGTGATGCCGCCCCATTTATGCCACGAATACAGTTTTATTTTTTGCAATGAAAACGGTAGTTCGTGCATATAAAGCCCTAACCCGAACAACGCGACGATCATCAGCGCCATGAGCCAATGCAAGGCAATAGCTGGGGTGGAGTAACGTGGCATGGTTTTCTCCCTCTTCAAGCCAAATCAAATAACACGATTTCGGATTGTTGACCGTGCATTAAGGTGAGTTCACTTTCGGTCGTCAACAATAATGCATCGCCTTTTTTTAGCGCGTAATCATTGACCGTGACGGCACCGGCCGCGACGTGCAAATAATAACGACGCTGCGTATCAAGTCGCAGCGACAGCCGTTCGTCGCCGTCAAAACAACCGCAAAAAATTTTGGCGTCTTGATGCAGTGAAACGGTGTGTTCCGCCGCCTGCGGTGCCGCGATCAAGTGCAGTGCGCCGCGCTTTAAATGCTCCGGCACACGCACTTGTTCATACGCGGGTTGTAAATTTTTCGTGTCAGGAAAAATCCAGATCTGCAACAGTGTGGCGTCAGTGTCTTTTTCGGGATTCATTTCGCTGTGCAAAATGCCGGTACCGGCACTCATTTTTTGCACTTCACCTGTGCGGATGATGGAGCCGTTGCCCATTGAATCGCGGTGTTGCAAAGCACCGCCCAACATAATCGTCACAATCTCCATGTCGCGGTGTGGGTGCATACCAAAGCCTTGTCCAGCCGCGACGACATCGTCGTTGATGACGCGCAACGCGCCGAAGTGCATATGCATCGGATCGTAATAGTCGGCAAACGAAAAACTGAACCAGCTGTCCAGCCAACCGTGATTGGCGTGTCCGCGTTCATGGGCCGGTCTTATGGTGATCATGGCGTGCTCCCGATGTGATGGCGTCAGCTTAACGTGCTGGCGCAAAACTGCCAGAATGCCCCATTGAACCCTCCATTCAAAAAATTTGAATCATGAAACTTACCCTCGATGCCTTGCAGGTACTGGATGCGATCGACCGACGCGGGTCGTTTGCCGGTGCCGCCGCCGAACTGAATCGAGTGCCGTCGGCCATTACGTATACGGTGCGCAAACTCGAAGACGATCTCGATGTGTTGCTGTACGAGCGCGGCGGGCGCGTCGCCACGCTCACCGGCGTGAGCTGCTCGATTCAGGCCGTCGCTTATTGCTCGCAATCGACGACACCGAAAAGCGCGTGCAACGCGTGGCATCCGGTTGGGAAACTGAATTACGCATCGCGCTGGACACCATTATTCCGGTGTCAGCCTTGCATCCCCTGATCGACGAATTTCATCGCGTCGGCCACCAGACGCGGCTGCGGTTCAGCCATGAAGTGCTCGGCGGCTCATGGGAAGCCATGAAATACGGGCGCGCCGATATGGTTATTGGTGCGGCCGGTTGGTTGCCTCTGACCACCGAAATGCGTCATCACAAACTGGGCGACTTGCGCATGAGTTTTGTGGTGTCGCCCGCCCACCCACTGGCCAAGAAACCCGACCCGTTGACCGAAGCCGATGTTCTGCCGCATCGCGTGGTGGCGGTGGCCGATAGCTCGCGTTTGCTGGCTCCGATCACCATCGGTATCCAGCAAGGGCAGTCGGTACTCACGGTTCCCGATATGCAGGCCAAGCTTGATGCCCAGTTAGCCGGTTTGGGCGTGGGCTATTTGCCGTACGCGTGGGTCGCCACTCATCTTGCTTCAGGACGGTTGATTGAAAAAACGCTGCAACCGCCGCGTCCGCCAACTCCAGTTAATTTGTTGGTACCGAAACAAACGCAAGGCAAGGCAATGAAATGGTGGATTGACGCACTAACCAAAAGCGAATGTTTGCAATTCTGGTTGCGCTAGAGCGGCGAAAACGCGTGGTGTTCGTACAAACATCGGACGCTTCGTTCCGTTATCGTAAGGCGTCGCCGTACGCTCATATGTTCTTACCATTGCTGTACTGGAGCGGCGGATCCGCATCCGTTAGACTCGCCCGTGCTCACACACCCTCAGGGTTATCAAAATGAAAAAAATTGGCCTGTTTTTTATTGTGGTTTTAGTGGCGGTTGGTGGTTATTGGCTTTATGCCCACCGACCGGTTGATTTGCGTGATTCGCCGCAAGGAAAACTCAACGACGAGGTGCAGCCGCTGCATTATCAAATCGACTTGACTATTGATCCGAAGCGCGACGATTTTAGCGGCCACGTTGTCATCAAGGTTAATTTATTGCGTGACAGTGCGCGGCTGTGGATGCACGGTCAAAATTTGTCGGTCGAAAACGCGACCGTGACCACCCAAGCGGGCAAAACGTTTACCGCCGAGTATGAAGAAGTGGGCGACAGTGGCGTGGTGGAATTGCGTTTTGGGCAAACGATTAGCGCGCAAGCATTAACGCTAACGTTTGATTATCACGCGCCGTTTGACCGCACGCTCAACGGTTTGTATTTAGTGGAAGACGGCGATAAGCGTTACGCGTTTACGCAATTCGAATCGCATTTTGCACGTCGCGCGTTTCCGTCCTTCGACGAACCGCGTTTTAAAGTGCCGTTCGATGTGTCATTAACCGTCGATGCCAATGAGCAGGCGATTGCCAACACATCGCTGCGTTCGGAAGAGGCGTTATCCGATCATAAAAAGAAAATGATATTTAATACCACCAAACCGTTACCGACGTATTTATTAGCATGGGCCGTTGGTGAACTCGACGTGGTGACGTGGGCGGCGATACCGACCTCTTCTTTGCGTGATCGCGAAATTCCGCTTCGCGGTGTGGCCACCAAAGGCAAAGGTGAAAAAATTAAATACGCGCTCGAGCATACGGCCGGTATTGTGCAAACCTTGGAAAATTATTTTGGTATTCCCTATCCTTACGAAAAACTCGATATTTTGGCAGTACCTGATTTTGAAGCCGGCGCGATGGAAAACGCCGGAGCAATTACTTATCGCGAACAATTATTATTGATTAACGAGCAATCTTCGATTGACGAAAAACGCGCCTATGCCGCCGTTCACGCGCATGAATTGGCGCATCAATGGTTTGGTAATTTGGTCACCATGCCGTGGTGGAACGACATCTGGTTAAACGAAGCGTTTGCGTCGTGGATGGAAAATAAAGCGGTTAATCGTTGGGCGCCTGACTGGGGATTTGGTTTAAGCCAAATGAAAGACGCCAACGGTGCCATGCAACTCGACTCGCTCAAATCCATGCGTGAGATTAGACAGCCGATCCAATTCAATCACGAGATCAGCAACGCGTTTGATGGCATCACGTATTCAAAAGGTTCGGCGGTCATCGGCATGATTGAAAATTACGTCGGCGAAGCAGTGTTCCAGCGTGGCGTGCAGCGTTATTTGACCAAATATTCTTGGGGCAGTGCCACCGCCGAGCAATTTGTTGCATCGATCGCTGAAGCCGCGCAAGACGATCGCATCAACTCGGCTTTTTTTAGTTTTCTAACTCAAGTTGGCGCGCCGCAAATTAGCATGACGGCGCAGTGTGAAGGCGGCAAAGTTAGCGCGGTTGTGAGTCAGCAACGCTATTTGCCGTTGGCCTCGAAAGCGCCGGCCGATACCATTTGGCAAGTGCCGGTGTGCGTCAAAGCATACGGTAATGGCGAACCACAAAAAGCCTGTGTCTTATTGTCGGAAAAGCAACAAAACTGGTCGTTCGAATTGCCGCATTGTCCAACCCATTATGTGTTGAATGCTGATGGTGCCGGTTATTACCGCACGCATTACAGTCAAAACGAATGGCCGGTGTTGTTAGCCAATTTAAATGCGATGAGTGTGGCCGAAAGTTATAGCGTTGTGCAGAGCATGAACGCGGCGCTTGATTCCGGCGCGATGAGTGTCAACGATTATCTGCAAGCTGTACCGGCGATTACGCAGCACCCCGAGCGCGAAGTGTTGACCGCTCCCATGGGGAAATTAGGTTTTATTCAAGACTATGTGGTGGCGCAGAGCGAGCGTGAACAACTGCAACACTATTACGCCAGTTTGTATCAACCGCAGTTGCTTAAACTCGGTATCGAAGGAAACGGTGATGAAACGGTTGAGCAGCGTTTACTGCGCAATGATGTGATCAACTTTATGGCGTTCGAGGCGCGTGATAAAGCGGTGCGTCAGCAGTTAGCTCAGTGGGGAAATGCCTATATGGGATTGGGCGGCGACGAACAACTTCATGCTGATGCGGTGCCGTCCGATATGATTGAAAACGCGTTGAAAGTGGCGGTTGAAGAGGGCGGCGAAACGGCTTTTCGCGCTGCCGAAAAATTATTGGACAGCAGCGATGATGGCACCGTGCGCGACAATTTAATCGCTGCAATGGCCGCGACCAGCAACGAAAAATTAGCCGATGAAATGCGCGGTAAAGTATTGGGTACAGGCCTGCGAACCAATGAACGGATGGGCGTGTTGTTTGTGCAATTATCCGGTGAATTGGCGCAAGCCGATGCGGTGTTTCAATGGTTAAAAGGCAAATACCGTTTTATTCGCCCGCTGATGCCGGAAGGGGTGCAAAACAAGATGCCGATGATTGGTATGCGTTATTGTTCGGACGAAAAATTCAAAGAGATCAACGATTACTTTACGCCGTTGATGGAAGACTTGCCGGGCGGTCAACGTGCGTTGGACAACACCCTCGAACGCATCGAACTGTGTGCGGCATTGGTTAAATCGCAACCGGCGATTCAATGGGAACCATTAAGCGTGCATTGATCGATTGCCCTAAAAAATGACCGCAAACCGCAGGGGCGATTCACGAATCGCCCGTTTTTTTAACCGAAGAAAAAGGCCGTTTAAAAAACGGCCTTTTTCTCATCCCACCCGGTTCAATTTTTAATGAAAGCTCGGTAATAATTCGGCACTGACCAAATCATTGTACTGCCCTTTAATCACCGCAATCGCCGCGTTTAAATCCGGCGCTAAATAGCGATCCTGATCATAGAAGGGAACCACGGAGCGTAACCGTTGATGCGCGGTTTGCAGTTTTTCCGATGTCGTTAATGGCGCGCGAAAATCAATGCCTTGACCGGCACACAGTAATTCAACGGCTAAAACACCGGCGGTGTTATCGCTCATGTCTTTCAAACGTCGTGCGGCATACGTCGCCATCGAAACATGGTCTTCTTGATTGGCGGAGGTTGGCAGCGAATCAGCCGATGCCGGATGCGCCAGTGATTTATTTTCTGAAGCGAGCGCGGCAGCCGTTACTTGCGCGATCATAAAACCGGAATTGACGCCGCCATCTTTGACCAAAAAGGCTGGCAGGCCGCTTAAATGTTTGTCGATGAGTAAAGCGATACGACGCTCGGATAATGATCCGATCTCGGCAATCACAATCGCCAGTAAATCAGCGGTGATGGCAACCGGTTCAGCATGAAAATTACCGCCCGATAAAATATCGCCGTCTTCAAAAAACACCAAGGGATTATCCGATACCGCATTGGCTTCTTTGTGTAAAACGCTGGCGGCAAAACGCAAATGATCCAGACACGCGCCCATGACTTGCGGTTGACAGCGCAAGCTATAAGGGTCTTGCACTTTCGCGCAATCTTCATGTGAATGACGGATCTGTGAACCGTGCAATAAATCGCGATACGCGCGCGCCGATTCGATTTGACCGGCGTGTCCGCGCACCGCATGGATCCGTTCATCAAACGGCGTGTCAGAACCGAGTGCGGCGTCAACCGACATCGCACCGCACACTAACGCCGATGCAAATAAATCTTCGGCAGCAAATAATCCGGCCAGTGCTAATGCGGTTGAACATTGCGTGCCATTTAGTAACGCCAAACCTTCTTTCGGCCCGAGTTCGATCGGCGACAATTCGTTGACGGCGAGCGCTCGTTCGGCGGTCATGATCTCGCCCTGTGAGCGCACATTGCCGACGCCCAGCATCGCAGCGCTCATGTGTGCCAGTGGTGCCAAATCGCCCGACGCACCCACCGAACCTTTTTCGGGAATGCAAGGGTAAACTTCTTCGTTCAACATATTCACCAACATTTCGATGGTGCTTAATTTAACGCCGGAATGGCCGCGCGCTAATGACGAAATTTTTAACACCATCAGCAAACGCACAACGTTATCGGATAAATAGTTTCCGACGCCGACGGCGTGCGATAACACTAACGATTCTTGCAACAGTTTTAATTTATCGGCTGGAATTTTGGTGTTGGCGAGCAAACCGAAACCGGTGTTAATGCCATACACGGTTTGATTTTTGTCGAGCACGTCTTGCACACATTGCGCCGATTTTTCTACTGCGCTGCGGGTGGCGTCGTCTAACACGATTTCATGGGCTTCGTGATAAATGGCGCGCAGTTCTTTTAAGGTCATTGCGCCTGGTTTAAGGATGAATTTTTTCATGATGATTTCCTTTACTCGTTAAACGCGTTACCCCGCTCAACTTTCCTCGTGGTACGGGGAGGGCGAGGGGGATTAATGGCGGCCTGAAGTCCGCCCTTAAAAAAAAGGGTTAACCCAAAATGCCGGGCAGGTTTAACTGTTTTTCTTTTGCGCAATGTATCGCGATGTCGTAACCGGCATCGGCGTGACGCATAACGCCGGTGGCCGGATCGTTCCATAACACGCGCCCGATGCGCGCGGCGGCGTCATCACTGCCATCACAAACAATCACTACGCCGCTGTGCTGCGAAAAGCCCATGCCAACGCCGCCGCCGTGATGCAACGACACCCACGTCGCGCCGCCGGCGGTGTTTAATAGCGCATTTAATAACGGCCAATCGGACACTGCATCAGAGCCGTCTTTCATGCTTTCGGTTTCGCGATTAGGCGATGACACGGAACCCGAATCCAGGTGATCGCGACCGATCACAATGGGGCCTTTTACTTCACCATTTTTCACCATTTCATTGAACGCTAAACCTAAACGGTGGCGATCACCTAATCCTACCCAACAAATGCGCGCCGGCAAGCCTTGAAACGCGATGCGTTTTTCGGCCATGTCCAGCCAGTTATGCAAATGTGGATTATCCGGAATTAATTCTTTGACTTTGGCATCGGTTTTTTTAATGTCTTCTGGGTCACCGGACAGCGCCACCCAACGAAATGGGCCGATGCCTTCGCAAAATAACGGGCGCACATAAGCGGGAACAAAACCGGGAAAATCAAACGCGTTTTTAACGCCTTCCTCAAACGCCATTTGGCGAATATTGTTGCCGTAATCGACCACCGGAATACCCTGTTGCCAGAACGCCAGCATCGCGTTGACTTGTACCGCCATGGATTTTTTCGCTTCGCGAATGACGCGCTGTGGATCGCTGACGCGCAAGGTTTTGGCTTGTTCAATCGTCCAGCCAATCGGTAAATAGCCATTCAAGGGATCGTGTGCGGAGGTTTGATCGGTGACGGCATCGGGTTTGATGCCGCGCTTGACCATGTCGGCAAAAATCTCGGCGGCGTTACCGAGCAATCCCACCGAAATCGCATCGCCTTTAGCGCAAGCCGTATTAATTAACGTTAATGCTTCATCCAATGTGTGCGCTTTGTGGTCTAAATAACGTGTGCGCAAACGCATATCAATACGCGTTTCATCGCATTCCACCGCCAACATGCACGCACCCGCCATTACCGCTGCTAACGGCTGCGCACCGCCCATACCGCCTAAACCGCCGGTTAAAATCCATTTACCTTTTAAGCGGCCACCGAAATGTTGTTTGCCCATCGCAACGAAGGTTTCGTAAGTGCCTTGCACGATGCCTTGCGAGCCAATATAAATCCACGAACCGGCGGTCATTTGACCGTACATCATTAAGCCTTTTTTATCGAGCTCGTGAAATTTATCCCACGTTGCCCAATGTGGAACTAAATTGGAATTGGCGAGCAACACGCGCGGCGCGTCTTTGTGCGTTTTGAATACGCCGACCGGTTTTCCCGACTGGATCAACAGCGTTTCATCGTCGTTTAATTGTTTTAACGTGGCGACAATTTGATCAAAACATTCCCAATTGCGTGCCGCGCGGCCGATGCCACCGTACACCACTAACGCTTGCGGATTTTCGGCCACATCCGGATCGAGATTGTTCATGAGCATGCGCAGCGCCGCTTCCGTTAACCATGATTTACAGGATTTTTCTGGCCCGCGCGGCGCGCGAATTACGCGTGATGTATCGAGTCGAGTGCCTTGCATTTTTTGCTCCTCTTTAATGGTTCGGTTGTAAGGGGGCGTTAAGGCGCGAATGACGTGACCGTTCGCGTCTAAAGGCGCTCCCACAGAAATTAATTTTTAGCGCCAATTTTTCCGGCGATGCGGTAACGCGATCCGGGATGAAACAAGGTGGCGTAACTGATCGCATTATTACCGCTCCACGTGGTTCGTTTCACCACTAAGCACGCTTCCTGCTCGCTCATTTGCAATAACCGTTTCAAGCGAATATCCGGCATCTGCGCCTCAATAATATGTTCGGCGGAAGTGAGTGGTGCAATTTGCGATAAATACACGTTGGGCGTGTCGTGGCGAAAATCCTGCTTTAAATATTCCGGTACGAAGCGCGGATTAACAAAACGATCTTCGAGCTGCACCGGCAAGGTGTGTTCAAAATGCACGATCACGGAATGAAAAACTTTTTCGTTTTCACCCAAACCGAATAGCGCCATCAACGGTTGGGGACAGGGTTCAGCGGTGAGTAAACGCACTTCATTGTTATACGTTTGACCGAGTGCGCGGATCTCGTCGGCGATGTTGCGAATTTCAATGAAAGAGGCCTGCATCTTTGGCGGGCTGACGAAGGTGCCTTTTCCTTGCACGCGATACAGCACGCCTTCTTGCGTCATTTCTTCGAGCGCGCGCCGTGCTGTCATGCGTGATACATCACAATGAACGCACAATTCGTTTTCGGATGGCACCTGCGAATCCACCGGCCAGCGCCCGTTCGCAATGCCGTCGCGCAGGAAGGTCATGACAGTTTGATAACGCTTGAGCGACATGGCGATCTCGTAGTGGTCGTGCTTGTATATACAAGATATACTACGACTTGAGGGGCTTTGCCAAGTCCCTTTTAACCGATAGGGTATAGACCAAAACGCGGGAAACGAGAGGTAAGCGCGATGACAACGTTTGAATTGCAGCAGGGTAGCGTTCCGGTTTTGATTTCGATGCCCCACAACGGGCAGCTGATCCCGCCCGACATCGCGGCGTCTTTGCAACCGTTTGCGCTGACGGTGCCGGATACCGATTGGTACTTGGACCGCCTGTATGCCTTTGCCGTGCAACAAGGTTGCTCGCTCATCAATCCGCTTTTTTCGCGTTATGTGATTGATTTAAATCGCGCGCCCGATGGTGCGGTTTTGTACGCCGGGGCCAATAACACCGAATTGTGTCCGACCTCTGCGTTTGATTTAAGAACGCTTTATCGTGATGGGAAAACGCCCGACGAAAACGAAATTACGCGCCGCATCGCGCTGTATTGGCGACCTTATCATGAGGCCTTGCAAAACGAATTGGTGCGCATTAAAGCGCAACATGGTTATGCCATTTTATTTGAAGCGCATTCGATTCGTTCACAGGTTCCGCGTTTCTTTGACGGGCGTTTACCTGACATAAATTTTGGTACGGCGGATGGAGCAAGTTGCAGTGACGCCATTCAAAACGCGTTTATGACCGTAGCGACGGGCCGCTACAGCAAAGTGCTGAATGGTCGCTTTAAAGGCGGTTATATTACCCGTCATTACGGTCGCCCCAGCGAACACGTTCACGCGCTGCAACTGGAGCTTACTCAGATCAATTATTTGAATGAAGAAACATTTGATTGGAACGCTATCGACGCGGTAAATGTGCAATCCGTGTTACAAAATATCATCGAAGCGTTGATAAAAACCAAGCCCTAACGACGTGAAATACCGAATTACTTTTGTACCACATTAGTGCATGAATACCTTGCCGCCGACGACGCGTCCGACACAACAGCGATCACCTAAGCGATAACTTAATTCCGCCGGGTGATCGATCGAAAAAATTGCGAAATCGGCGCGTTTCCCGGTCTCCAGTGTGCCCCGATCAGCATGTAATCCCAGTGCGCGCGCTGCGTTAATGGTGACGCCTTGCAACGCCTCCAATGGGGTTAAACGGAACAACGTACACGCCATATTCAACATCAGTAATAAAGAATACGCCGGTGATGATCCGGGATTGCTGTCGCTGGCGATGGCGATCGGAACACCGTGTTCGCGCAGCGCCGCGATGGGCGGTAATTGTGTTTCGCGTAAGAAATAAAAGGCACCGGGCAGCAACACCGCCACCGTACCGTGTTGCTTCATCACCGGCACATCTTCGGGCGCTAAGAATTCGATATGGTCACTCGATAATGCGCCTAACTCGGCCGCCATTTTTGTGCTTTTCAGATCCGATAATTGTTCAGCGTGAATTTTTATTGGTAATCCCAACGCGCGGGCGCACTGCAACATGCGCGTTGATTGTGCTAGCGAAAAACCGATTTTCTCGCAAAACACATCGACGGCATCCACGTATTTTTGTGCTTGCGCGCGAGGCAACACGTCGTTGCATAGAAAATCAATATAATCGTCGCTGCGCTGTGCAAACTCTGGCGGTAACGCATGCGCACCCAGAAAAGTGGTTTGCACGTTGACCGGCCGTTGTTGTCCGATCTGGCGCGCGACGCGCAGCATTTTTAATTCGTTTTCGGCATCCAACCCGTAACCGGATTTGATTTCGATCGTGGTTACGCCATCGGCCATTAGTCGTTCGGCGCGGTAAAGGGATTGTTGTAGTAACTCGTTTTCAGTGGCCGCACGAGTGGCGCGCACCGTCGACAAAATACCGCCGCCAGCGTTGGCAATATCGGCATAACTGGCACCGTTTAATCGTTGTTCAAATTCATTGGCGCGATGACCGCCGTAAACAATATGCGTGTGACAATCAATCAGCCCCGGCGTAACCAATTTGCCCTGCAGTTCCTGCACGCTATCGTGTGCGATCGCGCAATCATGACGTTTACCGATCCAGATAATGCGGCCATTTTCCACCAGAATAACGGCGTCAGCGATCACGCCGTAATCGTGACCTTGCATCGTGCAAGCCGTTAAATTTTCAAATCGGCAAATAGCCATCGCGTGATCCCGTCCGGCGACAAAGTGCGGTGATTTTAACGAAATAAACGCTAAAATGGCGGCCGTGTAATAGAACGGAAAGGGATCATGGCGTCGAAAACAGTGTTGGCCGAATACGCGTTATTGCCGTCTGGCTGGCAAAAAAATGTGTTAATCGAGTGGGATAGCAACGGTTGTATTACTGGCGTTCATGAAAACCGTGATGTACACGGCGAAAAGCGCGCTGAACGATTCGCGATCATGATCCCCGGCATGCCGAATGTGCATTCACACGCCTTTCAACGCGCGATGGCAGGCCTAACGGAATATCGGGCCAATCCGAGTGACAGTTTTTGGACGTGGCGTGATTTGATGTATCGTTTCGCGGCACAACTGAACCCTGATCAAGTGCAGGCGATTGCCGCGCAACTTTACAGCGAAATGTTGTGTGCCGGATTTACCAGTGTCGCCGAATTTCATTATTTGCATCATGCTCCTGGCGGTGAGGCGTACGCCGACCGCAGTGAAATGAGTCAGCGCATTGTGGCGGCCGCCGAGCACAGCGGGATCGGATTAACTCACTTGCCGGTGTTGTATCGTTATGCTGGTTTTGGCGATAAGACGCCGCGCGTCGGGCAGCAACGTTTTTTGCATGACAGCGATAATTACGGTGCGTTGTTGCAACAATTAAGTGCGCAGTTTAAACATAAACGTCATGTGCTGGGCATCGCGCCACACAGTTTACGTGCGGTAAATAAATCTCTGCTAGATGAAGCGGTAATGACGCTTCGTTCACTCGATGACGATGCGCCGATCCACATTCATATCGCTGAACAAACCGCTGAGGTAAACGAGTGTTTAGCACACACGGGTGCGCGTCCGGTGGCATGGTTGTTGGCGCATCAAAACGTCGATAAAAAATGGTGTTTGGTTCACGCCACCCATCTCGATGACAACGAAGTGAACGCTTTGGCCGCCTGCAAAGCGGTGGCTGGTATTTGCACCACGACAGAAGCCAATTTGGGTGATGGCTTTTTTCGTGTCGGTGAATTTTTACAGCGCGGCGGCGTCATCGGCGTGGGCAGCGACAGTCATATTTCAGTCAGTGCGGTTGAAGAGTTGCGTTGGTTGGAGTACGGCGCGCGTTTGCAAAAACGCGAGCGTGCGTTGTGCTGTGACGAGCACAAATCTGTCGGTCGTTTTCTTTACGAACAGTGTTTGCAAGGTGGTGCGCAAGCGTTAGGGCAGGCCGTCGGCGACATTCGCGTCGGTGCTTATGCCGATCTTGTTGCGCTCGACGATCAACATCCGTTGTTGGTACAAAAACACGGCGATGCGATTCTCGACAGCTATTTGTTCGCTGGTAATCAGGGAGTGGTGAAAGATGTATTTGTATCCGGCGAACAGGTGGTAAAAGATCGGCAGCATCGTCATCACGAACGTATTGCACGCGATTTTCGTCGGGTCATGCGCGAGTTGTTGTCCGTTTAGTGAGGGCGTCTTTATCGTAATATCGAACAGTTAGTGAACCGATTTAATTGTCAGGCGGGCTAACGCCCGCGCTACAAAAATACCACGCACTCCAAACTCACTGACGCGATCGTTAGCGCGGTTTTTTCAATTTTCCTGTCGAATCGCGCACTACCAATTCCGGCACAAAATGTCGACTCGATAGCTTTTCTTTATCGTCTTCATCACGGCGTCGAATGCGCGAGATCAGTAATCCAGTGGCTTGTTGCGCGATTAATTTGTTGGGTTGATGGGCAGTGGTTAATTGCGGCCATGTTTGACGCGAGAACGGCGAGTCTTCAAAACCGGCGATGGACAAATCATCGGGAATCGAAAAGTTCATCAATCGTGCCGCGAATAATGCACCGGCCGCAATTTCGTCATTGGCAGCGAAGATGGCGGTGGGTAATTCTTTTTTGCTCAATAGTTTTTTAGCGCCTTTTACCCCCGATTCAAAATTGTATTCGCCATCGACCACCCATTTTTGATCGAATTTGATGTGATGATCGGCCAGTGCTTGTTTATACCCGTGTAAACGTTCGACGGTGGAACGGTGTTCTTTACCCCCGCACACAAAACCGATGTGCTGATGGCCTTGTGCGATCAAATGTTCGGTGATCGAATAGGCCGCCGCATGGTCGTCGATAAACACACAACTGTCGGCGTATTGTCCGCTCTCGCTACCCGAAATAATGCGCACGAATTGCACGCCCAACTGATCCAGCGCCGCCACAAATTCCGGCATTTCGGAAAACGGCGGCGTTAACACGACACCGGCGACACGCGCGTGATTCACCAGATTGGTTAATTCAGCGATGATGTTTTCAGATTGATGATTGCACGGATGAATCAGCAGTTCGAATCCTTGGCGGCGGCATTCGGCTAGGATGCCGTTTTGCATATCAATGACGTAATACGCATTGGGATTATCGTAAATAAACGCAATCGTATACGAGCGCGTACCGGCCAAATTGCGCGCCGCGTGATTCGGTTGATAATGCAGTTGTTTGACCGCTTCCATCACTTTATCGAAGGTGGCTTTGCGCACCGACGGTTCGTTGTTCATCACGCGGGAAACGGTTTTCATGGAAACGCCGGCCAGTTTGGCGACGTCATCGATCGTTACAGCCATAGGTGTCCTATAGTTTTGCGCTCGCTTGGCCTGACCATTTAATCGTGAAAGGCGAGCCGTCGCTAGGGGTTAACGATCTTTTGCGTCCGTCGCGATGACGATCAAAAGGGTCATTACCCCGTGGTTATACGCAATCGTATTCATAAGCGTTGACAGCGCTGTCATGTATACGCTAGTTTGCCGTTGCGGTAGGTATTGTCAATGCCGAGATCCGCCTCCCCGACAGGGGTTCTGATCTGACCCGAAGTGGTCGCGCAACCGAATGAGGATTTGGCGATGACGCCACGTGAACAATTACCCAGTTGGCAGGCGTTACAACAGCACGCGGACATTATGTCGCGTATTCGTTTGCGTGATTTATTTAACGACGACCCACAGCGTTTCCAGCGATTTTCAGTATCGCTACCCGGTTTGCTCATCGACTATTCCAAGCAACGGCTGCGTGCCGAAACGATGACGGCTTTGCTGCGTTTGGCACAGGATTGCAACGTCGAGCAATGGCGCGAGCGGCTGTTCCGTGGCGATGCCATCAATGTCACCGAAAATCGCGCCGCGCTGCACACGCTGTTGCGCGCGCCCCACTCAACGTCGCCGCACGACGAGATGGCCGCGCCGGTTCACGCCGAATTAGCGCGCATCGAAACGTTTGTTACCGCAGTTCATGACGGCAGCTGGCAAGGATTCGACGGCCGCTCCATAACCGATGTGGTGAATCTCGGCGTCGGCGGGTCGCATTTGGGGCCGCAAACCGTTACCGAAGCGTTGCAATCGAGTTACGCAAGCCGCGTGCGAGTGCATTATGTGTCAAATGTCGATCAGGGCCAGTTGCACCACACGCTAAAAAATTTGACGCCAGCCACTACACTGTTTGTTGTGTCATCAAAAACATTTACCACTACCGAAACCTTGAGCAACGCGCGCGCCGCGCAGCGTTGGTTGCAACAATCGGCGCCGGAAAACGCGGATTGGTCGCGACAATTTGTGGCGGTGACGGCCGCGCCCGATCGCGCGTTGAAGTTTGGTATTGCGCCAGCGGCGACGTTTCGTTTTTGGGATTGGGTGGGCGGTCGCTTTTCGTTGTGGTCCGCGATTGGTTTGCCCATTGCCCTGC
>CAZYUS010000037.1:0-23703 GCA_964650615.1 uncultured Pseudomonadaceae bacterium | reverse complement strand
TAGTGTTCAATTCAAAATTGAAAACGTTGGTGAACACGCTCACTGGAGCGGGACGCAAGATGACACGCGTTTTGCACAGAAACTTGCAGATAATCAATTTGATTGGGTCGAAGTAGTGACGCACGGTTTTGAAATGCACTCGAAGGCGGAACGATTCAAAAATGATACCTTGAGTAATCCGGATTGGAACACGCCCGAAAAACTGGGTGCTGCAACCATGAAATATACTTATAGCTATACACACAGCATCGCCGGTTTTCAGGGGGATGGTATTGTGAAAGAAGCAGGAATATATGGTTGGGCGCAGAACAAAGGCATTACCGTTCAAACAACTAATACCGTTAAACACATGAACGCCGATGTGCCGACGTGTGGTTGGGGATGTTCGGGTAATCCATACGATGCCGGTTGGGCGTTTTCACCCATCGGTCATGGTGATTTGCATGAACTTGGGCATAGCTTGCAATCCAGTCGTTGGCAATTACGTCACGGTAGCAACGATTACCCGAATCATGCTGGTACCAACTTTTACGCGTTTTATCCGCAATCGCGCTATTTCGATGACACCGGCCATCATGATGATGGACAACATGGCATGCCGTTCAAAGAGCTATTTTTGAAATTGCAAGAAGCGTATACGGCGGGTGATCGTGTCGGAAGCGTTTCTGCTTCACTGGAGTCGTATTTTGCTCAAGCAATTGCGGATAAAGGTGATGGTTCAATCAATAATTCATATTCTTTCTATTTACAATTCATGATGCAGGCTCGGCAAAAAAATCTGCTTGAAAATGGGTTTCATATGATGGGGCGTATTCATATTATCGAGCGCGCCTTTCGCGAGGCAATAAAAGATGAAAACACGTGGAATGCCGAGAAAGGCAAGCTAGGGTTTTCATTGGTAAATTTCAATGACGCGAAAAATCTGAGTAATAACGATTTTATGGCAATTGCTATGTCCTACACGAGTGGGTTGGATTGTCGTGATTATATGGCGATGTGGGGATTTCGCGTAAGTACAATTGCCGCTGCACAAGTGGCAGCGTTTAATTTGCCCGTCGCCGAGCGAGTGTTTTTCGCCCTTGATAGTAAACAGTGGGTTGAGGGCGCGTTAAGTAATCGAGTTAATAGCTTCGCGAAACTGCCCATCGATGGCAGCACGGCATGGCCGTTGAATTAATTCAACGTTTACGGAAAATCAGCCGCTTTGAAGTAATAGGGCGGCTTGATTTTCAAGTTTTACAAAATTTCCGACGGCCAGTATGGCTAACTGCTGAACGTCATCGTGACTTAACTGTGTTATTTCCACCATCTCGTTTTGCCATGTAGCCACGGCTTTTGGCGCAACATACTCGGCGTACCAAAATTCGATGAAGGCATTGAGTAAATTGAGTAGACGCTGTAATTCGACATCAGGGCTGCTGGCCATTTCACTATCATCAAATGCGCGCACGCAAAGCGCGATGTCAGTAGGAATGCCCCATTGAGATAAAATGTAAAATCCGAGTTGATAACGAGAAAATCCCCACGTCTCCCGTTCTTCAGTGAAGATGCTTCCAAAAGAATCGTTTTCGCGAATATCGACAATTTTTAACGGTAACGATTGGTTGACAAATAACAGTGCGATATTTCGCAAAGCTGCGATACTGCTTAACTGAGTGGTTGTAATTCGATTAAGCCATTCGATGTGCGGTCGTAACCATTCGAACATGGCGATTAATGCAAAACTGCGAACCCAAAAGGATATGTCGTAATTTTCAGAGATGTGCGGTGACAGCTCGCTGGTCGCCGTAACACCTAATAAAATTTGACGTACCGATTCTGGTTTCAGATGTCGATGTATAGCGTCGTAAATGGATGTTACTTGTCCGGCACCGGTGAGAGGTGAGTTGGCCAGAGATAGCAACGTAGCAACCAAGATAGGATCATGGGCGACTGCCGCCATAAAATCATCAGGTGTAGCATTTTCTGCGCAGGCTATTTTCAACCGTTCGTTATGAAGATTGGCTAACGAAGGTAGGGTGTCGAGGCGAATTTTCACAAGTGACTTTATTTTTTGTAAATTCTTAGTGTCTTCACGGAATTTTGCTGTCGATATACCATACCATTGCCGAAAAGCTCGTTCAAAACTGGTGCGTTCACTAAAGCCACACTTTAATGCGACGATTTCAATTTTTTCATCAGAGTTACTTAGGGTTTCGATTGCGTGATGTTGCTTGGTAGTGGTGAGGATGTCGCTAAATGTTAAATTTTTTTGTTTTAATTTTCGTTTTAATGTGCTGACTGGAAGGTCTATAAATGATGCGATTCGATCAATTGTAGCGTCAGTCAAGCCTGTGGAGTTGATGGCGTCCATAATTTGTTGTTGCAAACTTTGTGATGCTGAACATTTTGTCCATTCCGTCTTTATTTCCGGCAATAATACAGTGCGTAATCGAGGATTGGCGTTACGCAACCGAAAATTCCACAAACTCCCTTCGTAAACGATACGTGGTTTTTCACAATTATAGCGAACGTGGTTGCCAAACCACTTTGAGACCAACGCTTCAAATTCTGGTTTTAGTGGCGGGTAGTTACTGTCGACGAAAATGGGGCGTAATTCGCTATCGCCGATCAGTAAACACATCATGGCATGGAAGACGCCATAAATGAGGTTGGCGCGATGCATATTCATGAGTCGACCATCTGCATAGCGTTCGCACAGGGTTATGGCCAGTCCCTCTTGTTCAAGACGAATCTCCATACTGGGCAAATCCTGAAAAACGATAGCGTGAAAACGGTGGAATTCGGTCAGTGCTTGTCCGAGCGTGTCACAGGCGTGAAGGTAAAAGTCGAAAACGCCAAACGTCCCGATTTCGATTTCGTTAGCGAGGTCAAAGGCAATAAATGGAAAGCCCTCTTTGGCTAACTCAGCAAATAAGTTTTCCATTTGTTCGCCAGATAGCTTCGCATCTAAATCACTGACAGTAAATGTCAAGCCGTATTGCTGTTGAATCGACGCTAAGAGCGCGGGCTTTTCGGCAAGTAAACGCCGCAAAGGTTGAAACAATCGTAGTGATGCAAAAGGTTGCATGTTGAGTGTTGCCTAGCGTGTAAGGTCGTTACTCAGCGCGTTTCTTCGCTGCAGCAGGGGATCGCACATGCGCGATATGATTTTGCTCCAAAGAAAGTTTTGGTTTCATTCATCGAACAGTTTAGAACGTGTTAGCCCAAATGACGAACGCATGAGCCGTAGCGGGCTACGCGAGGCAGGGACTGCAGTGCAAAATGTCTCTGTCGCTTTCGTTCACGGAGTTTGCTATGTCGGAAGTTCAATGTTCTATTGAATTTCAACGCCTTTTTGTATTGTTTAACAATGTGTTGCCAATCTATGATCGTCGCCGCCAACAGCTATATACCCGTTATAAGGTAGGCAAAAGCGATTTGGCCGTTAGACTTGCTGTTACCGCCGTGATGCCCGCTCATTTATGTGTGCTCGATGGTCAAAACTTGCTGTGTCGCAAACCCATGTTATACGGCCAGTGGCGGCGTAATGGTTTGGCCGGAAGTGCGTCGTTGTTATCGGGTTTAGGCGAGTTACTCGCGCCGAGCCAGCGTCGTGATGATGCTTCTTTGGTGATGATGGCTGACGGCAAACCTCAGTCCAACCACCACGGCTCCTATTTTCACCTTTTTCGTGTTCAGTTTGATCGTTTGAATCTGCCGATGTTTAAGGCCGAAAAACTGAATGGCGATATCGTCAATCGAACGCGTCATTTGCATTCGCTTCTACAAGAACTGGAATCGAGCAATTATGCTGAACAAGCTCAACCACTGCGTCAGTGCATTAATTAACGAGAAAAGGATCTTATGAATACCGAGAAAAGTGAATCCGCCATTTTTACCTTGTTCGAGTTATTTTATTCTCATTTACCCAAAGTCAATGTGCGCGAACGCATGGTGACCTTCAATCATGCGATCACACAGACACCGATGTCAGTACGTTTAATAAACGCTATTACCACACTGACACAGCTAACGGTCTTCAATGGTCGCGGGTTACTGCAAGGGCAGCCGATTTTGTTGGGGTGTTGGCGACAGGGAGGACAACAAGACACCGCTGAATTATTGACGGGTTTACGTGAAGTACTGGCCTACGGTAACGTGGACAAAGAGTGTGCGCTAGCGATAGCAACCGACTGCTTTGTCGAGTCAGGTTGTTCGGTGCGTTATTTTAAATTGTGGCGTATCAAGACAGAACATATCGACGCAGATCGTCGCTTGGCGAAAAGTGTGATGGAATCACTGCACTGGCAAGCAATCGAATTACTGGAAAATGTGGAGAAAAAATTGGCTATTCATCATTGCGCTGCATAGCGTTAACTTGATTGGCCTGATTTTTTATTTAACAATAATGTTGCGCTAACAATTATAGCGCAACCAAGCAATGTGTTGATGTCAGCAATGTTTTTCCAGAATAAAAAGTCGAGTAAAAAGGCAACGGGTAATGATAAATATTCGATATAAATAATATTGGCGGCGCTGCCGCCACGGTAGGCTAAAATGAGGAGGTATTGGCCGCATCCGACGCCTAATCCAACAATGAATAAACTTAACCAATCATGCAGTTTAATCGGTATCCACTGTACACTGGCAAGTGGCACAGTGACTAAAGCGATCACTACGTTGTGCCAAAAAAACGTGATGTCAGTGCCATCATTTCGAGCAGTAACTTTTGTAAGCAAAATCATGCAGGCGTAAAACAAGGTCGCGAGCACACTGGACGCAGCAGCCAGTGAAAATAGGCCATCAAGTTGTGGACGAAAAATGAACAATGTGCCGCAAAAAGCGACGAGGGTGGATAACCAAACGTTGAATCTGGCCTTTTCCATGCGAAAAGCGATAGCTAGTAAACACACAAAGATCGGTGATAAAAAAGCGATGGAGTATAGCTGCATCAGGTCCACGGTCGTCATGGCGTAGACATAGAGCACGATTGATGCAGAAGCCAATAATGCGCGGCTTAACTGAAATCGAAAATTAGCTTTTAACGTGGCTTTCCACTGTTGTCGCGCACCGATAAAAATAAAAACAAATGGCAGCGCCGCCAGGCCGCGCAAACTCGCGGTTTGCAGCGGCGAGTAGGTTGCGGTTAATAGTTTCATGGCGGCATTCGAGCAAGCGAATGCAGTTAACGAAATGAACAGCAGTAATTTTGGATTTTGTGGTAGAAATGAGCGAAGCGTGATGCGTAGTTCCACAATAAATGTCGCCTTGAATGGCTGCTAATTTCATTGGGGTGGGAATCAATGTGGACGGCCTAAAGACCGCCCTACAAAAATCCAATTTCAGCGAGCTGTTTACAGCTTGGTTTTAAACGGATTGTGATTGTCGGAGCTGCTTTGATCGCTAAAGCCGCTGCTGTCGCCACGGCCACCGGCTTCACCGAGGCGCATTTTCAAATTCAAATCGGTGCGGGATTCGGCGTAGTGCAGGGCATCTTCGCGTGAGATCAGTTTCTCCTTGTACAAATTGAATAAGCACATATCGAAGGTCATTTGACCGTCGAGTGCATTTTTTTCCATTGCTTTGGGAATATCTTCAAGGAAACCGCGTTGGATGATCTCACCGACATCGGGTGACATTAACATGACTTCGATGGCGGGCAAACGCATCGCGTTGACGCCCTTTACCAAGCGTTGCGATACAATGCCTTTCAACACGCTTGATAATTCTTTCATCACGTGATTGCGCATTTCATTGGGAAATAAATTACGTATGCGGTCGAGCACTTGTTTGCAGTTATTGCCGTGTATGGTAGCCAGTACCAAGTGACCGGTTTGTGCATACGAAAGGGCGTATTCCATGGCTTCGGAATCGCGGATCTCGCCGATCAAAATAACATCGGGCGCTTCGCGCATCGCGTTCTTCAATGCATTGTGATAATTTTTGGTGTCAACACCGATCTCGCGTTGATCCACGATTGACATTTTGTGATCGTGCAAAAATTCGATCGGATCTTCAATGGTTAAGATATGGCCGGTTTCGCGGCGGTTGCGATAATCGATCATGGCCGCCAGCGATGTCGATTTTCCTGAGCCGGTAGGGCCGCACACCAACACCAGTCCGACGCGTTCCATCACCAGATTTTTTACGATTTGCGGTAAACGCAAACTGTCAATATTTGGAATGTTCGTTTTGATGTGGCGCATCACAATGCCGACTTCGCCACGTTGACGGAACACGTTGACACGAAAACGCCCGATGCCTTCAAACGCAACGGCGAAATTCATTTCCCACGATTCTTCAAATTCTTTTATTTGATTGGCATCCATCAAGCTGTAGGCAATTTCTTTGATGGCACCGGGGGGCAATGCGCCGGAGCCCATTGGGGTTGAAACGCCTTCAATTTTCATGTGCGGTGGTGCGCCGGTGCTGAAAAACAAATCGGAAGCGGATTTTTCTGCCATGAGGCGTAATAGAAGTTTGATGTCCACGCGATTGACTCGGATTAATCATAAAAACACAGAACAACAGTATAGCGTTGCCGCCGTTACTGTGTATCCTTAAGCGCTATGGCCACCCCGTTTTTTGATTTGAGTACGCCATGAGCCTGATGCAACGCTTGTGGTTGGCCTTGTTGTTGACAACAATGGTCAGCTTTTTCGGCAGTCTTGCGGTGACATTGCTCACTGCGCGTTCGTATTTACAGCAACAATTGTTTGTTCAAAGTAACGACAGCGCCAATTCGCTGGCCCTGTCGATGACGCAGCAACCCAAAGATCGCGTGACTCTCGAAACCATGATTAACGCTTTGTTTGATCATGGCCATTACCAGTTAGTTCGCTTTACCTCGACCGATGGTCAAACGGTGGTCGAACGCCTGTCATCTGAAAGCGCCCCGCAGGTGCCGGACTGGTTTAAGCAACTCTTGCCTTTGCACGAAGCGCCGGCGCAAGCCGACGTGAGCAATGGCTGGCAGCAATTCGGCAGCATCACGGTGGTGGCCCACAATCGTTATGCCTATGAATCGCTATGGCGTGGGGCCGGCATGTTGTTGGTGTTGATGGCAGGGATCGGAATTTTGGGTGGCTGGTTAGCGAGTCTCATCATCCGCAGCATTCGCCACCCCTTGCGCAATTTGGTGGCGCAAGCGGAAGCCGTTGCCCAGCGTCAATTTATCCGTGTTGATGAACCGCGTATTCCCGAACTGAAACGGGTGGTGCGCGCCATGAATACCATGGTGGCGCGTGTCAAAACCTTGTTTGACGAAGAAACGGCGCGAATGGCTCGCTTGCGTCAGGAAGCCAACAGTGATCCCCTTACCGGTTTGGCTAACCGCCCGTTTTTTCTTGCGCGCTTGCACACCAGCTTGCATGAAGAAGATTCCGCTTCGTACGGCGTCTTACTGAGTTTTCGGTTGAATGATTTGGTGATGTGGAACCACTCGCTGGGGCGCGAGCAAACTGATGAACTGGTGTGTTTGCTGGCACACCGCGTTAACCAAGCGGCGCAGGATATCCCTGATGCCGTCGCGGGGCGCTTAGGAGGTGGGGAGCTGGCTTTGTTGATCCCAAATGGTGATCCGGCCATGGCCAACTCGCTGTTGCGTTCGCTGCAACAACAATGGCGTGAAATTCTGCACGCCCGTCAGTTAAACGATCACGGAATACACGCCTCCGGTGTGAGTTTTCAGCGTGGTCAGGAAGCGGCGCAACTATTGGCATTGGTCGAAAAATACTATCTACCGCTAGCGCAATTTTCCCTCCATGTGAGTGAAGATGGGGGCGGCCTGGATTGGGCCGTTGTGCTCAGTGAGGCGCTCAGTGAACATCAATTTTATCTGCTGCCGTTCCCCGTACTCGATCGTAATGGTCGCTTAATTCATCAAGAGTTGGTGCTGCGTTTGCAATTATCGCCGCACACGGAACCGTTGTCGGCAATGAATTTTCTGCACCATGCACAACGATTGAATTGTTTAGCCGCCATCGATCGCGAAGTGCTTAGTCTGGGATTGGCGTGGGTAAAAAAACATGGCGAGCCTGCGGCACTTAATTTGTCGTCGGCGTTATTGCATGACAACGATTTGTGCGAGAAATTACGCGCGCAATTATTTGCCCATCCGGCGCAGTCAGAAAAATTATGGCTAGAAGTATCGGAATCCGGAATGGCCGGATGGAACGGTGATGTGGTGCAACGTCTGGCAGCCTTCGCGCACAGTGTTCGCGCGTTAAACGTGCGCACTGGTCTGGAGCATTTCGGTCGCCGTTTCGAACATTTACCGCGTTTGCATGACACCGGTTTGGATTATTTAAAAATCGACGCCAGTTTTGTACATGACATACCGGCGCAGGGAACGAATCAAGCCGTCGTGAAATCCATTCTGGCGATCGCCCATGGTCTGGATATGCAGGTGATGGCGGTGGGCGTTAATCATGCCAGCGAACATGAAACGTTGTTGCAATTAGGCATTGATGGCGTCACCGGACCGGCCATTCGTGCGCCGCAACACTGATCCTGATTTTTAGTAGAGAGTGTGACTGTGGCTTGGCGTCAATCTCGTTATGTTTTAACTGCTTCTATTGTGCTGGTGGTGTTGGCGATTGCGCTCACGATATGGGCGGAAAGGCGCTATAGCGATGCTTCGAAGGCGCGCAATAATGCCGATGAATTGCTCGGCGTATTAAGCCAGATGGAAGGCTCGTTAGGGTTGGCGGAAACCGGTCAGCGCGGGTATTTGTTGACGCGGGATGAACGTCATCTCGGCCCGTATTCCGAATCAAAAAAACGAGTTGAATTTTTAATTGAGCACTTTGAAAAAATTAATCGTGATCATGAAATAAAAGCAAAATTCCAGATACTAAAACGACTGGTTATCCGCAAATTAAGTGAATTGCAACAACCGCTTAATGTGACCGATACGTTCGATTCATCAAGCGCCGAATGGTCGCGGTTGTTGACCGATAATCTACAGTTAAGCGGGCAACAACACGAACAGTTTTTAGCATTACGAGCATTGGTTTATCAGTTTGAATTATTAGCCGAATCAAAGGCCACTACCTATCGTTCTATAGAGGTTTCCGGCATCGTTGCCATTTTTATTGCCGCCTTTTTTTTGGTGGCGATCGCGCATTATCAAAATCGTCTTGCCAGCCAGCAATTAGAGTTGCTCGAAGTAGACAGCCAGCGACGAGGGTTAAGTGTTCGTTTGCAAGTCATACTCAATAATATGCCAATGGGCTGCATGGTCACGAATGAAGACGGCATTATTATTTATTGGAATCCAGCGTGCGAGCGCGTCTATGGCTACAGCGAACGCGATGTGTTGAATCGTTCGGTATATGGTTTGGTGTTGGAGGAACATACCCAACACGATTATCAATACGTTTTTGATCAGCTCCATGCCGATATTCCCGTGGTGAGCGGCGTCTCGCGTAATCGCAAAAAAGACGGTACGTGGTTTTGGTGTGAATGGCATTGTTCCATGGTGCAAGCCGAAGACAAGCAATTAAGCGGTTATCTCACCATGCTTACGGATGTGACCTTGCAAAAAGAGTCGCATGAATCGCTTGAAGAACATAAGCAGCAGTTATCCGAACTTTCGCAACGATTGCTTACCGCGCACGCCGACGAGCGCAAACGTGTTGCACAAATTCTGCATGATCAGTTGGCGCAAAACCTTGCGGCGGTCAAGTTGACGCTCGATGGCGTGCTGGCCAGTGCGGCGCAGCAATCTGAAGTCGAGGCCGAAGTGTCGGTGTGGCGTCAACACATGCCCAATTTGTTGTTGATGTTGTCGCACGCCCTCGGCGATGTCCGCGAGTTGTTAAACGAATTGCGACCGCCACTCCTAGATGAGTTCGGTATCGTGATGGCGCTCAAAAACGATGTGATGTTGCAGTCCCGTCCCAGCGATTTATTGATCGAATGGCCGCCTGAACAACCGGTTTCGCGACGATTTCCCGCACATGTTGAACAAACCGTATTTTTTGTTCTGCGTGAAGCGATCAATAATGCACTTAGCCATGCCAAGGCCAGTAAAATTCTAATCTCGGTACGTGAAACCCGCCAAGAAACACTGTTTAGTGTAGTTGACGATGGTGTCGGATTTGATCCGAACGCCATGGCTCGCTTACCGGGGCATTATGGTTTGATCGGCATGCGCGAACGGGCAAATAGTATTGGTGCCGGCTTGAACATACAGTCTAAGCTTGGGCGCGGCACCGAAGTACAGCTGTCATTGAGGATGGAGCAATGATTAAAGTGTTTTTAGTGGATGATCATCCGGTCATGCGAGATGGTTTGAAACTGATTTTGTCGAGTGCGGCCGATATTGAAGTTGTTGGCGAGGCCGGTGATGGCGCGACTGCCTTGCAATTGCTGCAAGATAATCCGGTCGATGTCGCCATCATGGATATTTCGATGCCAACCATGAACGGCATCGAAGCGCTGCACAGCCTGACTCAACGTCATGCCAGTTGCAAAGTGATCATCTTGTCCATGCATTACAACGAATATTACGTGCAAGAGGCCGACAAGGCCGGTGCATGGGGCTATTTGTTGAAGGGTGGGGCGAGCAAGGAAATCGTCGAGGCGGTTCGTTCTGTGGCGCGCGGTCAACGTTTTTACACCAAAGAAATTGCTGAACACATGCGCGACTTGAAACAACGGGCGGCGCAAAACGTATCGCCATTGCAATTGCTCAGTTCGCGCGAACGTCAGGTATTGCAGCTGGTGGTGGAAGGGCATTCGAGCAGCGAGATCGGGCGCAAATTGTTTTTATCACCGAAAACCGTGGACACGTACCGCAGCCGCTTGATGCAAAAATTAAGTGTTGCCGATGTTCCAGCGTTGGTGCGTTTTGCGGTGCGCGAAGGCATCGTGTCAGTCGATTCCTGAAGTCAAATTTGGAAACCTGTCGCACAAATGGCTTTTTGACAGGGACTTACGCAAAAACCTGACAAATTATTGACGGTTGTTCGTGTAGCCTACGGCGCCCTTGTCAGCTACCGAAGAAACTAACGTAACGTGTCTGCTACAACTCCCGTCACCCTTGTCGTGCTGGACGAACAAAGTCCGGCACGCCATTCATTGACCAAATGGTGTTATCAAAACACCTGCTGCGTCGAGTTAGTCCATGCCCGCACGGTTGCCGAAACGGTGGCAGTGTGTCAACAACGCAAGGTCGACGCGATTTTTGTTGCCGCCCAGCTCGATTCGCAGTCGGGACAAGCCGTGTCGCAAAAGCTGCTGGTTCATCTTCCGCGTATGCCGATTTTTGTGGCGCAAGAATCGTTATCACCGCAACATGCCAACGAACACGATCCGGTGCAACTGGTGCAAACCTTGTCGTGGCGTGAACGTCAGGTGTTTGAGATGGTGGTCGAAGGTAAGTCCAGCGGCGAGATCGCCTTGCAGCTAGGGTTATCCTCAAAGACCGTCGACACCTACCGTTCGCGGTTAATGCAAAAATTGCGGGTCGATGATCTACCCAATTTGGTTCGTATCGCGATTCGCGCTGGCGTCACGTCATTGGTGACGTGCTAATCGTATTTTCTTTACCTCATGGCCGTTGCTAAGAGGCGATCGCAATCCCTAAAGTGCGCGGGTACTTTTTTACTCAAGGCGCAATCATGACGGCATTATCGTTTCTATTACAACGACAGTCGTGCGGGCAGCTTGCTGCTCCGGCTCCCGACGCGGAACAACTGTCGTCGCTGTTTCAGGCCGCTTTGCGCGCACCGGATCACGGCAATTTAAAACCCTACCGATTTATTGTCGTTGAAGGTGACGGCTTGAATCGTTTGGGCGACATTTATCGCGAAGCATTGCTGCGCAAAGGTGAGACCGACGTGGCTAAAACCGCGCGTGCGCAGTTGTTACCAACACGCGCACCGATGGTAATCGTCGCATTATTTCATCACGTCGAGAGCGATAAAACGCCGCGTCAAGAGCAGTTGATCACAGCGGGACTCGCCACCGCTCAACTGATAAATGCCGCACAAGCCATGGGCTTGGGGGCGATGTGGCGTACCGGAGAGCTGGCCTATGACGACTTCGTCTGTCGCCAATTAGGTGGCGCGGTAAATGAACACATTATTGGGTTTATCTACATCGGCACACCGAAAACAGCGCCGCGCACGATTGAGCCCGTGGATGATAAAAATTTCTGGCGGCGTTTCTAATGCGCCGTTTCAAATGCACAAAAAAAGCGTGAGCCGTAATGGGGGTCACGCTTTTTTTGGTTTCTGCCGTGCTTAAAACCCTTGCCACAACTTGGCGTGGTTTTGCTCTGGCAACACCTCGTCGCGCAGTTTATTGACACGCGTGTATTTGGCTTCTTCGGCACGACGGGCGACCGAAAGGTTGTTGCTCGGTTCGGCTTCTAAGCGACGCAAAAATTCGCTGGCATCACTGATAAATTCGCGGTTAGTGATTTGGGTGTTATTGCTAACGGCCATCATAAAGTCCTCATCAGAATTCCGCATTACGCGGCGAGCGGGGGAAGGGGATCACATCACGTACGTTTTGCATACCAGTGACATAAGCAACGCAACGTTCGAAGCCTAAACCGAAGCCAGCATGCGGTACGGTTCCGTAGCGACGTAAATCGCGATACCACCAATAGTTTTCGATCGGCAATCCCATTTCTTTCATGCGCATATCGAGTACATCGAGGCGTTCTTCGCGTTGCGAACCGCCGATGATTTCGCCGATACCCGGTGCCAGAATATCCATCGCCGCCACCGTTTTGTGATCGTCATTCAAACGCATATAAAACGCTTTGATGTCTTTCGGGTAATTCATCAGTACTACTGGGCGACCGACATGTTTTTCGGCCAGCCAGCGTTCATGTTCCGATTGCAGATCAATGCCCCACTGCACTGGGAATTGAAATTTCTCACCGCTGTTTTGCAGAATTTTTACCGCCTCGGTGTAATCCATGCGCACGAAATTATTTTTAATAATATTTTCGAGTCGTCCGATGGCGGTTTTTTCGACGCGTTCGACAAAAAACGCCATGTCGTCGGCGCGTTCGTTTAACACAGCGTTAAACACGTATTTGAGCATGTCTTCGGCGTGATCAGCGTCGGCGGATAAATCGGCAAACGCGATTTCCGGTTCCACCATCCAGAATTCGGCTAAATGGCGCGAGGTGTTGGAATTTTCGGCGCGAAACGTGGGGCCGAAGGTGTAAACCTTGGACATCGCCATACAGTAGGTTTCGACGTTTAACTGGCCGGAAACGGTCAAAAAGGCTTCTTTGCCGAAAAAGTCTTGGCTGTAGTCGATTTTGCCATCGGTGGTGCGCGGCAAGTTCGCCATATCCAGGGTTGAAATGCGGAACATTTCGCCCGCGCCTTCGCAGTCTGAAGCGGTGATGATCGGTGCCGCGATCCACATAAATCCACGTTCATGATGGAAACGGTGTATCGCTTGCGAAATGCAGTTACGTACACGCGTAACCGCACCAATGACGTTGGTACGCGAACGCAAATGGGCTTGCTCGCGCAAGTATTCGAAACTGTGCGGCTTGGGCTGCATCGGGTAGGTTTCGGGGTCGTCAACCCAGCCGAGTACGGTAACGCTTTCGGCCTTTAATTCGACCGCTTGACCTTGTGCCGGAGAGGGCGAAATAACGCCAACGATATCCACCGAACAGCCAGTGGTCAGTTTTTGTACGTCGCTGGTGTAATTGGGCAGAGCGGTTTCGGCAATGACCTGAATCGGATTGAAGCACGAGCCATCATGCACATTCAAAAACGACAAGCCGGCTTTGGAATCACGGCGTGTCCGTATCCAGCCTTGAATACGAACCCGCTCACCGACGGTTGCTTTGCCTTTGAAAATATCGGCAATGGCCATGCGAGACATTATATTTTCCTTTAGATTTTGGGGGTAATTGACTGATCTGAATCGTTTAATCGTTCGTTATCTGGCGTCGATTCTGGTTCAGGCGACGATTGATATCGCGCTTTTGTTCGGGGCTGAATCGGTGCCAGTCGCGAACTTCTTCGAAGTGGCGGCCGCAGCCGCGACAGATGTCATCGCCCAGCACCGTACTGCAAACACCGTTACACGGTGAAGCGGTATCGTCACGCTGGCCCGAGATGCTAATCGACACGACAACACAACAATAAAAAAACGTCCGCTATGTTAACCAACACATTTGGGGGATGCCACTGCGGTCATCGCCAATGTGAACTATCTTTTTTATTATCGTCCTTATTTTGTTGTGCTTGATGACAATGGATGCGACGACTTCGGGTGATCACGATGCCATTCTGATGGCGGCGGCGTTTGCGGCATTGCGCGAAGCGGTGATGATTTGCGCACAAAACGGGCGCGTCATGATGATCAACGTCGCTGCAAAACGTTTATTGGGAATGGAAGAACTTGATGAACGTGCCTACCTGATCTCCGATTTATTGCAATTCGTTGATGAAAACTCGCGTATCGCAATCACCTTCGATGCTACTCAATTTGGCGACGATCATTTTTTACGAACGCTATCGGATAGCGCCTTACTGGTACGGCCCAACGGCACCGAATTTCCGTTTGATATTACGGCAACCGCCATCGATCACGCCGCTATCAAAGGTTGGATCATCACGCTTAAAGACTTGTTTCATGTGCGATCGTTGGCGGATACCATTCATTTTCAACGCTCGCACGATCAACTGACGGGGTTATGCAACCGCGCTGAATTCGAACGCCGTTTACAAGATTGCTTGATGTTAGGCGGCAAAGATTCGCGTTTTGCGGCAATGGCATATATCGATGTCGATCAATTCAAAGTGATCAACGACACGTGTGGACACGTCGCGGGTGACGAATTACTCCGCCAACTGACGGAACTCATTCGTTTCGAATTGCATCCCGGCGATATGTTGGCGCGTGTCGGTGGTGACGAATTCGGTGTGTTGTTTCCTAATATCACTATTACAGCGGCCAAAAAGCGATGTGAAAATATTCGCCGCCGTGTCGAGGATTATCTGTTCACGTGGTCGGACAAAAGCTTTTCGGTCAGTGTCAGCATCGGTTTGGTACCCATCGCCAGCACCGAACAAAATTGGGCCAGCTTAATGGGGCAGGCCGATGCGGCCTGTTTTCACGCCAAAGAAGCCGGACGTAACCAGCTCCGCGTGTATTCTGACGAAGACGCCCAAGTGGCGCTGCGCCACACTGAAATGCAATGGGTCTCGCGCATTGTGCAAGCGTTGCAACAAGACCGGTTCAAACTGTACGCGCAGCCAATTGTGTGTACGCAAACCGGCATCATTGTGCATCAGGAAATTTTAGTGCGCATGATTGATACGGATCGCAGCGTGATCCCGCCCGGAGTGTTTTTACCGGCTGCCGAACGATTTAATTTAGTCTTGATGATCGATAAATGGGTATTGACCAACACCTTGAAATGGTTGCAACGGCAGTTATCATCATCGTCGGCACCGGTCGCCTGTGCGATTAATGTTTCGGGGGCGAGCTTGGGGCAACATCAATTCTCCGAATTTGTCGCGGAACAAGTGACCACCATGCAGATCCCGCCGCATCTCATCAGTTTTGAAGTTACCGAAACTGCTGCGGTGAGTAACTTACACGCGGCGCGCGGGTTTATTGCGCGCTTAAAAAGCCTCGGCTGCCGTTTCGCGATCGATGATTTTGGGGCGGGGATGTCGTCGTTTGCGTATCTCAAAAATTTGCCAGCCGATTATTTAAAAATCGACGGTACCTTCGTGAAGGAAATTGCCAATAACCATATCGACTACGCCATGGTGAAGTCGATCAACGAAGTGGGGCAGGTGATGGGCATGAAAACGATTGCTGAATTTGTCGAAAATGACGAAATTTTGATGAAGTTGCGTGACATCGGGATCGATTACGCACAAGGCTATGGCGTTGGAAAACCACGCGAATTGATCTAGGTGATGACTAGCCTCATTTGCCGCATTTATCTAGGTTTGACCGCCCCGATATGCTTAAATAGCGCGCCCCGAAATTCGGAACAAGAGTGATGCACGTCGAACACGCTTCTGCGCTGGATATGCACGATGATGACGCAAAACGTCAGGCCTATCAGATGTTGGCACAACAGACTGCCGCGTTATTGGCTGGCGAGCGGGATTGGCTCGCAAATTGCGCGCAATTTTGCGCGCTCATTTATCAACGTGTTCCGCAGCTTAATTGGGCCGGATTTTATTTGAACCGACAGCGAGAATTAGTGCTGGGGCCATTTCAGGGCAAGGTGGCGTGCGTGCGCATTCCGTTTTCAAAAGGCGTATGTGGCGCGTGCGCTCGCAGCAAAACGACCCAATTGATTTATGACGTCCATGCCGTCGCTGATCACATCGCCTGTGATAGCGCCAGCCAATCCGAAATCGTCATGCCGATCATGATCGGCAACAACCTGTGGGGTGTTTTCGATATAGATAGTCCTCAAGTCGGCCGTTTCGATGCTATCGATCAAGCTGGTCTTGAACGCTGCCTCGCCATTTTAATTGACGCCACACAATGGCCGGAGTCGTTGTAATGAATCACGATAAAGAAAATGAACGATTATTTGTGAATAATCGCAATTGGTCTGACCGACTGAAACGAGAAGATTCTGATTTTTTCAGCCGCTTGCGCAATCAACAGCACCCTCAGTTCTTATGGATCGGTTGCAGCGATTCTCGCGTTCCGGCCAATCAAATCGTGGGCTTGTTGCCGGGTGAAGTATTTGTTCACCGCAATGTCGCTAACGTGGTCAGTCACACCGATTTTAATTGTTTGTCGGTGATGCAATACGCAGTCGATGTGTTGAAAGTAAAACACATTATTGTATGTGGTCATTATGGTTGTGGTGGCGTGATGGCCGCACACGATGACCTGCGCTTGGGCATCGTCGACAACTGGCTCGAAAATATTAAAAATGTGCATCGCCATCATCAAAATCAATTTGACGCCATTCCCGAACGCGAAGGGCGCATCAATCGTCTGTGCGAGCTAAATGTCATCGAACAGGTTCGCAATGTCAGTCACACCACGATTGTACGTTCGGCGTGGGAACGAGGGCAGGAGCTGCATATTCACGGCTTTATCTATGGCGTTGCTGACGGCGTATTGAAAGACTTGAATGTGAGCGAGCCATGCTAGGGCAAACGCTCTATCGCCTCTGGTGATGGCGACCAGTTGGCCAACGACCTATAATTCGCGCCGGACATCATCTGTCAGTTTTCAATCGACCGATCGCTAGGATGCAATAAACGCTATGTATGAGTCATATTACAAACTCTCGGGCAAACCATTCCAACTGGCCCCCGATCCTTTCTTTTTCTTCGGCAGCAGTACGCATAAACGCGCGCTTGCGTATTTGAAATACGGCGTATCGCAGGGCGAGGGCTTTATTGTTGTGACCGGCGATGTCGGCACCGGCAAAAGCACGCTGGTGCGCACACTGTTCGCCGATCTCGAAAATAAAAAAGACCTCGTCGCTGGGCAGATGACCAACACACAGTTGGATTCGACCAACATTCTGCGCATGGTCGCGGCCACCTTCGGTCTGGCTCATCAAGGCTCCGATAAAACGACGTTGCTGAAAAATTTAGAGAATTTTTTGCAAGTCCGTATGCGTGAAGGCAAACGTTGCATGTTGGTGGTCGACGAGGCGCAAAACTTGCCGCTGGAATCAATTGAAGAGCTGCGAATGCTATCCAACATGCATTATAAAGGTGCGGTGTTATTGCAGATCTTTTTGCTCGGACAATCTGAGTTTCGTGATCTGGTGAAACACCCCGATCTCGAACAAGTTCGTCAGCGCATCACCGCTTCGTATCATCTCGCACATCTGGATGTGGATGAAACCAAGGCCTACATCGAACACCGCTTAGGTAAAGTCGGTTGGAAAACCGATCCGACATTTACTCCTGAAGCCTATAAAACTATTTTTGACTTTACTGCGGGTGTTCCGCGCCGCATCAATACGCTGTGTGATCGCCTGCTTTTGTTCGGATTTCTCGAAGAAAAACACGTATTAGACGATGCCGTCGTGAAACTAGTGGCGCAAGAATTAAAAGACGAATTGATGGTGCCGGTTAGCGAAGTACAACCGAATGGCAATAAAATAAAAGAAACCATCAGTGATGGCGCCAGTACGTCAGTATTGGAGCAACGTGTAGCACAGCTCGAAAAAGAAATGGAAAAAATGCAAAAACGATTTGAACGCGAGCGCGATTTTATGCGCAAAATTGTCGCCATTAGTTTTAATTTCGACGAAGAATAATTCAACGAAATTAAAACGATAAAAAAAGACCTAGTGATTGCTCGCTAGGTCTTTTTTATTTGGTGGGCGTTGACGGGATCGAACCGCCGACCCCCTCCTTGTAAGGGAGATGCTCTCCCAGCTGAGCTAAACGCCCGACGTTGTCGCTGCTTGCGCAGAAGCCGGTCTGGGTTGTTCCGGCGAGGCGCGCATTCTAGGGAGGAGCATTCGCTTTGGCAAGCGTTAAATGCGTCGCCGGATTCGCGGTTTACCTAGTTGCATGTTTTTTGATGCAAAGGCGGTTCGCGCTTCGTTTTACCAACCTTGATGTGGTTCGCTAGCGCGCTTAAAAGCCAGACAACATCAGCAAGCACGTGATCCATTGGGTACAATTCGCGCCCCGTTAAAAGGCTAGCTCGAAAGACCATGACTGTTCGCACCCGTTTTGCTCCAAGTCCGACCGGATATTTACACGTTGGTGGCGCGCGCACCGCGCTGTATTGTTATCTCTATGCCCGTCGCAAGGGCGGAAAATACGTTTTACGTATCGAAGATACCGATCTGGAACGCTCAACCGACGCGGCGGTGAAGGCCATTTTCGATGGTTTGGCGTGGTTGGGGTTAAAGCAGGATGAAGGTCCGTTTTACCAAACCAAACGCTTTGATCGCTACAAGGACGTGATTGCGCAAATGGTGGAGGCGGGCAGTGCCTATCGCTGCACGTGTACCAAGGAGCGTTTGGATTCGTTGCGCACGGGCGAGGGTAAAGACGCTTTTGGCAAATACGACGGCCACTGTCGTAACCTAATGATTCAGGATCAAGGACAGCCATTTGTGGTGCGATTTAAAAATCCTCTCGAAGGCAGCGTGGTTTGGGATGACGCCATTCTGGGGCGCATCGAGATCAGCAATAACGAATTGGATGATTTTATTATTGCTCGCAGTGATGGCTCGCCGACGTATAACTTTTGCGTCGTCGTCGATGATTGGGATATGCAGATCAGCCACGTGATCCGTGGCAACGATCATGTGTCGAATACGCCGAAACAAATCAATATTTTAAAAGCATTGGGCGCGACGTTACCGATATATGGTCATGTGCCGATGATTTTGGGTAATGACGGACAAAAATTATCCAAACGTCATGGTGCGGTCAGCGTCATGCAATATCGCGATGATGGTTATTTGCCGCAAGCATTATTAAATTATCTGGTGCGTTTGGGCTGGTCGCATGGTGATCAGGAAATTTTCACGATGGATGAAATGATTGCGCATTTCGATGTGGCAGATGTCAATAAATCGGCCTCAGCATTTAATAATGAGAAGCTGTTGTGGCTCAATCATCATTACATTAAATCGTTGCCTGCCGAAGAAGTCGCCGCACATTTACATTGGCATATGAACGATCAGAATATTGATTGTTCAAACGGTCCGGCGTTGTCTGCGGTAGTTAAAATATTGGCAGAACGCAGCAAAACATTAAAAGAAATGGCTGCGGCGAGTCGCTATTTTTATGAAGAATTCGATTCGTTCGACGCCGCCTCGGCCGAAAAACAATTAACGGCGCAAACGCAAGCGGCGCTACAAATGTTGTTGCAACGTTTGCGCGAGTTGAGTGAATTTGTCGCCAGCGATATTCATCACGTGATTGACGAAACTTGCAAAACATTAGGATTGGGTTTTGGCAAAGTTGCACCACCGCTTCGCGTTGCGATTACCGGCTCAACCGTGTCACCGTCGATTGATATTACCGCCGAATTGATCGGACGCGAGCGAGTGATATCGCGCATTGAACGCGCGTTGGATTTTATTGCGAAAAGAAATTAAAAATATTTGGCGTGTGTTGTTGACAGGTCCGGGATCGGTCCATACAATGCGCGCCTCTTTCGGGGCTATAGCTCAGTTGGTAGAGCGCTACAATGGCATTGTAGAGGTCAGCGGTTCGACCCCGCTACGGTCCACCATTTCATCAAAGTTCAAGGTAGATCAAAAATGAAAATCGCAGCAGATGTCCTGATCGGCGTGAGCGCTCTTTCCCATCTCGCGTTTCTCTATCTAGAAATGTTTCTTTGGACAAAACCCGTCGGGATGAAAATCTTTCGACGATCGCCCGAACAAGCGAAGGATTCGGCTTCATTAGCTGTGAACCAGGGTCTCTATAATGGATTTCTCGCGGCAGGCCTCTTCTGGAGCTTATTCAACAGTGACCCCCTTCTCGGGCACCAACTTAAAATTTTCTTTCTGGTTTGCGTGATCATCGCAGGAATCTTTGGTGCTGTTACCGCAAACAAAAAAATTCTCTTCATCCAAGCGCTTCCGGCTGCAGCAGCTCTCTTGCTCTTGTTCATCTGAACCCCGGAAGACCTCCGCGCCCTACTCAGAGCCACTCCGCCCGACCAAAACGCACCAGCACCCCCTTCAAAGCCCATATAAACGCAATAAACTATGACGCACCTGGTCTAGAGATTGCTCTACGGGAGATCCCCGGACGGGACTTCTAGTCTCAGGGTTACTGGCCGGGATCCATCATTTGCCAGGAGAGAGTCACATGAAAACGTCCATCCATTCTAAACTTCCCACCTTCCCTCCGATCGCTCTAGCTGCATTTCTATTCACTTCAATCACCACGGCATCCGCTCAGACGCCTGCAATCGTCATCGAAAAATCTCGTCAGCTCCAACAAACCGTTCGGATTTACGCACAAACACTTTCGACTCGCGATCTCATGCAGCTTGAGAAACAACTCGATCTCGCGATTCAAACCGCAATCGGACGCGGAATGGGCGGTGGACGCCCTCCGATCGAACCCTGTCCTCCGGGTCGGCGTTGTGGGCCGGGTGGAACAGGTGGCGGAATCAATAACAGTTACCCTGCAAGCGTTTGTAAATTACTCGGCCCAGGCTCTGCAAACGGCTGGACCTACAATTTCCGCATCGCTCTCAATGATCAAGTCATGGAAGGAACCAATAACTTAGATCAAGCCCTCCAAATCCTGAATCGATACGCACAAGACGGAATGTGCATCGTCTCTCCTGAAGAAACCTGTAAACTCGCGGGCCCTGGAAGCTACTCCGGTTGGACTTACAATTTTCGCGTGATGGCTGGAGAGCTCGCTCTTTCAGGAACGAACAACTCGAATGAAGCACTCGCTACGATGAAGCAGCTTGAAAACGCAGGCGTCTGTCGCATGAATGGACGCCCGGAAGCATGCCAGCTTCTCGGTCGCGGCAGCTACGCTGGATGGAGCTACAACTTCCGTGTCGCGGTCGGAGCTGAAGTTTTAAACGGCACGAACGATTACAATGCCGCGAAAACCTTCATCGACACGCTGAAAAACTCAAGACTCTGTTACTAAACACTTCCCCCAACCCTGCATGCGCAACGCGCCTCCGGAAGCTGAAAGGCTCCCGGAGGCGCTTTTTCTTCACCTGCCCGCGCTCAGGCTCACCTCTGTTAACTTGCAGTAAAGTAAATCGGCCCTTAAACTTCTCTCATGAGCGTTTATGAACACGATTCCTATCTCTCCTACCTCGAGTCGAAGCTCGATACCCAAGGTGAAAACCGTGGTCTACGTTCGCGCCTCGCAGAAGTCCTGAAATGCCAAAGTTCCTACATTTCACAAATTCTAAACGGCAAAGCAAACCTGAGCCTCGAACAAGCGATCCTGATTTCCGATTTTTTCGGACATGATGGTTACGAGACAAAGTACTTTCTAACCCTCGTTCAAATCAGCCGCGCGGGAAATGAGGAATTGAAGAAATTTTTCTCCCGTGAACTTGAAGCGCTCAGGAAAAAACGCAGCCCCATTTCCTCCCGCTTAAAAATCGCGGACAAGATTACGGGCGAAACTCAAGCCATCTATTACAGTCATTGGTGGTACTCGGCGATTCATATTTTAACGGCCTTCCCAGAATTCGGCACAGCCGATGCGATTTCGAAACGCCTGAGCCTTCCCCTTTCCGTCGTAAAAGAAGCACTCAAATTTCTAAAATCCACAGGGCTTGTCGACGTCGAAGCTTCCGGTCTCTTTAAAATCGGAAAAGCGCGGATCCATGTTTCGGTTGACTCTCCGATGTACACCCGTCATCACGCCAACTGGCGCTGGCAGTCTCTCGCAGCGATGGAGCGCCCCGGAAAAGAAGACCTGAGATTTACGGGCGTGGTCGGCCTTTCACGAAAAGATTTTGCTGCGATTAAAAAACTCGCGCTCGAATACATCGAAAAATCCGATTCCATTTTGAAGAAATCAAAAGAGGAATCCATGTTCATCACCCTCCTCGATCTCTACGAAATCTGAGCCTTCAGAATCCGTAGCTCCACTACCAATTCGGGCCTAACCTGAAGTAAATTACCCCTATTTTCAGATACTGATGCGGTGCATTATTGTTCCATGAATTTTAATTATCGAACCGTCCGTGAATTTGTCTTGGCCAGTATAGAAGAGAGAAAAGCAAAAAATCCTCGATACACGACGAGTGCATTCGCTCATCGAATCGGACTATCGGCAGCCATGCTCACTGAAATCCTAAAGGGCAGGAAATTTCTTTCGAAAGAACGCTGTTACGGCGTAGCCAGAGAACTGAAACTCACTGAATCGGAAACAGAATATTTGGGGCTCCTCGCAGAGTTCGAAACCGCTAAAGACTCCGATTTGAAGCACTCGCTAGCGCGGCGGATTCAGATTTTGAATGCGGAAACCCTGCGCGACACGGATGAAGAACATTTTAGTTTAGGGGCGCTCCCTGTCTCTCCGGAGGGATTACGTAAGATTCGCGAACTCACTCAGCGCTATTTGAATGAGGTCACCGAAATTTCAAAAAGCACTACGGAAAGCGATCGATTTTACGAAATTGATGTTCAGTTCACTCGAATTTCTCAGCCTAATCAGAGGCTCGAAAATCGACTCGACGTTGAGACCTTGAGCGATGGACGCGACTCCCTCGCCGCTCAGGAAAGTTCAGAAAATTCGCGCCGCGCGGACTTGATCTGAATTTCGAAGTAAAACTACAAAACCGACGAAGAATTGAAGAAAGAATACCTACTAAAAGAAGTCAACTAACGGCAATATCGGGGGCGACAACGATGCATGAGACACATCGTTGTCTAGCAACACAACAGAACACCGACCTTCTCAACGAAGCCCTCCTGGGTGCGAAGAGCAGGTCGGTGGTTGTGTCTTTCACCCACTCAACCTCTCCCGCGCTAGATTTTCATTTCCGAAGTAAAACTACGGATCCGCTTGCAACCTGAAGTACGTTCATCTGTTTTATCTGAGTGGTTTAGTACATTATTCACTTGTTGCTGAATGCAAGATTTTGAGCGGAGCAGTCTCCAGCTTCGAAATCAAAAAACGAATGGAAACAGTAGGTTACCTCTATGAAAAGTCTCAAGCTCATCCTCCTCGGCCTCACCTCAGTCCTCAGCTCGGTCGCTTCTTCGGGCGATGATTATGCTTATAAGGAATTTCTGAAAGCCGCGATCTTCCG
>CAZYUS010000036.1:12082-23842 GCA_964650615.1 uncultured Pseudomonadaceae bacterium | reverse complement strand
CCAGTTCTTCTTCTCGTGGCGAGCCTTTGAACCAGTCGGGCGGCAAATTGCTGGTATCGGCGGGTACATCGTCGCGGATCTCGAACTTCATAAAATCGTCGTCGGGATCGTCGGCAGGCAGCGGTGCGGTGGCGGCGGTCGGCTCGTCATAGACGGGTTCGTCGCGGGGATCGTCATCCACCGAAAGACCGTTGTCATCGTCAAAGCGCAGGTCGCCATCGTCCGCGCGCATGGCATTGAAGTGAGCTTGCACTTCGTCGCTAGGGCCATTGTCGTATGCTGCCATCGGAACGGCTTCGGCTTCGGCGCAGGTTTCGGCTTCCGCTTTGGCTTTGGTTTCGGTTTCGGTATCGGCATCAGGTGTAGCCCATGAGAGGGCGTCATCGTCGCCGTTATCGGCTCCGAAATCGTCGCTGAAAAAGGCGTTGTCGCGTGCGTCATCGTGTTCTGGCACAGGCGGCTCCGATGCGGTTGCTAACGCCGTTTCATCGGTGGTGACGACAGGGGGTGCTTCGATCGGGCTAGGCGCGGGGTTAAACCCGAAATCCGACCATGGGTCGGGTTCGTCGGTGAACGGCGGCATCGCGATAGGGGGCGACGGTGTGCTGCTTGTCGTTGACACCACGTCGTCATCGTTATGGTCGATATTTTCGTGATCGAATTCCGGTGCGGTTGCGATAGCCACAGCCGATATCGTCGCTGCGTCGGCGACCGGCGTGGCGTCGATCTTCGGGGTCTCTGAAACAGGGGCAACCGGCGGAGCAATAGATGCCGTCGGTACGTTTTTTTCAGGCGCGATAGCTGCGCTCACGCTGGCGTTTTTGGTTACCGGTCGAACGAAATGGTGATCAGCCGGAAAGACTTGTAAACACGCACCACAACGCACCCGACCTTGGGCGGCAGCCAGTTGATGCGGTAGCAAACGGAAAACCGTTTTGCAGTGAGGGCAACGGGTGAACTTTGCTTCCATTCTATTTATCGTTGTTTATCGTTTAGTGCAAAGACGAGGCAGTGTTGCAAGCCTAGCATTATCTGACCGATCCATCAGCGCCGAATGCCGCTTAACCGGATCCAATCCTCAATTTGATCGATCTGCAAATCGTCAAACCACGCCTGATAGCGTTGTATCAGCTCATCACCTTGCGTCGCCAGCAATCCGGACAACACGATTTTTCCACCGCAGGGCAACCACTGTGCAAACGATGGTGCCAACGCGCGCAAGGGCTCGGCCAAAATATTGGCCACGATCACGTCGCAGCGAAAATCGTCCGCCAGCGGCGGCAAGGCGACGCTGGCTGAAGCAAGGTCAACCGCATTGCGGGCGGCATTTTCGCGCGTTGCCAACAAGGCCTGCGGATCGTTATCAATGGCGGTGAGGCGGGCCGCGCCTAACTTGGCGGCCGCAATCGCCAGAATGCCGGAACCACATCCGTAATCGAGGACGTGTTTACCGTTTAAATCGGCGCTGTCTAGCCATTCCAGACATAGCCGCGTAGTGGGGTGGGTGCCGGTGCCAAAGGCCAGGCCAGGGTCAAGCAGCAAGGCCACTTGTGCCTCGGCCGGTACCGGATGCCAGCTCGGACACACCCATAAACGGCGCCCGAATGGCATTGGTTGGAAGCGATCCATCCATACCCGTATCCAATCTTGGTCTGGCACCGCCTGCCAGCGCAGCGCCGTGCCGGCCGGCCAATCGCAATGGGCCATCAAATGCGCGGCGATGGCTTCGCAATCGACCTCGGCGTCAAATAAGGCGGTAAGTACCAACTGTTCCCACAACGGGGTTTGCCCAGGGCCGGGTTCCAAAATCGGCTGGTCTTCGGCATCAACCATGGTCACCGCCAAGGCGCCGGCCTCGTCTAGCCAATCGGACAGAGTGTCCGCCTGTTCACGCTGTAATTGCAGTTTTAATTCGATAAAAGCCATGGCAAACCGTCCGCAAGAATGGGTCGCTACGCTAAAGCATCGCCGTTGAAAGTCAAATGGCGGGCGTTCGAACAGCGAACGTAATGCTCACGCGCTACAGTGCGATACAAAAGGCTACTAAATCACAACTGAAAGGTTGTCGGGAACACGGTCAAATAGCCCCCGGCAGCCAATGCCGAGTTAGCGTAGTGACATCCAGTGGATGGGTGCGCTCGGGAAAGCGATTCTGTATTTGGCTGCCATTGTGTGCAGCTCTCCATTTACGTTTCGACGTGAATGAACTTCTAAAATTCTTGCATTCTGCGAGGGGCCGGTTGGTAACAACCGGCCCTTTTTTCTTGAGCGTTAAATCACCGGTTTTAATCGGGCGGTGAAATGCCGCAACACCGGCGCTTCGTAAACAAAGTCATAACCAACAATTTTTTCGGCTTGTTGTTTCACGCCTTGCAACGCTGTGACGATATAGTCCATGTGATCGTTAGTGTACGTGCGACGCGGAATGGTCAATCGCAGCAACTCAAACGGCGATGGTTCTTGCTCGCCAGTTTGCGGATTTCGTCCTAATAATAACGATCCGATCTCGACGCCGCGAACACCCGCCTCAAGGTATAGCGCGTTCGCTAACGCGTGCGCCGGAAATTGATGTGACGGAATATGCGGCAACATTTTTTTGGCGTCGATAAACACTGCATGACCACCGACTGGCCATTGGATCGGAATGCCGCCATCGCGTAGCGAGCGACCTAAATATTCCACTTGGCCGATGCGATACGCTAGATACTGTTCTTCGACCGATTCTTTCAATCCAATCGCCAGCGCTTCCATATCGCGGCCGGCCAAACCGCCGTAAGTCACAAATCCTTCCATCGCCACGCAGCGGACTTGCACCGCTTTGAACAACGCTTCATCGGCTTTAAAACAACACAAACCACCGATATTGACGAGGCCGTCTTTTTTGGCGCTCATGGTCATCATATCGCCGCACGCAAACGTGGCTTTTACGATGTCGCGGATGCTGTGGTTGGCATAGCCTTTTTCGCGTTGTTTAATAAACCATGCGTTCTCGGCAAAGCGCGCCACATCGAGAATCACTGGGATCTGATGCTGTTTGGCCAGCGCCGACACGGCGCGCATGTTTTCAAGACTGATGGGTTGGCCACCGGCGCTATTGCAGGTGATCGTCATCACAATGCCGGCGATATTGTCGCGGCCATGTTGTGCGATCAACTGCTGCAATAACGGCACATTAAAATTGCCTTTCCAATCAAAATACGTTTGCGTGTCAAATGCTTCCGGTGTCAATACATTGATCGCTTTAGCGCCGGCCATTTCGACATGAGCTTTGGTGGTGTCGAAATGATAATTCGATAAAAAAATCGGCGCGCTGCCGCGACAGCGTTTCACCAATTCGGGAAATAAAATTTGTTCGGCACCGCGACCTTGATGCACCGGAATGGTAAACGGATAGTCAAACAATTCGTTGACCGTTTGTTGCAAATGAAAAAAGTTACGCGAACCGGCATACGACTCATCGCCCATCATCAAACCGGCCCACTGACGGTCACTCATGGCACCGGTGCCGCTATCGGTCAGTAGATCGATAAAGACGTCGTCGGCGGCCAATAAAAAGGGATTGTAACCGGCATGGATGAGCGCGGTTTCGCGTTGTTCGCGACTGCGTAAAAAAATCGGTTCCACCATTTTAATGCGGAACGGTTCGGGAATACGTTTCATCATAATCACCTAAAAAAAGTGCGCGAGAATACGCCGCCAACGCCAATGCGTGACGACGACCAAAAACAGCCTTTTTTAACGGTGAGGAAAGTCGAATGTCAGCACGACATCAAGCGTGTACCACTGTTGTTGTGGGTGATGACCGGCGGACATGGGGGCGAGGCGATGCAGCGCGAAGACGAAGGCGCGTATGGTGGCAAAAAAACCAGCGCTTAAGCAACGACGGGAAAGCGCGTGGCTTAAGCGGTCTAACCACCGGCGTGAATAGATAAGAGATGGTGAAAAATTCGACAATCCTTCCAAAAAACGAATAACATTCACCCACTTTTTATCTGTTTTATTGACATTCCGCCCATGCGCCTCGATCTCGATTCCGTTCAAACCCTCGCCGTCGTCGTGGAAGAAGGCGGCTTCGCCCGTGCCGCCGAAAAGCTGCACAAGGCGCAGTCGGCCGTCTCCTATCAGATCAAAAAGCTCGAAGACGCGCTGGGGCTGACGTTGCTGGATCGCAGCGGCTATCGCGTGGCACTGACTGCCGAAGGTCAGGTGTTGCTGGCGGAAGGGCAACGTCTGCTCGCGCAGGCGCGCAATATGGAAACGCTGGCGTTGCGTCTGCGTGAAGCGTGGGAGCCGCGTCTGACGCTGGTGATCGACGGCATCTTGCCGTTGGAGCCGATCATGTTGGCGTTAAAGAAAATGGCCGATGAAAACGTGCCAACACGCATACAGGTAAAGGTCGAATTTTTGCACGGCGTGCAATACCGTTTTAATAAAGATCAGGCCGATTTAATGTTGGTAAAAGACGCCGATCTGCAGCCGTATTTGATCGCTGAAGATTTACCCGAAATAGAATGTGTGTTGTGCGTGGCACCGCATCACCCGCTCGCCTCCATGCCGGAAGTGGACCTGTGGACACTGCAACAGCACGTCGAATTATCGGTGCAAGATTCGAGCGAACGTGGCGATGATAATTTGATGTTCGGTGGCGAACGGGTATTTTATTTAAGTGGTTTTATTGCCAAGCGATCGGCGTTATTGATGGGCCTCGGATTTGGTTGGATGCCGACGTTTTTAGTGGCCGACGAAATTGCCGATGGTCGATTATTGGAAGTGAATTATAACGGTGGTTCGCGTTATAAATTTACACCAAAAATGGTGCATCGCATGGATAAACCATTAGGGCGCGCGGGCAAGATGTTAGCGGCGGTGTTGCGTCAAACGGTGGAACAAACGGCGGGAAAAACCACCATTTAAACGAAAAAAAACGCGCGGTGAGCGCGTTTTGTTGGCGTGAATTTCGGCGACTAATCGCGCTTATCGCTGGTCATAATATAAAGCCCGCCGATGATCAAAAACACCGGCCACCAGCGATGCAAATGCAAATCGAAAAACAACAATAAGCCTAACGCAATCACGGCGGCAGCGCTCAAGCCATGGCGTGCTACGGCGTTATTCCAGCCTTCTTGCTGATAACGTGTCCACGCTTGCGATAACGGGCTGATCGCGCCGATAAAAATAAACAGCGCCCACCAATTATCCAGATCAAAAAACTGGATATGAAAACCTAAGTTATCGGCCAACCAGAACGCACCAATCAGCGCCACAATGACGCCTAACACTTGATGCGTCAGGCGATGGCTACGCTCTGCAACATTAACGGTTTTGATGTCGTCGCTCATGAATGGAACTCCTTAACACGGTGTTGACACGCTAACTAACGTGGCACGCTGCGCCAACCAACAATGTGCAAGCAACGACGCAAACTTGTAAAAAGTTGCGTCGTGTAGTTTAAGGTTTTATTGCGCCCATTCTTGCTGGCACTGTGACGGCCACCAGGATGACGGCAAATTGCTGTTGTAACAGTTCAGTGTCGTCGCCGTAGTGCTTTCGGCATCGCCAGCGGTGATGGCGTATTGCAGCCAATACGGTGTGACGCCATCGTCGGACAGAGTGCTGTACGTGATCGTAAAGCCGCTGTTATCGCCGTTAAATTCAACGTGACTAATGCCGCCTACGGTGAGTGTTTCGAGCGCCATACCCAGATCACTGAGTTGCGTAATCGTGCGTGACTCTTGCACCACGGCGGTGTTGTATTGGGTGGCCACGGCTTCGGTTTGCATCAACGCCAACGACCAGTTATCCGGCATCACCGGCTCCTGCGGTGGCGTATTTTGTTCGGCGTATGAAGAGTCTTCGCTGGGTGTCGATGGGGTATCAAGCCCCAATCCAGCGGCTTCCATTTGCGCCATCAACGTGCGTTGTTGGTAATCCTTATAAGCCGGTAATGCCACCGCTGCCAAAATGCCGATGATGATAAACACAAAGAAAATGCCGCCACCCCCCGGCACGGCCGAGCGTGGTGTGAACAGGGCAAAAAGATAAGCGAGCGGATGGCGATTGGGCAGCTCCGGTGCTTGTGCGCGACCCAGCGCGACCACGTGTGCGATGCGCTTGGTGAGCCACGGATAATCATTGGTCAACTCGTGAAAACTCATCCAGAAACCACGCGTTTCCTCGACTTGTTTTAACAGGCTCGTCACTTTTACTTCGGCCCATTTGCGTTCGCCTGACGCCAGCACCGTAAGCGCGTAGCACGCATCGACCGGTGAATCGCAGCACGCCAAGCCATAGCGATCGCAGGTGTATTCGCGTGCGCGTGAATAGGCGCTGCCGAGTAACGGCAACCATAACACCGGCGCGAGAAACGGCCCCCACTTCAAATGATTGCGCTCGATATGGCCGAGTTCATGGCCGATATAAAACTTAATCAACGCGGGTTTGTGTTCGAACGCATCAATGACACTGGAGAACAACACAACGTAATGTTTGCGCAAAAACTTGGTGGCAAAGGCATTTAACATACCGTCGCTATTTAAGATAAATAGACGCGGTGGTGTCGCGATATTTAACTTGGCGCAGCATTCGGTAAAGCGCGTGTATAACTCTGGGAACTGCTCGTTAGACACCTCGATGCCGTTGCCCTTTATCCATGCGATAAAGCCGGCGTGAACAAATAAATAACTTAGAAAAAACAGTAACAAAAACAGCAAAATAATACCGACCGTGCCGATAACGGCGACGAGCCACACTAGGGTGGCCAAAACGCAGGCGATGATAAACAAGCTGCGTTCGTTTTTATAAATCAATTCTTTCATGATTTCCCTCAGTCACTGTTACGCATCCCAGCGTTCGCGGCATTCGTGCATCCATGCGCGTTATGCAAAAAAAAAGCCGCCAAAATGGCGGCGATACTGTAGGCGTTTATGAAACCTGCTGCAATGCAGTTAGCCGCCAATCAAGCCATCGTGTTTAAACATATCGCGTAAACCGCGTATGGCTTGACGTGTGCGTTCTTCGTTTTCAATTAAGCTGAAGCGAATATGGTCATCCCCCAATTCGCCGAAGCCGATGCCGGGGCTAACGGCCACTTTGGCATCGCGCAGAACTTTTTTAGCAAACTCCAGCGAACTCATTTCTTTATAGGCTTCGGGGATCTTGCTCCACACAAACATTGTGGCTTTGGGTTTTTCGATGGTCCAGCCAATTTTATTTAAGCCTTCACAAAGCACATCACGGCGTTTGCGGTAAATATCGCAAATGTCACGCACGCATTCTTGTGGCCCTTCCAAGGCCGCGATCGATGCCACTTGGATGGGCGCAAACGTGCCGTAATCGTGATAACTTTTGATGCGACCTAACGCCGAAACTAACTCTTTATTGCCAACCATAAAACCGACGCGCCAGCCCGGCATATTGTAACTTTTTGACAAGGTAAAAAATTCCACCGCGATGTCTTTAGCGCCCGGCACTTGCAGAATTGAGGGGGCCACATAACCGTCAAACACAATGTCGGCATACGCGATATCGTGAATGATCCAAATGCCATACTCTTTACACAATGCCACCACTTTCTCGAAAAAACGCAAATCGACACATTGCGTGGTCGGGTTCGACGGAAAATTTAAGATCAGCACTTTGGGGCGCGGATACGACAGCTTTATTTGATTTTCTAATTCGGCAAAAAAATCGACGCCGTCGCGCATTGGTACGCTACGAATATCCGCACCGGCGATCACCGGCCCGTAAATGTGGATCGGATACGATGGATTCGGCACCAACACCGCGTCACCTTTATCCAACATCGCCAAACACAAATGCGCGATGCCTTCTTTGGATCCGATGGTCACAATGGCTTCGGTTTCCGGATCGATATCGACATTAAAACGGTTTTTATACCAACCGCTAATCGCTTTGCGTAAGCGTGGAATACCTTTAGACAGCGAGTAACGATGCGTGTCGGGACGCTGCGCCGCTTCAATCATTTTGGCCACGATATGCGCTGGCGTCGCGCCATCGGGATTGCCCATGCCGAAGTCAATAATGTCTTCACCGCGTTTACGCGCGGCGGCCTTCAGCTCACCGGTGATATTAAAGACATACGGTGGCAGGCGTTGAATGCGCGAAAACGACGACATGATGCAAAGCTCCTAATATATGAAAGTAAGGGGATAACGTAGCGGAAATTCCGATTGTACGGACTTTAAGCGGCGGCGCAATGCGATTGATATAACGTTACAGACTGTTGAAATAATTAAACGAAGCACATGGCAAACGCACGCGCGCCACGGCCATCCCCTACAATATCGTCATCGACAATGGATTAGGAAAAAACCATGGCCTCCATCACCCTGACGCGTTATTTAATTGAAAAGCAACGCGAAAAAAATGCCATTCCCGCCGATTTGCGTTTATTGATTGAAGTGGTCGCGCGCGCCTGCAAAAGCATCAGTACCGCGATTGGTAAAGGTGCGCTTGCTGGTGTTTACGGCAATGCCGGCACCGACAATATTCAAGGTGAAGCGCAAAAAAAATTAGACGTGCTGTCGAACGATATTTTGCTCGAAGCCAATGAATGGGGCGGCCATTTAGCGGCCATGGCTTCCGAAGAAATGGACAACCCGCACGCGATCCCGCATCGCTTTCCCAAAGGCGAATATTTATTGGTGTTTGATCCGCTCGATGGTTCATCCAATATTGATGTCAACGTGTCCGTCGGCACTATTTTTTCGGTGCTGCGTTGTCCCGAAGGTGTGGAACCCAATGAGCAAGCGTTTTTGCAAAAAGGCACGCAACAAGTCGCTGCCGGTTACGCGATTTACGGCCCCTCAACGCAATTTATTTTAACCGTCGGCGACGGTGTCGATTGTTTCACGCTCGATCGTGAACAAGGTTCGTTTGTGTTAACCCAAAAAGGAATGCGCGTGCCAACTGACACAAAAGAATTCGCCATCAATATGTCGAACCAGCGTTTTTGGGAAGCCCCGGTGCAGCGTTATGTCAGCGAATTATTGCAAGGCAAAGACGGCGTGCGCGGCAAAGATTTTAATATGCGTTGGATTGCCGCGATGGTCGCCGACGTGCATCGCATTTTAAATCGCGGTGGTGTGTTTATGTATCCGCTCGACAGCAAAACTCAAGATAAAGGCGGCAAATTGCGTTTGATGTACGAAGCCAATCCAATGGCGTTTTTAATCGAACAAGCCGGCGGCGCTGCCACGACCGGCCGTCAACGCATTCTGGATATCGAGCCCCAAAGTTTGCATCAACGTGTGCCGGTGATTTTGGGAGCTAAAGACGAAGTGGAACGGGTAATAAATTATCACGCTTAATCGAACGCGTTAATCTCGTGAGCAATAAAAATGCCCGCCGTAGCGGGCATTTTCGTTACGCAACGATCTCAGTGATTTTTGCGCAATTTTTCTTCGAGGTAATGAATCGACGTGCCGCCGTGTTGGAAGTTGCTGTCGTTCATGATCTCGCGTTGCAACGGAATATTGGTTTTGATGCCGTCGATGACCAATTCTTCGAGCGCGGTTTGCATACGGGCGATCGCGGTGGCGCGATCGTCGGCGTAGCAAATCAATTTGCCGATCATCGAATCGTAATACGGCGGCACTTTATAGCCGGCGTAAATATGCGAATCCCAGCGCACGCCGGGGCCGCCCGGTGGGTGAAAACGTTGAATCAGACCGGGTGACGGAACAAACGTAAACGGATCTTCGGCGTTGATGCGGCATTCAATGGCGTGACCTTTGAAGCGGATCTGATCTTGTTTGACCGACAACGACATACCGGCCGCGATGCGCAGTTGTTCTTTGATGATGTCGATGCCGCTGATCATTTCGGTAACCGGGTGTTCGACTTGCACACGGGTGTTCATTTCGATAAAGAAAAACTCGCCTTTTTCGAACAAGAATTCAAATGTGCCGGCGCCGCGATAACCGATCTCAATACACGCTTGCACACAACGCTCGCCGATTTTCTTACGTTGTTCATCGGTGATGCCGGGGGCGGTGGCTTCTTCGACAACTTTTTGGTGGCGACGTTGCATCGAGCAATCGCGTTCACCTAAATAAATCGCGTTGCCTTGGCCATCGGATAGCACTTGAATTTCGATATGGCGCGGTTCTTCCAAAAACTTTTCCATGTACACCGTATCGTTATTAAACGCGGCTTTGGCTTCGGCTTTTGTCGTTTGAATCGCGGCCACCAAATGCGCTTCGGTATGCACGACGCGCATACCGCGACCACCGCCACCGCCGGCGGCTTTGATGATCACCGGAAAGCCGATCTTGCGCGCAATTTTGACGTTTTCGGACGGGTCATCGCCGAGCGCGCCGTCTGAGCCAGGTACGGTGGGAACGCCGGATTTTTTCATCGCGTCTTTGGCCGACACTTTATCGCCCATCAAGCGAATGGTTTCGGCGCGTGGTCCGATAAAAATAAAACCGCTGGATTCGACACGTTCGGAAAAGTCGGCGTTTTCGCTCAAAAATCCGTAACCGGGGTGGATGGCCACGGCGTCAGTGACTTCGGCGGCCGAGATCAGGGCCGGAATATTCAAGTACGAATCTTTGCTGGCAGCAGGGCCGATACAAACTGATTCATCAGCCAAGCGTAAGTGCATCAAATCGACGTCGGCGGTGGAATGCACGGCCACGGTTTTGATACCGAGATCACGACAGGCGCGCAGCACGCGCAGCGCGATCTCGCCGCGATTGGCGATCAGCACCTTGTCGAGTTTTTTTGCAATAGGATGAGTCATTTTCAAATCTCAGGTTGTCGGTGCGGGGTCAATTCGCACAAAGGGCGATTCGTGAATCGCCCCTACGCAAAACCGGTTACGGATTACGTGAAATTACTCAATCACAAACATCGGCTGATCGAACTCAACCGATTTACCATTTTCAACCAGAATGGCTTTGATCACGCCGGCTTTGTCGGCTTCGATCTGGTTCATCATTTTCATGGCCTCGACGATGCACAGCACATCGCCTTCTTTGACTTGGCTGCCGACATCGACAAACGATTTTGATCCCGGCGATGCCGAGCGGTAGAACGTACCCACCATCGGCGATTTCACCACGTGTCCGGACGGTGTTGCACTGGCGGGCGTGGCGGCGGGGGCCGAGGCGCTGGTGGGGGCAGGCGCGGCCGTCGGTGCCGCGTAGCTGGGGGCGGCCATCGGCATTTGATAATGCATCGGCATGGCGGCCGGCACGGTGGACGCGCGCGAAATACGTACCGATTCTTCGCCTTCTTTGATTTCGATTTCAGCGATACCGGATTCTTCGAGCAATTCGATCAATTTCTTGATTTTGCGAATATCCATTTTTTCTTTCCCCATGGTGCGTTTACGCCTTTGGATTGAAGGTTGAAAAACTTAACTACCCAGACGCGCGCACGCCGCGCGCATGGCCAGTTCATAAGACAGGCTTCCGAAACCGCTGATAACACCGAGCGCGATATCGGAAAAGTAAGAGTGGTGACGAAACGCTTCGCGCGTTTTCGGGTTCGACAGATGCACTTCGATAAACGGAATGGCCACCGCCAACAGTGCATCGCGCAGGGCGACGCTGGTATGGGTGTAAGCGGCCGGATTGAAAACGATGAACGCGGTGCCGTCGTGACGAGCGTGATGCAGGCGGTTAATCAGGTCGCCTTCGCTATTGAATTGATCGCACACCGCTTCGTGGCCCAGTTCGCGCGCCACGGCGACACAACGGGCGTTGATGTCGTTTAAGGAGTCGCTGCCGTAAA
>CAZYUS010000036.1:10891-12072 GCA_964650615.1 uncultured Pseudomonadaceae bacterium | reverse complement strand
TAGGCCCGTGAACGACCAAAACTTTCGCCATCTCGTCATCCTGGCTAAATCATCAACTGTCGCGATATTGCGCCGAAGTTGCGATCTCGCTTCTTGTTTTCGCCGTTTTTTGCGACGTTTTCACGAAGTGGCGGCCGTCTGGCCGCGTAAAGGGGGGCCATTTTGCATATCGAGGGGGGCTTTGTCCATGATCGATAGGTCGGGCCACTAATCCGTCCTCAATATGGGGGAGATCGGCGCAGATCGCCACAAAATGTGGGACGAGCGTGACGCCAATCGGCCCGCAGGCGCGTAAGCCCGCTACACTGTTCGTCATCAAGCTGGGCTTTTGGGAGGCGTTCGATGTCGCTGCTACACGGTGTCCGCGTGCTGGACTTAAGTCGGATTTTGGCGGGGCCATGGGCCACGCAGTTGTTGGCCGATCTCGGTGCCGAGGTGATCAAGGTCGAAAAACCGGGCGAAGGTGACGATACCCGCCGCTGGGGACCGCCGTACTTAAAAGACGCCGGTGGACAAGACAGCAGTGAGTCGGCGTATTTTTTAAGTTGTAATCGCGGCAAGGAATCGCTGGCACTGGATTTTACGCAGGCCGAGGGGCAAGCGGTCTTGCGGGCGTTAATCCCGCACTGCGATGTGATGGTCGAAAACTACAAAGTCGGCGGCTTAAAAAAATACGGGCTGGATTACGACAGCGTGAAAGCGGTGAACCCGCGTCTAATTTATTGCTCCATCACCGGCTTCGGGCAAACCGGTCCGGATGCCGACAAAGCCGGTTATGACGCGATGGTGCAGGCGCGCGGCGGCTTAATGTCGATGACCGGCGAACGCGACGGCGATCCGGTCAAAGTCGGTGTCGCGGTAGCTGACCTGATGACTGGGATGTATGCCGCCAGCGGCATTCTGGCGGCGCTGTACCGGCGTGAAAAAAGTGGCGAAGGCGAATACATCGACCTTGCCTTGCTCGATACCCAAGCGGCGTGGCTGGCCAATCAGGGCATGAATTATTTGGTGGGCGGCAGTGCGCCGCAGCGCGAAGGTTCGGCACATCCCAATATCGTGCCGTATCAGTCGTTTCCGGCGCGCGATGGCGACTTCATGTTGGCGGTGGGCAACGACAGCCAATTTCGCAAATTTTGTATCGTGGCGGGTTGTGAAGAGTTGGCCGACGATGAGCAATTCAT
>CAZYUS010000036.1:0-10881 GCA_964650615.1 uncultured Pseudomonadaceae bacterium | reverse complement strand
CAATGCCATGCGCGTTAAACATCGCGATATTTTGGTGCCGATGCTGCGCCAAATCACCATCACCCGCGATCGTGCAGACTGGTTAGCGGCGCTCGAAAATGTCGGCGTGCCGGTGGGGCCGATCAATACGCTGGCGCAGGTGTTTGCCGATGAACAATTAGTCGCGCGCGGGGCGGTAGTGCATTTGCCGCACAGCCTCGGCGTTACCGTGCCGCATTTGGCCAATCCCTTAAAGCTGCGTCATCATCCGATCACGTACCGGAACTCGGCACCGCAGTGTGGTGAACACAGCGCGGCGATCGTGGCGCGATGGACATTAACGTAAAAAAATTATTGTTCCGGTGTAAAAGGCCAATGCGTTTGCATATTGTTCATGGTCTGATTGGCGTTATTGATCATCACATCGGCATCGTGCAGGGTTTGGTTTAACGCGGGCCGCAATTCTTGCAGTAATTGTTTGAGTTCTTCAGCGGCTTGCGTACTGCCTTGGCCGGTTTGTTCGAATTGTTTGAGCGTGCTGTCCAGTTGTTGACTGATGGTGGCCAAGCGGTGATCGAGATTGGTGGCCAAACGGCTGAAATCGGTCAGCATTTTGTCGCCTTTATCTAAGGTGGCGGGCAGACGTTGCGCCATGACGATTTCGGTTTGCTTTAACGCTTTATCTAATTGCTGTCGGGTTTGACGCAATTCGGTGAGCAAATGGTTTAATGCCAATAAACTGCTTTGCAAATGGCCGTCTGGCGCATTCAATTGCTGCGCAAACTGCGTTAATTGATCGAGCAAGGGAAATAAACGCTCGCTTAATTGCGTCACCAAATCGCCCAAACTGGTGCCGCCATCAAACGGGATCGGCAGTTGATCATTCACCGTGCCGGTAGCGTGACGATCGCTGGTCAATACAATATAACTGTCACCGAATAAACCTTCGCGCGCCAACGTTGCTTGGGTGTCGCTGTGTAAAAACTTTAAGTAGTCGTCGTTAATCGCCATATCAACAACGACGCGACCATCTTGGCGCAGCGCGATTTTTTTTACCTTGCCGACGCTAATGCCAAATAAACGCACTTGCATACCGCTGCGCAGATCGGCGGCGCTGTCGGCTAAAAAATGCAATGCAACGGTGTTATCGAACCAGCCTTGTGTGCGCGCTAATCCCACAATGACTAACACCAACAGCGCGATGGCCGCCACTACAAAGGTCCACACCGGAACTCGGCGCAAGGGGGGTAAGGCCGCGTTATTCATTCGGTAGGACTCCCGTTAACACACCACTGTTCGGGCGTGAGGGTATACCAGCTGTCCACTGTTGACGATTCCTGTTCGGTGGCAAACCACCACCACACGGCATCGGCGAAATGGCGTTGCAACAACAGCGGGCTGCGATCACGCGCTTTGGTGCGCACGCTAAACCAATCGTGCGATATCAATAACTGCGCCGGATTTTGCAAACGGGCGCGCAATAAAATGATCACCCGTTTTTGGTCGTCGTTCAGTTGTGCGGGGCGTTGTTGCAACAGTGTCGTCGTCAAGGCGCTGTCACCGCACCATTCCGTTAATTGTGTTTGCGCCTTCGCAATGAGTACTTCGCTGCGTTGTCGTTTATGCCAGCAACACGCGAGAATTAAATTTTCCAGTACCGATAAATTGCTGATCAAACTGCCGTGCCAATGCAGCACCGCGCTGTGTGGACAGTGCGCGCGCGCCTGATGCAATAATTCATTGGCGCGATTTTCGTCCGGCGTTAAAAACAATACGCGCGGATTGAGCGACACTTCCGGCCATTGCACTTTCATGCGTTTAGCTCACTAACAAAATAACCGCATCGACAACAAACACGGCTATCACGGCGTGTAATACCGCTCGTGACGCCAAGCGTGGGATCTCGGTGAGGCCGCTGCGCGCCTGCAAACCGGTGGTGGCGGCGATCCATGCGATCAACGCGCCGAATAAAAATGTTTTTAATACGCCCGCCACCAACAAAATGACATCGGTGTGCTGCGCAATGGCGCGCCATTGTGCGCCCAGATCGGATTGCGTAATGGTTAACATACCGGCGATGACGGCGGCGGCAGAAAAATAAATATACAGCAGCGCGCAACTGAGCGCGGCCGCGATCACGCGCGGCCACATCAAATATTCGAGCGCCGAAATACGCAGTAAGGCCAGCGTTTGAATTTCGCCGCTCACCGCCATGGTCGCCATTTCCGACGCCAACGCCGAGGCACTGCGCGCGCTGAACAGCAAACCAATCATCAGTGGCGCGACTTCTTTTAAAACCACCACAAGCAAAATTGACATGGCGGTGTCGCTGCTTTGACCGAAGTTACCTTGCACCAGACTCACGATCACCGCGCCCAATGCACCACCGGCGATCACGCTGACCCAGAACGATTGCACACCCGAAAAATACAGCTGTTGCAGATAAACGCGCTGCACCGGTAAGCGGGTGTAATGTTTGATAAAGGGAGTTAGCCACACAGCCATACGTCGCACGAAAAAGGACTCGATATGATGGCAGTATAACGTAAGTATTCGCGCTGTCTTTACGCGCGGTTTTAATGCGCGACGACGACGCGATCGCGACCGGCGTGTTTGGCTTCGTACAGTGCCGAATCGGCGCGCGCCAACACATCTTTACACCCGTCACCGGGCCGAAAGGTGGCCAAGCCAAACGACGCAGTAACGTGAATATCGTTCGCCATGTGTGACCAATTTAATGCGGCTAATGCCGCGCGCAAACGTTCGGCGCAAAGGGTGGCCCCTTCGTCATCGGTATCGGGCAGTAACACGACGAACTCTTCACCGCCGTAACGCGCCAACACATCGTCGGCATTGCCTTGATGCGCATGACCGATGCTGTCTTCTTGACGGAGTTGCAAGGTGATGGTTTGGGCGCACACTTGCAGCACTTGATCGCCCACCAAATGACCGAAACGATCATTAATGGATTTGAAATGATCGATATCGCAAATGATCACCGAAAAACGGCCGCCGCGTCGTTTGGCACGCGCTTCTTCGCGTGTCATCGCATCCATTAAATAACGTCGGTTGAATAAACCGGTGAGCGCATCGTAACTGGCTTGGCGGCTGATAATTTCGTTGGCTTTGATTAGCGCTTGTTGTTTGAGTTTTAACGCACGCCGCACATCATAGGTATAACCGCCTATGATGCTGACGATAATCAGTGTCACCACAAATAAACTAAAACGAAAAATTTCGCGTTCGATGTCAACGCCGGGATGGAAGCGTTGGTCGGCTGCGATGACGACCAGATATAAACTGATTGGCACGCATGAAACCGCGAGAAATTGCTGTCGTTTGAGTCGAAAGCAGGCAAAAAAATACATGGTGACGTGCACCATCAACAATTCACCGCGCAGCGCTGGGTTGTAATAAATCGGCACAAAACTCCACAGCGACGCGATCATTAATTGTGGGATGGTCAGGCTCGGATCGCGAAACGTCAAATTCCAGTTGCGGCTTACCAAAAAACGGAAACCCACCGCCACCACCACCAAGGCAATGCCCAATAGCGATAATTGCAGGGCGCTTAGTTGCACCACGCCTTGGTGACGAAAAAACACCAACAAAACCCAACACACCGCGTACACGGCGGTGGACATATTGATGCGGCTTAAGCGTAGTTGCTGTGCATGGGCCGTGGCCGGTGTCATGGTTACCTTAAGGGGTGCGTAAAAACGAAAGGTGTTGCGCAAACGCGTCGGCTTTTAGAAAACCGGTGACGCGTTGCTGGCTCCACTCCTGACCGTTGCGATCAAAAAATAAAATACTGGGCAAGCCTTTAATTTGGTAATGACTGAGTAAGGCACGATCGGCCTCGTCATTTGCGGTCACATCGGCTTGCAACAGCACGGTATTTTGCAAGGCTAATTGCACGTCTGGTTGGGGAAAAGTGTATTTGGCGAATTCAAAACAGGCGACACACCAATCGGCAAAAAAATCCAGCATCACGGTTTTTCCTGCGGCGTTAGCGGCGGCGATTTCTCGTTCGACATCGGCGATGGTTTTAATCGGTTTGAACAGGGCGTGCGGATCGATTTTTTCGGTGCTGGAGATCGTTGCCGTGTTGGCGCTGCCAAAGCGGATCGGGTGCACGGGATCATCGTTACCGCTAAACGCGCCGACGATATACAGCACACCGACGATGGCACTGCACCATTGCAACGCGCGGACCCAATACAACCACGCCGAGCGCGGCGACAAGACCATTAAAAATTGCGCCAACGCCAACGCCAGCACGCCCCACAGCGCCAGCGCAATAGACCCCGGCAACAGACGGTTGATTAAGGTGATCGCCACGGCGATTAAGCCGAATCCGAAAACGTGTTTTACGCGATCCATCCACGCACCGGCTTTGGGTAACAAGCGCGCGCCACCCACACCGGCGATAAATAACGGCACGCCCATACCCAAACCCAATCCGTATAACGCTACCGCGCCGCGTAATTGTTCGCCGGTTTGCGCGATATAAACTAAAGCACCGGCTAACGGCGCACTTACGCACGGTGAAACAATTAACGCCGACAATGCCCCCATGATCGCAACGCCGATTAAACTGCCTTGCTTTTGTTGCGAGGAACCGCTCATTAATTTTTCTTGCCAGCGACTCGGTAATTGCAATTCATACGCGCCAAACATGGACAGCGATAACAACACAAACACGAGCGCCGACACACTGATCACCCACGGGTTTTGCAAATAGCCTTGTAAAGCGGCTCCGGCACTGGCGACGGCGATTCCGAGCAGCGCATACGACGCCGCCATGGCTTGCACATACACCATCACTAAGACGACCGCGCGCGATTTACTTAATGACGATCCTTGCGCACCGATAATGCCGAGCGTGATTGGGATCATGGGTAATACGCAGGGGGTAAAGGTCAGCCCCATGCCGACGACGATGGCGACCCAAAACGCCATCCATAAATTGCCGCCAATTAACTGCGCCAAATCGCCACCTGATGCGGCACCGGCACTCACCTTGGCTGTCACGGGCGCATCGTTTGGGGTGGCAACGACGTCGGTGCGGGCGTGGTAGCTCACACGGGTTTTGCGTTTTGTCGGCGGATAGCACAAACCTTTTTCGGCACAGCCCTGAAAGCCGACGTTGATGTCGAAATCGCTGTGCGCGGTCACCGGCACGCGTAATTCGACGAAGCGGTGATAAACGATTTGATCACCTAAAAATTCGTCGTGTTTGAGTTCGCCTTCCGGCAGTTGCAAGGCGCCGAGTTGGGCTTGTTCACTTTTTACCGAAAAACGATCGCGGTACAGGTAATAACCGTCGGCGATGGTAAAACGCACCAGCACCATGCCATCGAGCATGGACGTGTCGAGTTTGAAGGCTTCGTCAATGGCAAGAAAATCGTCTTCGGTTTCGCTTGCGGCAGCGGCGCGCAGTTGGTCGAGTGCCGAGGCGGCGTGTGTCGGCGCGGCCCATAAAACGCTGCAACAAAACAGCAAGGTTAGAAAGCTTTTCATGTACAACTCGCAAAGTAAAACGGTAGCGCGTGAGGGTAAAGCGAGTGGGTTAGCGATTTATTAGCTTTGCCACAATCCTTCACAACTGTATCGTTTTTTGCCCACCACGGTGCGTGGATTGTTCACGTATTCAGGTTGCGTCGGTGGCCACGCAACAGCGATTGCCGCCGTGCTGTTTGGCTTCACGCAAGGCGAGTTGCGCGCGATCGCGCAAACTGTCGGCGCGGCCGCTGTTTTGGCTGGCGATGCCAATGCTGACCGTGACGGAGGTTTCGAGCGCGGCCAGATCGCGTTGCGCGTTTTCCATCAAGCGGCGGGCGTCTTCGCCATCGCAACGCGATAACAGCACACCGAAACTGTCGCCGGATAAGCGACCGACGGCGTCACTCAAGCGCAGGCGCGTGGCCAATAAACGCGCTAGTCGTTGCAACAGACGATCGCCTCGGGCATAGCCTTGCGCTTCGTTGTAGCGGCGCAAACCGTCGATATCGAGAATCGCCAGACTCAGCATTTCGTCTTCGCGCCGCGCCAGACTGTTGCGGTTATCGAGTTCGGCCAGAAACGCGCTCAAACTCAAGGCTTGTGTCAAACCGTCGCGCGCCATCGCCTGCACGACGCGACGGGCGCGACTGACGCGCGTCACTACCGCGTGCAACAGCGCTTCGGCGGCCACCGGTTTAATCAGAAAGTCATCGCCACTGACGGCCATCGCGGCGGCTTGTTTTTCGCGATTTTCTTCGGCCGATAAAAACACGATCGGGGTTTGGGCATAGGCCGGCATCTGGCGCAACACGCGCGCCAATTCGAGGCCGCTGCAATCGGGCATCTGCATATCGAGCAAAATCAGTTCCGGCTGCAATTCAACCAAGGCCGCCGCAATCGTCAGCGGTTGGTTGACGACTTTGGTGATGCAACCGGCGGTGGTCAGCGCCTTGTTATAAAACGTGCTTTGCGAGCGTGAGTCATCGACGATGAGCACCCGTATCGGCTCGCTCGCCGTCACCGGTGCCACCGCTTCCAGCGCCTGCATCACCGCACTGATCTCAAGCGGGTACACCACGACGCCGTGTGCGCCCAAGCGTAAGGCCTGCAAACGGGTGGCGATATCGTCCTGCGGCAGCAACGCGATAAGCGGCTTTTGCCTCGCATCGAATTGGTCGAGCAACGCCAGATCCACCAACGCCGCGACATCATTGTCTTTGGGATGGGTGCGTGCATGGGCCGCGAACCCGAACAGGGCCAGATCGCGCGTTGCTTGCGCGCGCGCGGAATCGTCTGCGATATCAATCAGGATCGGTTGCAGTGCGCTGCCGACTTCGCTTTCCGGTGTTGGTGACTCTGCTACGACCGCCATGGCAGGCAGCTCGCGCCCATCATACTGTTCGGCATTGATGAGCAGCTGCCGCTGCACCACGGCCAGCGCCGACAATTCACCGCTTAACACCGCCGCTTCGACGTTTTGCAGCAACTGCGCGATTGGCGTAAAGCCAAACGATTCGGCGCTGCGCACACTTTGTTCAATGTGCAGCAGCAGTTGTTGTTTGATCGTGCCGCCCGCAGGCGAGCTGACGATACGGTCGATAAGCCCGGCCAGTTGACGCAATTTGGCGGGCAGTCTTCGCGCGAACAGGCGGTGCAATTCGGCTTTTTGGGAGGCGGGTGTGGTGGTCATTGCAAAAAGCGATCGGGGACGCAAGGTGTCAGTGTAGCTCGCCCTTACGGGGATCGTGTAGGGCGCGGTGATGTCAGCCCGTGGCACTTGACGGGGTTACGCGGCGGTGAGCCACGCGCGATCGACGCGCTCAGGGCTCACTGCCGGTGACCACAAATAGCCCTGCCCTTGCTGACAGCCAAGACGACGCAATACCGCTAAGGTGGCGTCGTCTTCAATGCCTTCGGCGACGGTGTCGAGATTGAGGCTGTGCGCCATTTGAATAATGGCGTTAATCAAGGCCTGATGTTCACCGCCTTCGCTGATGTGACGCACGAAGGAGCGATCGATTTTCAGGCATTGCACATGAAAGCGTTTCAAATACCCCAAATTGGAATAACCGGTGCCGAAATCGTCAATCGCGAGCGCAATGCCCATCTGGTGTAATTGTTCCAGCGTTTGCGCCACCGCGCCGGAATCGTCAATCAATAATGATTCGGTTAATTCCAGCTGCAAGGCCGATGGCGGGATCGGATAACGCTGCAATAATTGCGCGAGTGTTTCGACGACGTGGCCACGCTTGATCTGGGCCACCGATAAATTCACCGCCATGGTCAAATGCTGGCCGCCATCTTGATGCCACTGCGCGAGTTGCGCACACGCTTGCTGCAACACCCACGCGCCAATCTCCACGATCAAACCGCTGCTTTCAGCCAGTGGAATAAATTGCGCCGGCGATACGGCCCCGCGCTGCGGATGCTGCCAGCGCAGCAGGGCTTCGAATCCGCAGCAAGATTGCGTCGCCAGATCGAATTTGGGTTGGTACTGCAGCGATAATTGCTGATGACTCAAGGCTTGCCGAAGCGCTTGTGTCAGTTGCACTTGTTCGCTGATTGACGCGTTCATCTGCTCATCGAAAAAGCGATAGTGATTGCGACCACTGGCTTTGGCGGCATACATCGCAATATCCGCTTTTTTTAGCAACGATTCAAAATCATTGCCATCGTCGGGATAGGTAGCAATACCCAGTGAGCAGCTGGTAGTGAGATCAAACTCTCCGACGCGAAACGTGCTCGACAATAACTGCACTTTTTGGTCGGCAATGGCCGCGATGGTCGCGTGACTGGTGACGCCTTCAACGAGCAACAAAAATTCATCGCCACCCAAACGGCACAAGGTATCGCTCGCACGCGAGGCAGCGCGTAATTGACGCGCAATTTCACACAGCAACTGATCGCCGACGCTGTGACCGAGCGAGTCGTTAATGGTTTTGAAATGGTCCAGATCGAAAAAAAACAAGGCCGCTTTGTGCGGGGAGCGTTGCAAGCGTTTGACCATGTGGTCGAAACGATCGCGCATCAACACGCGATTGGGTAAATGCGTTAACGCATCATGCTGCGCCAAATAACTGATCTGTTGTTGCGACGCCAGTACGCGCGCGTTTTCCAGTTCGAGGGTGGTCATGGTGCGGCGCAGATCACTGGCCAACCAATGCATGCTGATGGCCGTCACCAAAATAATGATGGCGACATTGATATAAGCCGGTCCGGTCGGCGTGGTTAATTCATTGTGATGCAGGCCGCTGATATTGACGTAAGCCAACGTGGTGATCACCAGCAAGGTGCTGGCGACCAGCGCCATCATCAAGCGTGTACGCCCCACCATCGACGCCAAAATCAGCAAGGACGGAATGGCAAAAAACGCCTCGTCACGAATACCCTCGTGAGTCACGATAAGCAGGATCATGGCGCTGTAAACCGACACCAACATAATGGTCGAGGCGCGTTCGGTATGACCGAGCCGAGCCTGCTGATAGGCGTAAACCGTCAATACCAGCGACGAGGCCAGCGACGCCCACGCCATCCAGCTGCCGAAAATAAAGTTCAACGCGGTGGCGATGGTCAGCGTCACCAGCAACACCACCAAGATCTGTTTGACGCGCTGGTTCTGGAATTCCGCGTAGCTATGAAAGCTGCGGGCAGGAAGCGGTGATTTCATGGGGCGAGCGGCTAAGGGATACAGAGCAAGCTTAGACGAATTGCGCCGACGCTTAGATGAAGGACGGTGACGGAATGATTTCGAGCTTGATCCGTCGGCCACGCAGATGCGAAAATTTTTAGCACTCCCACCCCTTGAGTGCTAAAAGAGCATCCCCATCAAGGGTGGCCTTAGGGGCGTCTAGTCGTCGCCCTCATTCCGCAGTTCAATTTTATTGGCATCGAGTAACAGGAGAGCCCGCAATGAACATTCGTCCGTTGCATGACCGCGTTGTGGTCCGTCGTATGGAAGAAGAGCGTATGTCCGCTGGTGGCATCGTCATCCCTGACGCCGCTACCGAAAAACCAAGCAAATGCGAAGTGGTTGCCGTTGGTCCCGGCAAGCGTCTGGATAACGGTCAAATCGCCGAATTGGGCGTTAAAGTCGGTGATAAAGTGCTGTTTGGCAAATACAGCGGCACCGAAATCAAAATCGACGGCAAAGATTTTGTCGTGATGCGCGAAGAAGATCTGTTCGCGATCATCTAATCGAATTTATGAATTTTGTAGGGCGGTCTTCAGGCCGCCATGGCGGCATAAATGCCGCCCTACGAAACCAGATTAATTTTTTACGAGGAATTCAACATGGCCGCTAAAGACGTACGCTTCGGCGACGAAAGCCGCGCAAAAATGCTCAATGGCGTTAACATTTTGGCTAACGCCGTCAAAGTGACTTTAGGTCCTAAAGGTCGCAACGTTGTTTTGGATAAAAGCTTCGGCGCACCAACCATCACCAAAGACGGTGTATCGGTTGCCAAAGAAATCGAATTAGAAAACAAATTCGAAAACATGGGCGCGCAAATGGTCAAAGAAGTGGCTTCGCAAACTTCTGACATCGCTGGCGACGGCACCACCACCGCAACCGTATTGGCACAAGCCATTTTGGTTGAAGGCATGAAGCTGGTTGCTGCCGGCATGAATCCGATGGATCTGAAACGCGGCATCGACAAAGGCGTTGTCAGCGTAGTGGCTGAATTGAAGAAATTGTCCAAGCCGTGCAATGACGATAAAGCGATTGCGCAAGTTGGCACGATCTCCGCGAACAGTGACGAAGAAATCGGTCGCATCATTGCTGACGCAATGAAAAAAGTCGGCAAAGAAGGCGTCATCACCGTTGAAGAAGGTTCAGGCCTTGCCAACGAATTGAACGTGGTTGAAGGTATGCAATTCGATCGCGGTTACTTGTCGCCGTACTTCATCAACAAACAAGAAAACATGAGCGCCGAACTCGAAAACGCGTTTGTGTTATTGGTCGACAAAAAAATCAGCAACATCCGTGATTTGTTGCCGGTATTAGAAGGCGTAGCCAAAGCCGGCCGTCCGCTGCTGATCATCGCTGAAGACGTTGAAGGCGAAGCGTTGGCGACATTGGTGGTCAACACACTGCGCGGCATCGTTAAAGTTGCTGCGGTGAAAGCCCCGGGTTTTGGCGATCGTCGCAAAGCGATGTTGGAAGATATCGCGATTTTGACTGGCGGTACCGTGATCGCCGAAGAAGTGGGTTTAACGCTGGAAAAAGCCACGCTCAAAGATTTGGGCCAAGCCAAGCGCATTCAAGTCACCAAAGAAAACACCACCATTATTGATGGTGCGGGTGACGCGAAAACCATCGAAGGTCGCGTTAAACAAATTCGCGCGCAAATCGAAGAAACCACCAGCGATTACGATCGTGAAAAACTGCAAGAACGCGGC
>CAZYUS010000035.1:0-24329 GCA_964650615.1 uncultured Pseudomonadaceae bacterium | reverse complement strand
TTATTCTTGTGCCACAAAAAATCCATTAAAGGCGCGGGTGCGTTTTTCAATTCCTTCCATGGCGCGCGCTTGCAGATCTAGCGCTTTAATAAATCGCAATTGCGCGGTGTCGTGGTGGCTTGGCGATTGTTCAGCGCGTTCGCCTTCGCGATCATTGTCATCGCGGTAGTTCATGGCGATGTAAGGCGCATGACCTACTTCACGCATTAGTGTGACACGACCCAGCCGGTCATAGTCGATTTTTATGGTGACCGACGAGTCACTGATGACATCGCGAAAATCATCAGGCACCGAGAGCGTGGTTTTAACAACGTTACCGGCGCTGTCGTAATCAAGTCTATTGTCGATGTTTTGTCGGGGACAGCTTTCGCGTGTCAGTTTTCCTTTGTCGTTATAATCAAAACGACAATCGAACTCGTCATCTTTATAAAGGCTAACACCATGAAAAGTGGGGTGATAATCGTATTCGAGTGATGATACGGTATCGCGATTCATTAATAATTGGCCGCGTTGATTGTATTTTACTGTGCGCCTGACATTTGGTTCGTCGCCCGCGAGTGCGGTCAAATAGCGAATAGTCGTGTCACCTTGAGCATTTGTTTCATAAACAAAATAAGCATGATTGCCGTTGCGCTGGGTGATATGGGTGACGCGGTAGTTGGAATCGTATTGAATGGTTTTAGTTGAGTCGTCAATGTAGCGAATGCGGGTTAATAAATGATTGTTGTCATACGCGTAGTCATAACGGTTGCCGCCGTTCATGTCGATGCTTAACAAGTTGCCGTCGTGGTCATAAGCGTAACGATGGGTGCGCGAGCGCCCTTCTTCAATGCCGATGATCTGTTCAACAAAACCTTGTTCATTCCATTTGATCGAAATAGATTGTCCGGCTTCGTTGGTGATTTTTTGTGGACGAGTCGATTTCTCGTAGTCCAATCGCAACCAATGATTTTCGTTGTTTAAATGCGTCAAGCGGCCTTCGCGATCAAAACGCTGCTGATCACCGAAACGATTATTGGAGCAGATCGCACGTTCGAACCCTTCTTTGGTGCGCAGTAACTGTCCGCAGGCTTCGCTACGGGCGTCGATATAATCGTATTTTAATTGCAGCAATTCGATGGCACCTTCGCGATCGTCAGTAATGAAGGCATAACGTAAGAACTCACGGTCATCGAGGCGAGCAAACCGGTCCATTGCGCTTTCGAATTCGCTGCCAACCAGTCGTGTGCCAACTTCGGGTAAAGGGCCGTGAAGCTGCAAACGCCACGACCACTGTAATCGTAGTAATGGTTCGGTCTGCAGTTGTTCGCGCATCGACGTTTCTTGATTCGAGCGAATCAACGCATTTTTGAGCAGTGTCTGCGTAATGAGATCGACCGCTTTTTTAATCGCATTGTCATCTGGTTCGCCATACATCGTGATATGGCCATTGCCGTTTTCATACGCGGCGACCATGCCATCCGGCATCACCCACAAACGTGTTTCGAAAGCGGTTCCCCAGCCCCTACCAAACCATCCCATTTGAGTTGACACTGAGTTGTAGTGGCGTGCGAGTACTAACCCAGTGCGTTGATCGACGGTTAAATCGTCATAACTGACATTAAAGTTACCGTTTTTTAAGATCACGGCACTGTCAGCCGCCGTGGTAAATAATGTCGTGATAAAAAAATAAAGTAGCGGTTTGATTTTCATTGATGCAACTCGTTGATTAAGTTTTCATCAACAATGCAGGAGTGCATAACACTTGTCAATCACATAGGCGATTTCGCTTGCCAGAGGCATTATCTGATGTGTAACTGAACCATGCGTTACGTCTTCGATTTTGCGCCTCGTTCACCGATCGATTGATAAAATCGAAACAAAAACCCATCGGGGTCGGCGACAAAAAATTCGCGAGAACCGTGTTCGACATTGTCGACGCGATACCAATTATCGGTTAATGGTTTTATCAGCGGCACATGTGCGTTTTGGACGCGGGAGAGGACGCTTTGCACGTCGTCCACTTCGATCTGGAAATGCAGTCCACGTCCGCGTGGTGTGTGCGCGGTAAGTGCGTACAGATCATCGCCGGTGGTTTGCAATAACATGAGTTGCGCGCCGTTCATGTCGAGATAGGCAAAGCGATCTTCACGGCGTTCGAAGCAAAGCTTAAAGCCCAATACCTTGGTGTAAAACGTTAAGGATACACTGAGATCGTTAACGGCCAGTTCGGGGACTAATCGATTCCAAAATTCCATGGCACGGATTTTCCATTGTTAAAGGATTATGCTTTTTCACTCGCGTCACGAATGGCATTAAAACTTTGCCAACGCAATGCGGATAATTCGCCGTTGGCGGCGGCGAGCTGAACCGCGCAGCCCGGCTCTTGTTTGTGTTGGCAGTTGCGAAATTTACAGCGCAGCGCCAAGTCGGCTATTTCGCGAAAGCCGCGCACCACTTGTTCTGGGCTTAAATGCCATAAACCGAATTCGCGCACGCCCGGGGAATCGATCAACTGACCGCCATCGGGAAGTGCAAATAGGCGCGCGGCGGTGGTGGTGTGCTGACCTAAGTCGGAATTTTCGGAGATATCGCCGGTGAGCGCTTGCGCGTGTGGGATCAGCGCATTGACCAGTGATGATTTGCCAACGCCGGATTGCCCGATCACGACACTGTTGCCATCGGATAAATGGCGGCGTAGTTCATCCATGCCTTCGCCAGTGTGGGCGCTGACCAATAAAATCGGGTAATGCAAGGCGCGATAAAGTGCCATGCGTTTCATGATCTCGTCGCGGCGCATCGGATCGCAGCGATCAATTTTATTGATCACAATGCTGGCGGCAATTTCACTGCACTGCGCCGCGACCAAATAGCGATCTAAAAGTGTTTCAGAAAAATCCGGTAGCGGCGAAATGACAATGACAATGTGATCGACATTGGCGGCGATGGTTTTGATGCCTTCATACGGATTAGGGCGTTGCAACTCGCTGCGTCGCGGCAAGATATTGACGACCACATTATGGCCGGATTTGTCTTCTTGCCATTCAACGCGATCACCCACGGCGATGCCGACCATGTGTTTGCGTAAGTGGCAGCGAAAGAGCTCGCCTTCATCCGGTTGTATATCGGCTTGTTGACCAAAACGCGAAATCACCAAGCCTTGAAATAACGGCGCTGCGGAACGCACATTGGAAAATAGCTCGCGCTTTTTGTTGTCACGCGCGTTGCGTTCGGTGGTTCGCCATTCTTTGACCATCAGGCCAGCACCGGACCGAAATCGCCCAAATTCAATAACGCATCGACTTTGGCTGCACAAATAAAATCATTGCGCGATACACCGCCGGAATCATGGGTAGTGAATTTCACCAGTACGCGGTTGTACGACACGTCCAAATCGGGATGATGCGCCTCTTTGTTGGCGATCCACGCGATGGCATTTACAAAGTTCATCACGTGATAATAATTTTTAAATCGGAATTCGCGCTGCAATGCTTGTTGTGTTTGGTTCCACTGCCACGTTGGCGTCTGTTGCAGCAGCGCGGCCATTTGCGTGTCATCACAACGAGGCGCGACCGGCACGCATTTTTCGTTCAGCAATATTGTCATCGGGATTCACTTGATCAATGCTAAAATTAACCATCGCATTCTACTAGGAACAGCAATGAAACACGACGACAACCTGATTTGGATCGATTTGGAGATGACGGGCCTCGAACCATTAAGTGACCGCATCATCGAAATCGCTACCATTGTGACGGACAAAGATCTGAATATTTTGGCAGAAGGCCCGGTGATGGCGGTGTATCAGACCGAGCAAGTTTTATCGGCCATGGATGAGTGGAATCAAAAAACACACGGGGAATCGGGTTTGGTGCAACGCGTGCGTGACAGTGGTCATACCGAGGCCGATGTCGAGCAACAGACCATTAGCTTTTTGCGGCAATGGGTGGATAAACGTAAATCACCGATCTGCGGTAATTCTATTTGTCAGGATCGGCGTTTCTTGGCACGCCATATGCCAGAACTGGAGGCGTATTTTCACTATCGCAATCTCGATGTCAGTACGCTTAAAGAATTAGCGCGGCGTTGGCAGCCCGCGCTTATCGAGGGATTAAAAAAGAAAAACACCCACACGGCGCTTGAAGACATCCGCGAATCGATCGATGAGTTGCGTTATTACCGCGAGCATTTTTTACGATCATGAAACTGCATGTAAGCGATGCCTCGTTGCGCGAACTGTTTACCGTTGCGCAAGTGCGCGACATTGAATCGGTTGCGATCGACATTGATGGGATTCCGTCATTGCATTTAATGCGCAGAGCCGCGCAAGCGACGCTGACGGTAGTGCAGCAACGCTATCCATCGCTAAAAAAATTATCGGTACTGTGTGGTAAGGGCAATAACGCGGGCGACGGGTTTATGTTGGCAACGCTCGCTCATGCGCAAAAACTTGCCGTCGAAGTGGTGACGTGTGCCGATGTCAGTACGTTAAAAAATGACGCATTGAACGCTTACAACACCTGCTTGGCGACCGGTATCGTACCGGTCCCGTTTGCCGCGTTTTGTACCCGCGCCAATGACGCCGACGTGCTGGTGGATGCCCTGCTGGGTATCGGTTTAAGCGGTGCGGTGAACGAGCCGTTCTGCGATGTGATCCGCTGGATCAATGCCGCGCACACGCCGGTCGTGGCCATGGACGTGCCAAGTGGTCTTGATGCCGACACCGGCGTCGCTCACGGAGCGGTCGTGGCGGCGCAGTGTACGGTGACCTTTATCGGGCTGAAGCGAGGCTTGCTTACGGGCCAAGCCCGCAATTATTGCGGCGATATTTATGTCGATCGTTTAGGCATACCCGATTCGACATTCAAAGCCGAATCGCATCGCGGCCGCGCGTTATCGTGGCCCGATGTGCGCGCCCTGATGCCAACGTTGCCGCCTGCTGCGCATAAACACCAGCGCGGGCATTGTCTGATCATCGGCGGTGCGGCCGGTATGGGCGGTGCCGTGTGCTTGGCGGCTGAAAGCGCCCTGCGCGCCGGTGCCGGATTGGTGACGGCGTTTTTGCACCCGCATCACGTGTCGGCATTAAACGTGCGCTGCCCCGAAGTGATGGCAAACGGATTTAGCGATGCCGCCGCCCTACAACACGCCATTGCGCGCGCCACGGCTATCGTCATCGGTCCCGGTTTATCGCAGGCTGAGTGGGCGCTTGCCGCTGTGAAACGAGTGCTAGATAGCAAAAAGCCGGTGGTCTTGGATGCCGATGCGCTACGCTTGGTGGCGCAGCAGGAGTGGTCGCTCGCAGACACTATCATTACGCCGCATCCGGGCGAGGCGGCCGCGCTACTCAAATCATCTACCGCCGCCGTCGAAAGCGATCGCTATGCCGCCGTGTTGCAACTGCAGGAGCAAAGCGGTGCCACGGTGTTGCTTAAAGGGGCTGGAACGCTAATCGCCGACAGTCGGCGTCTGGCCGTACTCGGCGGCGGTAACGCCGGCATGGCGACGGCTGGTTGCGGCGATGTTCTGGCCGGCATAATCGGCGCGTTGTTGGCGCAAGGCCTGCGCGGTTTTGACGCTGCGTTATTGGGCGGCGCGTGGCATGCCGAGGCGGGGGATCGCGCCGCCGCCAACGGTCAACGCGGTATGATCGCGAGCGTTGTAGTGGCGCAACTGGCGGCAGCGGCGAATCAACCGTGAACGACATATCCTTATTTTTGACCGATGAAGCGGCGACCGAAGCCGTGGGCGCGACGCTTGCTCCGCTCCTGAAAGGCGGTGACGTCATCTATTTGCACGGCGATCTGGGGGCCGGTAAAACCACCTTGACCCGAGGTTTATTGCACGCCGGCGGCCATCGCGGAGCATGTAAAAGTCCGACTTATACCTTGGTCGAACCGTATGTCTTGGCGATGCCGGTTTTTCATTTTGATCTTTATCGCATCCAATCGGCCGACGAGCTCGATTACTTGGCCTTGGATGACTACTTCTCGCAAGATGGCGTGGCCCTTGTTGAATGGCCGGATAAGGGGCAGCCGTTGTTGCCACCGCCGACGTTAAGCATCTTGTTGCAACGCGAGCGTGAAGGACGACGAGCCACGTTTCAGGCGGGGGCTTCGGAGAGGGCGCGTGAACTTCTTGATTTTCTTTCCAAATCAATACTATAGTCACTTTATTGAATGTAGCTTCTTAAGGTGAGGCAGGCGCTATGCGGTGGACGGTGCGATGCTCGGTGCGGTGGTTAGCGCAATGCCTGATCGGGCTTGGCGTGACGCTAGGCGTTTACGCGGGCGAGCCGCTGACGGTAAAAAATCTGCGCGTCTGGCAAGCTCCCGATAACACCCGTGTGGTGTTGGATTTATCGGCAGCACCGCACTTTGACGTCGCGCTGATCGACAATCCTTATCGCTTGGTGGTTGATATTCAAAACGCTCGCCGCGACGCCAATTTAGGTAGCGTGATCGGTGACAATAATCTAATCAGCAAAGTGCGCGAAAGCACGCCGACCAACAAAGGTGATTTACGTCTGGTATTCGAATTAAAAGCCGATGTGCAACATAAAGCGTTCGCGTTAAAACCATTCCAGCAATACGGTGATCGTCTGGTCATCGACATTAACGACAAAGCCAAAAAAACGACGCCAGTCGAACCGGTCGACGGTGACGATCGCGATGTCATTGTCGCGGTGGACGCCGGACACGGTGGCGACGATCCCGGTGCGGTGGGACCGAAAAAAACCTATGAGAAAAATGTCACCTTGGCGATCGCCAAAAAGCTCGCCGCGCAAATCAATAGCACGTCCGGCATGAAAGCGATTTTGACGCGATCGGGTGATTATTTTGTGCCGCTACGCAAACGCACTGACATCGCGCGCAAACAAAAAGCCGATTTATTTGTGTCGATTCATGCCGACAGTTTTAAAGACAAATCGGTGCGCGGTGCATCGGTGTGGGCGTTGTCGCACAAAGGCGCGCAAAACGAGATCGGTCGCTGGTTAGAAGAAAAAGAAACGGCCTCGGATCTGCTGGGCGGTGAAGAAGCCTTGGATCTGGGATCGTATGACGATGATGTCGCCAAAGTGCTGCTCGATTTATCCATGTATAACGCGGTCGGCTCCAGTTTAGATGTGGGCGCGGCGGTACTCAGCCAGATGAAAGGCGTCGTGCCTAAATTGCATAAACCCAAAGTGCAACAGGCGGGTTTTATTGTGCTAAAAAACCCTGATATTCCCGCCATTCTGGTGGAAACCGCGTTTTTATCTAATCCTAACGAAGAAAAATTATTACTCGATGTCAACCATCAAGATCGCTTGGCCGAAGCGGTGTTATCAGGGGTAAAAAATTACTTCGAACAACACCCGCCCGAAGGCACAAAACTGGCGCAAGCCAAAGCCAAAAAATGGCGTGCCGCGCGTTTAGTAGCCAGCAAAGCGCCATAATTCCGCGACGTTGTGGCGATAAAAAACTTTTACCTTTTCAGCGTCCTGCTGTCACACTAGTTACTCACTTCCGTTCATTATTTTATTGTCGTGATCGCTCCTAGCATTGCTCGTATCGCCGTATTACCGACGCGACTGGCCAACCAAATTGCGGCCGGTGAAGTGGTCGAGCGTCCGGCTTCGGTGATCAAAGAATTGATCGAAAACAGTTTGGACGCGGGCGCGAGCCGAATTGATCTGGATATCGAACACGCCGGCATTCGGCGATTAACGTTGAGTGATAACGGCTGCGGTATTCATCGTGATGATTTAGCGTTGGCGTTAGCACGTCATGCCACCAGTAAAATTCAGAGCAGTGATGATTTGGCGGCAATTCGAAGTCTTGGTTTTCGCGGCGAAGCGCTGGCGAGTATTGCCTCGGTGGCACGACTAACGCTGACCTCGCGCACGCGCGAGGCCGATTCGGCGTGGAGCGCGTTTGCCGATGGTGCCGATATGGCCGTCAAATTGCAGCCGGCGGCGTTGACGCAAGGTACGCGCGTTGATGTCTGCGATTTGTTTTTTAATACGCCCGCCCGCCGCCGTTTTTTGCGCAGTGAAAGCACCGAAACGTTTCACATTGAAGATGTGGTAAAGCGCGCCGCGTTGTCATCACCGTCGTGCGGTTTTTATTTACGTCAAAATGGCAAACCGTGGCGGCAATGGCGCGCGTGCAAAACGTCGGGCGAACGTGTCGCTCAAGTGCTGGGTGAAACGTCGGCGCGGCAATTTATCGCGTTTACGCACACCATTGAAAACGTCACCGTGAGCGGCTTTTTGGCTGCTCCCGAGGCGCATCGCGCGCAAACCGATCAGCAATTTGTTTTTATCAATGGCCGAGCCATTCGCGATCGCGTGGTGCAACATGCTATTCGCGCCGGTTACGCGCAATCGATCCCAGACGGACGCGCGCCGGCTTATGTCGTGTACATTGAATTACCCGCCAGCGATATTGACGTTAATGTGCATCCCACTAAACACGAAGTCCGTTTTCGCCAAGCGCGCTGGATGCACGATTTGCTCACCGCGATAGTCGCGCAGTCGCTGCCAAATCAAGCACCGATGACGATAACGCCATCATCCTTAACGCCGCCGACTTTCTGCGTATCGCCGTCGCAATTATCGTCGCCGACCAACGACCACTATGCACCGCGTTCGCCGCATGTAGCGCCAGCAGCCATAAGCGATCAGCAGGCGTTTTATTCCTCGCTCGCGAAGGCGCCAACCGCGATTGCGCGAGAGCCGCATGCGACAGCAGATTTTGTACCGCTTGAAAACGAATTTGCGTTGTTATTTTGCCGCGAACAATGGCATTTAGTGCGTTTACCGGCATTGCTTTCGCTTTGGTTGAGCCATGTATTGAACACGTCGGCGCGACGACCACTGGTGCTGCCGGTCACGTTGCCGACGCACGACAATGCGCGCGATTTGTTTTCACGGTTACGGTTGCAAAGTAAAGCCGATGCGCCGGCGATGTTGTGCGCCGCTCCCAGTTGTTTGGCCGATTGCGACTGGGCGTCGTTGGTGCAGGTTTGGCAACGCGATGAAGATGCCATTGCGCAAGTGGTGGCGCATTTGTTGCCGCGTTTTTCGAGCGCATCAAAAACGCTTACTCATGTGCGCGGGTGGCTCATGCTCTACGAGGGCGATCTCTCGTCGGTTGCACGCGCGTTGGATGCGGCAGCACTGGAGCGCTGGTGGCAGACCGGAGCGTTTAGATGAGCGCGGACAAACGACCGGTACTGGTCATCGCCGGGCCGACGGCGGCAGGAAAAACTGCGTTGGCGTGTCGCTTGGCGGATACGCGTCCGCTGCGGCTCATCAGCGTTGACTCGGCGTTGATTTATCGTGGTATGGACATCGGTACCGGCAAGCCGACACCCGATGAGCAACGCCGTTATCCCCACCATCTCATCGACATCGTGGACGCTTCCGAGTCGTTTTCGGCGGCGCGATTTGTCGAACTGACCTTAACTGAAATTGCGCTGGCGCACCGACAGGGCGAGCTACCGGTTTTAGTCGGCGGCACCATGTTGTATTTCAAAGCCTTGCTGCATGGTTTAGCCGAACTACCTGAGGCGGATCCGGCGCTGCGGGCGACGCTGGAACAACGCTTGGCCGATCACGGCTTGGATGCGTTGCATCGACAATTGGCGTTGGTCGATCCGGCGGCGGCCGAACGTATTCACCGCCATGATCCGCAGCGGATCTTGCGGGCCTTGGAAGTATTCATGTTGTCTGGTCGGCCGATGACCAGTTTTTTCGCCGAAACCCGCACCGCGTTCGATTACCCGTTACTGCAAATCGCCGTGATGCCGCCGCAGCGCCAACAGCTGCACCAACGTATTGCCGATCGCTTTGATGCGATGTTGCAACAGGGTTTCGAAGACGAAGTACGCGCACTGCGCGAGCGCTCCGATCTGCACCCCGACTTGCCGTCGATCCGTTGCGTCGGCTATCGCCAGATGTGGGATCACCTCGAGGGTAAAACGGATTTCGCCACCATGCGTGAAAGCGCTATCGTAGCGACGCGCGGGCTTGCCAAACGTCAATACACATGGCTCAAAAATTGGCCAGTCGATCTGGTCGTGCCGGATGGTTCAGAAGAATCTTTGAGAATCGTCTTGAAACATCTTGATCACGTACCCATTTAATCGGCTCGTTGTACACTTTGCCCTAAGGCAGAGATCAACAACGTAAGCTACAATGATCTTGCTGGCTGTTGAGCTGTCAGCCTTGCTTTTCATTTTTATCCGGTCTGTTGGCCCGCGCCATTGTTGGCTGCGGAAAAAATAAAGGAGCGACCACGCTCCCTACAATTAGGAGAAATAACATGTCCAAAGGGCAGTCGTTACAAGACCCTTTTCTGAATGCATTGCGGCGTGAACGCGTGCCGGTTTCGATTTATCTGGTCAACGGTATCAAACTGCAAGGTCAGATCGAGTCGTTCGACCAATTCGTTGTATTGCTGAAAAACACCGTCAGCCAAATGGTTTATAAACACGCCATTTCGACCGTTGTACCGGCGCGCAATGTGCGTTTGCCGCATCACGGTGGTGGTAGCGAAAGCAGCGACGACGCTGAAAACGCCAGCAGCAGTAGCGACAACGAGTAAAAACGGATCACCAGAGTGCGTTGGTCTATCATCGCCGACGCACTCGACTCCTCTCGTTTCTTTTTCCGGAATTTGAATTTTCATGTTTGATCGCCACGCCGGCGGCGAGGCGGCTGTACTCGTCCATCTCGATTTTAAAAACCGCGACATCGCCGAAGACGTCGCGGAATTGCAAGAATTGGTTCGCTCGGCGGGCCTGACAGTGTTATCGGTTGTCACCGGTTCGCGCAAAGATCCCGATCCGCGTTTGTTTCTCGGCACGGGCAAAGCCGAAGAAGTGAAAGCGGCGGTGGTCGCATCGGACGCGCAAGTCGTCATCGTCAATCATCAACTTTCACCCTCGCAAGAACGCAATCTCGAAGCTTTTTTACAATGCCGCGTCGTTGATCGCGTTGGTTTGATTCTGGATATTTTTGCCCAGCGCGCACAAACGTTCGAAGGCAAATTGCAAGTTGAATTGGCGCAACTCAAACATATATCGACGCGCTTGGTGCGGGGCTGGACCCATCTCGACCGGCAACGCGGTGGCGGTGTCGGTATGCGCGGTCCCGGTGAAACCCAACTCGAAACCGATCGCCGTTTGGTGATGAATAAAATTGATCAAATCGAAAAACGGTTGGAAAAAGTCGGCGAGCAACGCGAACAAAACCGGCGCGCGCGGCGTCGCAATGAGGTCAAAACCGTTTCACTGGTTGGTTATACCAACGCCGGTAAATCGACATTATTCAATGCACTGACAGATGCCGGTGTTTATGCCGCCGATCAGTTATTTGCCACGCTCGACCCAACCTTACGCAAATTACCGCTGGCGCGTACGGACGCTTTATTGGCTGATACGGTGGGATTTATTCGCCATTTGCCGCACGATTTAGTGCACGCCTTTAAAGCGACGTTAACCGAGTCACGTGAAGCGGATCTGTTGCTGCTCGTCGTCGATGTTAGCGATCCCGAACGGGATGAAAAATTACAACAAGTGCAAGGTGTACTCGCCGAAATCGGTGCCGAACACGTGCCGCAATTATTGGTGTACAACAAAATTGACCACGATCCGCTTTTGCATGCGCACCTTGATCATGATGATGCCGCAACGCCCATTCGTGCCTACGTTTCCGCCAAAACCGGTGACGGATTAAGCGCGTTACTTGCCGCCATCGCGCAACGAGTCGGTGAGGTTGAAAGCGAACTCACGATTGTCTTGCCGCCGCAGGCCGGTAAGGCGCGCGCCAAACTTTATGCCCAGCAAGCGATTGTTACAGAATCGCAGAATGAAGACGGTTCGATGCAGCTATTGCTGCGACTAAAACCAGTACAATTAGCGCGTTTGCAATCCGACTCGGATCTGCAAGCGTATTTACCGCAACGCGACACAAACGACTCGATTTCAGAACAGCCGTTGGAGGAATGGGAACATGCCGTGGAATGAACCGGGCAGCAATAATCAAGATCCGTGGCGCAATCGCCGACCGCAAGGTGGGCCGCCTGATCTCGACGAAGCCATTCGTCAAATGATGAAAAAAATTAACGGATTATTTGGCGCTAAACCGCCGCAAAATACGGGCAATGGGGGGCAATCCGGTGGCGGCGTGCTAATGCTGGCCATTCTCGCCATTTTCGTTGCTATTTGGTGGACCATGGGCTGGTACACGGTCAATGAAAAAGAACGCGCTGTGGTGCTGCGTTTCGGCAAACATTTGAGCACCGAAACCGCTGGCTTGCATTGGTACGCGCCGTTGATTGAAACCAAACACGTGATTGACGTGTCGAGCGTACAACAGCAAACGGTACGCGGACGTATGCTCACCGAAGACGAAAATTTGATCGACGTTGCGCTTGGTGTGCAATACAAAATTGCCGATCCGGTGGCGTATGCTTTTAACGTGCGTGATGCTGACCAAACGTTGATTCAAGTAGCCGAAAGTGCGCTGCGTTTGGTGGTCGGTAAAACCAAAATTGACGACATCATGACCGGCGGAAAAGACGTGGTGCGTTCCAAAACTGAAGAAGTGTTGGGACAAATTTTAGAGCCTTACAACACCGGCTTGATGATCACCGAAGTTACGTTGCAAGACACCCGTCCGCCCGAACCCGTGGTGGCGGCATTTGACGACGTAACCAAAGCGCGCGAAGACAAAGATCGTTCGGTCAAAGAGGCCGAAGGGTATCGCAATAAAGAAACACCATTGGCCGAAGCCGAAGCGCAACGTATTTTGCAAGACGCCGAAGCCTATCGCACGCAAGTGGTGGCGCAAGCAACCGGTGAAGTGCAACGATTCCAAAAATTGTTGCCGCAATATTTGGCGGCACCTGACGTAACGCGCAATCGCTTGTATATCGAAACCATGGAACAAGTATTGGGCAACGTCAGCAAAGTCATGATCGATGTCAAACCGGGCAATATGTTGTATTTGCCGCTCGATAAAATGTCGCCGCGACGCGATGTGCCGTTGACAATGGTTAACGAAAATGCGGGGAAATAAATGATGAATGGCAAAGTATTTGGTTTCTTATTTTTCCTCTTGTTGCTCGTCATCGCCGCGAGCAGTGCGATGTTCGTGGTCGACCAACGCGAACGCGCTTTGGTGCTAGCGTTTGGTAAAGTGAAAACTGACGCACAAAATTTACCGGTGGTTTATGAACCGGGCTTGCATTTCCGCACGCCGTTTGTCGATACCGTGGTGCGCATGGATACGCGTATTCAAAATATGGAAGGCGATCCGGATCGTGTTGGCACTAACGAGAAAAAAGACGTTATCGTGGATTCGTTTGTGAAATGGCGGATCAAGGATTTCTCGAAATTTTATTTGGCTACCAGCGGTAATATCTCGAACGCGCAGTTGTTGTTGGAGCGTCAGGTCGATCAAGCGATCCGTAACGAATTCGGTACTCGCACGATTCACGATTTGGTCGCCGGTGAACGTTTGGCCGCGATGACCGAATTGATGGAAGGTGCGCGCAAAAGTGCCGAAGACATCGGCGTAGAAATTGTTGACGTGCGTATTAAGCAAATTAACTTGCCGGATGAAGTGTCGGATTCGGTGTTTGCGCGCATGATCTCTGAGCGTAAATCGAAAGCCAACGAATTTCGTTTTGCCGGTGAGAAAGAGGCCAACATCATTCGCACCAGCACCGATGCCAAGGTGCGCGTGATCAAAGCCGAGGCCGATCGGGAGTCGCGCCGCATACGCGGTGAAGGTGATGCGACGGCGGCCAAGATCTATGCCGATACGTATAAACAAAATCCGGAGTTTTACAGCTTCTTGCGTTCGCTCGATGCCTACAAAGCCACCTTTAAAAATTCGTCGGACATGATGGTGGTGCAACCGGACAGTGATTTCTTTAAATACATGAAAGACGCAAAAGGCCGCTGATCACCGGCTCAACGACAAAACGGTGCCGCGCGCACCGTTTTGTTTTGGGAGAAAAAAATGGATTGGAATACTCTGATGGTCGCCTTGGCCTTAGTGATGATAATCGAGGGGCTATTACCGTTCTTAAGCCCGCACCGTTTTCGCGCCACCTTGCTAACCGCTGCGACGCTCAGTAACCGCGCGCTGCGCATCGCAGGATTAGTGGCGATGTTGGGTGGATTGGCTACGCTCTATTGGGTACATCCAGCGGGCTGACCGTCGCGGACCCGCTTGCGCCGGAGCGGCACTTGTATAGGCCGCAAAATGTCCGGCAAGCTGGGGGCGATCAGCGTAAAATCCGCCCCTTCGTTTTTTCAACCACCGGTTCAGTAGCGCCACCATGGCTCAATCCGTCGTCGTACTTGGCACCCAATGGGGTGACGAGGGCAAAGGTAAGATCGTCGATCTGCTTACCGATCGTGCACAACATGTCGTCCGTTATCAGGGTGGTCATAATGCGGGCCATACGCTCGTCATTGATGGCAAAAAAACCGTTTTGCATTTGATCCCGTCGGGCATTTTGCGTGACGGCGTGCAGTGTTATATCGGCAATGGCGTGGTGTTATCACCGGCCGCTTTGCTGAAAGAAATGAACGAACTGGTGGCTAAAAATGTACCGGTGCGTGAGCGTATGCGCATTTCGCCGGCCTGCCCGTTGATTTTGCCTTATCATGTTTCGCTCGATAACGCGCGCGAAGCCAAGCGCGGCAAGATGGCCATCGGCACCACTGGTCGCGGTATTGGTCCGGCTTACGAAGACAAAGTCGCGCGTCGCGGTTTGCGTCTCGATGACTTGTACAATTTCGAACGTTTTCGTGAAAAATTAACCGAAGTGCTCGATTACCATAATTTTGTATTAACCCAATACTACAAAGCACCTGCGGTCGATTTAAATCAATTGCTGCGTGATTGCGAAGAGTACGCCAACTTATTATTGCCGTTGGTGGTCGATGTGCCGGAAGAATTGCACAATGCCCGTGTGCGCGGAGACAAGATCTTGTTTGAAGGTGCACAAGGCACCGGACTCGATATCGATCATGGTACGTTCCCGTTTGTGACTTCCAGCAATACCACTGCCGGCGGTACCGCCACCGGTTCGGGTTTTGGTCCGCGTTATATTGATTATGTTTTGGGTATCACCAAAGCTTACACCACGCGGGTTGGCGGCGGCCCGTTCCCTACCGAACTCGATAATGATTTGGGCGAATACTTGCGCAAACAAGGCCATGAATATGGCGCGACGACAGGACGTCCACGTCGTTGCGGTTGGCTTGATTTGGTCAGCCTACGTCGTGCCATGCAGATCAATTCGATCTCCGGTTTGTGCATCACCAAATTGGACGTGATGGACGGTATGGACACGGTAAAAATTTGCACCGGTTATATTTGCCGCGATAATGGCAAGCTGACCGCGCCGCCGGTTTCGGCCGATGGTTTCGCGACCATCGAACCACAATACGTCGAAGTGCCGGGCTGGAAGCAAAGCACGGTCGGTGTTAAAAAGTTTGATGATCTGCCCAAAAATGCGCGCGCCTATTTAGCGCGTATCGAGCAAGAATTAAATGTGCCGGTGGATATCGTTTCCACCGGCCCAGATCGCAACGAAACCATTTTGATGCGACATCCGTTTGAAGTGTAATGGCATCGAAGCCATATCTAAATAAAAAGGCAGCTCACGAGCTGCCTTTTTATTTTAAGGAACAATCGTTATTACAATGAATTAGTGACGGATTTAATCGACGACTTATTGCGCAAAACATCCATCGGTATAACCGCTTCAGCAGAGGCGTTAAAATTAAAATGAGTTACCACTTCTCCTTTCTCGCCATCGTAAGTCGTGATCGAAACGTAAATAGGGCAGAACTGATGGTAATTGACATAGTATAAGCGTTTGACTCGTTGTCCGAGGAAAAACTCTCCCACGAGTTCCTGATCTTGGAACTTACCGCAATAACTTTCTAACTGCATGATGGTAGCAGCTTGCGACATTACGCTTTTATCATTTTCAAGTGGCGATTTTTTTAATAGTGCTTCCAGCATTTTTTGGGGACCGCCCTCGCGATAAGTCTCAAATGCATCGTTGACGACTTTCGGTGGTTGAGCGTATGCGGCAGCGGCGAAAATAAAAAACAATCCGATAAGCTTTCTCATGGTGTTTCCCTTATAGGTTAGAAAAATAAAGTAACGCACAACTCTCAAAGCTTGCTTCCCCAATTCAACTTCGTTCTTAAGATCTGATAATAATCGTGATCATCAGGGTGCATTAGCCACAGTTGTTCTTTTTTCTTATTGATATGAATGGAATCGCCGGGCGCCACTTTGATGTGTACTTGGCCGTCGCACGATACTTGCGGGCGCGTGCGGTTGCTGGCGCTGATCACGATCTCGATGCGTGAATCGCCGTCGAGCACAATCGGACGTGCGGTCAGTGTGTGCGCAAACATCGGCACTAGCACCATGGCGTTTAACGAGGGATGCAAGATTGGGCCGCCCGCTGATAACGAATAAGCGGTGGATCCGGTGGGTGTTGAAACAATTAATCCGTCTGAGCGTTGGCTGTAAACGAATTTATCGTTTACATACACTTCGAACTCGAGCATTTTGGAAATTTCACCCGGGTACAACACGATGTCGTTTAACGCTTCGGAAGCGGCTACCGGTTCTTCATGACGGACAATATTGGCGGTCAATAAAAACCGTTTTTCTTCCAGATAACGACCATCCAGCACGTCGTTTAATTTTTGCCGAAACCCGGTCGGAGTCACGTCAGTTAAAAAACCCAAATGCCCACGGTTGATGCCGAGTAGCGGCACATTGAAATTGGACAGCGCGCGTGCCGCGTGCAACATCGAGCCATCGCCGCCAACCACGACCACCAAATCGCAGAGCGTGCCTAAACTTAATGCCGAGGTTAATTCGCGCGCCGGAAGGCCCAATGAGGCACCAACATTTTCTTCGACTTTCACGGCGTGACCGCGAGCCAATAAATATTCGCGCAAGGCCAGCATAGTTTCGCCAGCGGCGGTGTGATGGGGTTTGCCGATTATGCCGATGATATGAAATCGACGGCTGTCGTTAGTGGCCACGTTACAGTTGTCCCGAAATGCTCGTTTGCAGTTTAGCTAATTATGCTGTTGCCGCAATGCTAAATTGTGTTCGTCATGCGGGATTTGGCGCGGCGCAATACGAATACCTCTGCTAAACGATTACACTGGCCACCTCTTATTTTGGGTTTGTTCAAAGGTGCGATTCGATGTATCAATTTTTGTTCATTATGGATTCCTATGCTTCGTTGAATTTGGCCACCGAAACATCGCTTCTCTTGATGCGTTCGTTGCTCGCACGCGGCCATCGCGTGTGGTGGGCCGAGCAAGCCGATTTGATGCTCGAAAACGGACAGTTGTTTGCGGACGCGAAAGCGGTGCAAACGATTGATCCCTTTGCCTTAAATTTGCCGCAACGGATCGACGTGAGCGATATGACCGCCGTCGTGCAACGCAAAGATCCGCCGTTTGACGCCGGTTATTTGCATCTGACCTATTTGCTGGATTTTTTACCCCCGTCGGTGTGGCAATTCAACGATGCCAGTGGTGTGCGTAACACCAACGAAAAATTGTCGACCTTGCGTTGGCCACAATTCACGCCACCGACATTGGTCACGCAAAACCACGATGCGTTAAATGATTTTGTGTTGCGACACGGTGACGTGGTATTGAAACCGGTCGAAGATTGTTCCGGACGCGGCCTGTTGCGTTTACGCGGCGATGCGCCCGATGGCGGCGAACAAATCGCCGCGTTTTTACGTGACAAGCATGGCGATGTGCGCACCGTAATTGCACAGCGTTTTATCCCCGCCATTTGTCACGGTGATAAGCGGATTTATCTGTGCGATGGCGACGTGGTGGGGCTGGTCAATCGCATTCCCGCTGAGGGCAAATGGCTGGGCAATATTCATCAAGGTGCGCGCGTGGAGGCGTGTTCGTTAAATGACCGCGAGCGCGACATCGTGGCGGCGGTGACCCCTTATTTGAAGCAACACGGGTTGTTTTTGGTCGGCATGGACGTGATTGGCGGTTACCTCACCGAGCTGAATGTGACTAGCCCGTCGGCCATCCGTCAGATCAACGCCGTGATGGGTATCGCCGTGCATGAAAAACTGGTGGACGCCATGCTTCGTGTCATTGGCGAAAAAAGCAGCAACAATAACTGACTGTCGGTCGGTTATCTGGCAAAATGCGGTCCGCTTATCGCACCGGTAAACCGGACGGCGGCCAATTTTTTCACAATTTGATAGGTATCCGTGATGACAACAGTGCAGCGTTGGAAAAGGGTGTTGGGGGTGAGTTTGTGCGTGGGATTGCTCGCCGCCTGCTCCAAAAACGACAGCAAACCGGCCGAAGTGCGACCGGTGAAATCGCAGATCGTGGCGATCGAAGCGGTGGCCAGCAGTGGCAATTTTTCCGGCGATGTGCGCGCGCGCTACGAATCAAAATTAAGTTTCCGCGTGGCCGGCAAAGTAGCGCAACGGGTGGTCGATGTTGGCACCCGCGTAAAGAAAGGTCAGTTATTAGCGCGACTGGATGCCACCGATCTGCAATTAAACGCAGCGGCAGCTCAGGCCGGATTAACGTCCGCCGAATCCGATTTAAGCCAAGCCAAATTCGATTACGAACGCTTTAAATCCATGCACGACAAAAAACTCGTGAGTGACATTGAATTTTCTAATCGTGAAACCCGTTATAAGTTAGCGCTGTCGCGCTATGAGCAAGCCAAAGCGCAAGCAACGGTGGGCGAAAATCAGGCCGATTACGCCTCTTTGGTTGCCGACTCGGATGGGGTGATTACCGAAAATTTCGCCGAAGTTGGACAAGTCGTCAATGCCGGTCAACCGGTGATGACCTTGGCGCGTGAAGGCGAGCGCGAAGTGAAAATCAGCGTGCCGGAATCGCGCGTCGATGAACTGAAAACCGCGCAGCAGATCACCATCACGTTATGGGCCGTGCCGGACACCGTTTTAGCCGGCAGCGTGCGCGAAATTGCCCCGAACTCTGATCCGGTGACGCGCACGTATGACGTTCGCATTCGTGTCGCGCAAGCCCCCAAAGAAATGCGACTGGGCATGACGGCCAGCGTGAATTTAAAAGGTGCGTCCAGCAAAGCGGTCAAGTTACCGCTATCGGCGATTTATCAAATGGATCAGCAACCCAAGGTGTGGATCGTGGCGACGGATAACCGCGTGCAATTGCGCGAGGTTCAGGTCGGCACATTTGTCGACAACGATATTTTAGTGTTAGCCGGTTTGACGGAAGGCGAACGCGTGGTCACGGCCGGTGTTAATCGTCTGGTGGCGGGGCAAACTGTACGCGTGTTGGAGGCCGAATAATGCGCGGCCCCAATTTATCGGAATGGGCGCTTAAAAACCAAACGCTGATCATTTTCTTTATGTTGATGATCGCCGTCAGTGGAGTGCTGGCGTATTTTAATTTGGGACGCGCCGAAGATCCGGGATTTACCTTTCGTGCCATGTTGGTGAATGCGTATTGGCCGGGTGCTACCGCCGAAGAAATGCAAACACAAGTTACCGACAAGTTGGAAAAGAAAATACAAGAAGTGCCAGGTATTGATTACATCGACAGCTTTTCCAAACCCGGCGAAGCGTTTTTATTGCTTGCGCTGCGTGATAGTGTCGAACCGAGATCGGTGCCGGATTCGTGGTATGAAGTGCGAAAAAAAATTCAGGATATTCGTGGCACGCTACCGCAGGAAGTGATTGGGCCGTTTTTTAACGATGAGTTTGGTACCACCTATGGTTCGATTTATGCGCTCACCGGCGATGGTTTCAGTCATGCCGATCTGCGGCGCTACGCCGAAATGGCGCGGGCCGAATTGTTGCGCGTTAAAGACGTCGAAAAAGTCGATTTAATCGGTGTGCAACCGGAAAAAATATTTGTCGAGATGTCGGATTCGAAACTGGCGAGTTTCGGTATCGATCCGTATTTGATTGTGAGCACTTTGCAACAACAAAACATCATGACGTCAGCCGGTGATGTGGTTACGCAATCCGATCGCGTGTTTGTACGTGTCACCGGTGATCTGCACACATTGGACAGCATTAAAGCCATTGGCATTCGCGCTAACGGCCGCGTTTTCCGTTTAGGCGATGTGGCGAAAGTGTGGCGAGGTTATTCTGATCCGCCATCGGTGCGTATGCATTTTGAAGGTGAACAAGCGATTGGCATTGCGGTGTCGATGCAAACCGGCGGCAACATTCTGGCGCTGGGGCAACGACTCGATGCGGCGTGGCAAAAATTGCAACGCGACTTTCCCATCGGAGTGGATATTCAGCAGGTTTCCAATCAGCCGAAAGTCGTCAAGACGTCGGTTAACGAATTTCTGGAAACGTTAGTGCTCGCGCTCATCATTGTGTTGGGCGTGGGTTTTTTAAGCTTGGGATGGCGCAGCGGCATGGTGGTGGCATTGTGTATTCCATTGGTGCTGGCCGGTGTTTTCGCCGTGATGAATTTAATCGGCATTGATTTTGAAAAAATCAGTTTAGGCGCACTGATTATCGCACTGGGATTATTAGTGGATGACGCCATCATCGCCGTCGAAATGATGTTGCTGAAATTGGAGCAAGGTTACGATCGCATTCGCGCTGCGACGTTTGCATATCAAAGCACGGCGTTTCCGATGTTGACCGGCACGTTAATTACGGCGGCGGGTTTTATGCCGGTAGGCTTGGCGCAATCGGCGGCTGGCGAATACACCTTCGGTATTTTTGCCGTAACGGGTATCGCACTGATCATCAGTTGGTTTGTCGCGGTTTTGTTCGCGCCTTATCTCGGCTATAAAATTTTGCGTGTTCCTGAAGATCACGCTGTGCACACCGATATTTACGAGCAGGGCTTTTATAAAAAATTTGCCTTGTTGGTTGATTGGTGTGTCGCCCATCGGAAAAGAGTGATCGTCGCGGCGTTTGCTGCGTTGGTATTATCCATACTCGGTTTCCGATTTGTGTCGCAACAGTTTTTCCCGAATTCGACGCGGCCGGAAATTGTTGCGCAATTATGGTTGCCAGAAGGGGCGTCACACAAAGCCACTGAAGCGGTAACGCGCAAGTTAGAAGCGGTTCTGAAATCCGATGAACGCGTGGAAAACTTTGTCGCCTACCTTGGCGGCGGTAGCCCTCGTTTTGTGTTGGTATTGGACCAACAACAGCCGAACACCAATTTGGTTGAATTTGTCATTTTGGCGAAAGGGTTACGCGAACGCGAAAGTCTTATTGCCGATCTACAAAAACGTTTCGATGAGGATTTTGCCGGTGTGCGTGCACGCGCGGCGCGTTTGCCCAATGGACCACCCGTCGGCTATCCAGTGCAATTCCGTGTCAGCGGCCCCGACGCCGATAAGTTGCGCGTTTATGCCGAGCAAGTGGCGAGCGTGATGCGCGAAAATCACGATACCAAAGACGTCAATTTTAATTGGTTTGCGAAAAGCAAAATCGTCAAGCTGGAAGTGGATCAGGATAAAGCACGGGCCTTGGGGGTTTCGACGCAGCAGATCTCGTTTGCGTTACGAACCTTGTTGTCCGGCTTTCCGGTGACACAAGTACGCGAAGGTGATCAATTAATTGATATTGTGGGGCGCGCCTCCGATATCGATCGCCATGATTTAAGTCGCTTAAAAGATTTGAACGTGCACATTGGTGGCGGGCGCTTTGTGCCGATCTCGCAAGTGGCGCACATTCATTATGATGCCGAAGATGGTGTGATTTGGCGGCGCAATCGTGTACCGACGATCACGGTGCGCGCCGATATTCCAGATCATGTGCAAGCGCCGGACGTCAGCAAAGCGATCGATCAACGCTTGCTCGATATCCGCGCCAAATTGCCGCCAGGTTATCGCATCGAAATGGGTGGTGCGTTGGAAAAAAGCGTGGAATCACAAGCGTCCATTAACGCCGGTATGCCACTCATGTTGGCCGTGATCGCCACCTTGTTGATGTTGCAATTACAGAGTTTTTCGCGCTTGTTTCTCACGTTATTTACGGCTCCGTTTGGTTTGATTGGTGTCACGATATTTTTATTGTTGTTCAATCAACCTTTCGGTTTTGTCGCGATGTTGGGCGTGATCGCCTTGTTTGGCATGATCATCCGTAATTCCGTCATTTTGGTGGATCAAATCGAACAAGATATCAATCAAGGTATTGATCCGTGGAACGCCATAGTCGGTTCGGCGGTGCGACGTTTTCGTCCTATTGTATTGACCGCTTTGGCGGCGATATTGGGGATGATCCCGTTGGCCCGTTCGGTATTTTGGGGACCGATGGCGGTAGCGATCATGGGCGGACTGTTAATCGCCACCGCGTTAACGTTATTGGTGCTGCCGGCTATGTATGCCGCGTGGTTCAAGGTTGAGCGCGCTGCCACGAAATAACGACTACGCCACACCCAAGACGGCGACGGTCTTGGGTGTGGCGCGCTAGAGTCGCTCGCGACGCAACGCTATACTCAGGGCCTTGCTGCGGTGTTGTGAATCCATGTCCGAATTTCCTTTTTCTGATCGCGCCCAAGCGCTGATGAAAGCCTTGGTCGAAACCTATTTGCGAGACGGTCAACCGGTCGGTTCCAAAACGTTGGTGGATGCCGCGAATTTAAACATCAGCTCGGCCACCGTGCGTAACGTGATGGTGGAATTGGAAGAGTTGGGCTTGGTGCAAACGCCGCATACGTCGGCGGGTCGCATTCCAACGACGTTGGGTTATCGTTTATTTGTCGATCAATTACTCACCATCAAGCCGTTGCAAGATAACGACATCGCGCAATTACGCAAAGGTTTGCAACTGGAGCAAGATACCGGTGCGCTGTTGTCCAATGCGTCCACGTTGTTATCCGAAGTCACGCATATGGCGGGTTTGGTCCGCGTGCCTAAACGTCAAGTGCAAACCTTAAAGCACATCGAATTTCTTCCGCTTGGCAACAAACGCGTGTTAGCGGTGTTGGTGTTATCCGATCGTGAAGTACAAAATCGCATTCTGTTTTGCGATCGCGATTATTCGCGTGATGAATTGCAGCAAGCCGCCAATTATGTGACGCAACATTTTGCCGGCAAAGATCTGCCCAGTGCGCAGCGTGAGTTATTTAATCAATTAAAAGTCGATCGCAATTCATTAGACCGATTGATGCAAAGCACCTTAAAAGTGGCCGAAGCTGCGCTGCACAGCGAACCGACGCATGACGATTACCATGTTGCCGGTCAATACAATTTGCTTAATTTGACCGGTGGCGAACAATTGCAATCGTTACGCGAGTTATTCGAAGCGTTCGCCCGTAAACAACAGATCCTCGATATCCTCGATAAATGCCTCAATGCCGACGGCGTGCAAATTTTTATCGGCCATGAAACCGGCCATCCAGCGCTCGAAAATTTTTCCGTGGTGAGCGCGCCGTATCAAATCGACGGCGAAAAAGTCGGTGTGCTGGCCGTTGTCGGTCCCACCCGTATGGCCTACGAACGGGTCATTCCGGTGGTCGATATCACCGCCCGCCTGCTGTCTTCGGCCCTGTCCGACAGCCCCTAGTCCGTTACTCGTTAAAAACACGGTTACTCGCTTGAAACCACCCCAAGAGACCCCATAACCCGGTAGGTCTTCGATTAAGCGTCGAAAGAAACGCTTAACCTTTTGAATTAATGAGGTTTTTTATGAGCACCGATGCGAATATGCCGGATCACGTCACCGCTGGAGAAGCGGCGGCGGCACAGGCGCAAACCGATTGGCAGGCGGAAGTGGCGCGATTGCAGTCCGAACTAACGGCCGCCGAAGAAAAAGCCAAGCAAAATTGGGATCTGTTACTGCGCACCAAAGCCGATGCCGATAATTTGATCAAACGCGCCGAGCGCAATGCCGATACGCAAGCCAAGTTCGCGGTTGAAAAACTGTTGTCTGACTTGCTGGCGGTGCTCGACAGCATGGATCAAGGTTTGGCGACCAAGGTCGAATCGGCTGACGCCAAAGCGATCAAAGACGGCATGGATCTGATGCGTAAACAAATGGTGGCGACGGTGGAAAAATTCGGTGTCCAGTTGATTGACGCCGCCGGTAAAAGTTTTGATGCCAATGTGCATGAAGCGATGGTGATGCAGCCGTCAACCGAGCATCAACCCAACACCGTTTTAACCGTATTGCAAAACGGTTATCTGCTGCATGGGCGCTTATTGCGTGCGGCGCGCGTGATCGTATCGCGTGCGCCGTAAACGGAAAATTAGCTCACGGGGCTTGATCGCTATCGCGTGAGCCCCACTAAACAAGACATGAACGACGAAGTGAATTATTCGTCATCAACAACGCAAC
>CAZYUS010000034.1:0-24399 GCA_964650615.1 uncultured Pseudomonadaceae bacterium | reverse complement strand
AATCTTCGGCAACGGTTTCACCGGCACTGATCTGCACGATCGACGGTGCGCGGAACGCGGTGCTCCACGAACCACGCACAATCACGTCATCACTGGCTTTAAAGCGAAAGGCGATTTTGGGATTGGTGGCTGAACCGAAATCGCTGTAACGGTCGTAACGCAAAGCACCGATCACATCGAGGCGACCGAACGGAATTAAAAATTCGCCGTAGGCGGCTTGCGAACGACGCTCACCTTGCGCCGACGTTACGCCAGTGCCAAACAGATCGCCGTTATTTAGCACCTCGTTAGCACGGTCGAAAACCTCTTCTTTGCGATATTCAACACCCAGCGCCGTCACCACCGGACCGATATCACCGTTTAATTTGAAGTCGATACCTTTGGCCGTAGATTCACCTTCGCGTACACCGTCGCCACGCAAGCTAGCGATCACCGATGCATCATTGTTGCGACCGAAATAAAACGGATTGTAGCTACCGTTCAGGGTAGCGGTATTAAACGCCGAGCGCGAAAAATAGCCTTCTTCGGTTTTGTCGGTGCTGGTGTTTTTGCCAAAGTTGATCGCGGATTCGTAACTCCAGTTAGCAATGTCGCCGCGCAGTCCTAACAATAATCGCGTGCTATCCGAATCGTAAGCAATAACACGGCGTTCCGGTGCATAGGTGCGCAGTTGCACACGATCACCGGGATAAGCGCCGAGGCTATCAATCACTTCTTGCGGCAAAATATCGTAAGGCAACGCCGCGCGAATGCGCGCCGGTGAGTTATACGCATGGCCTTCTTTGGTTTGGTACATCAGTTCGGCAAAAAACTCGCGGTTACTGCCCAACTGCGTGGTGTGATTGATCATCAAACCCAGTTGATCTTTGTCACCTTGAATGGCGCGATAACCGACGTAATCGAAACGACAGCCATTGCCGTATTCGGTCGGCGTTAAAATCGTATCGCAACCGAGTTCGGGCATATCGTCACTGTAGGCTGACCAATCATCACCATCGGGATATTCACCCCAGTAAAATCCGTCACCCCAAAACGTGACCTCGATATCGCGGTCGGAATTGAGCAATTTATCGCGCGAGTAATAATCCAATGAAATCGTGGTATTGGTGTGATCGTTACCGAAACCGACGAGATAACTTAAATTGCGTGTGCTGTAATGGCTGTCTTTGAAATCGCTGGAATATGCCAACGACACTTCTTGTCCTTGGTAATCTTTTTTCATGATGAAATTGACAACGCCGGCAACCGCATCCGAACCATAAACGGATGACGCGCCATCCAATAATAATTCAACGCGATCAACCGCCGACATGGGGATCGCGTCGATATCGACAAACGATTCGGTGCCGTTAGCAAACGAATTCACCGCGACACGACGACCGTTAATTAACACCAATGTCGAATCAGTACCAAGTCCGCGCAAGCTGGCACCGGCACCGCCGGCTGGCGCGCCGATACCCGACGCATTTTGACCGGCCGTGCTAAACGTTCCGGCCGTGGCCGTCTGTGGTAAATCAGCGAGAAAATCGGCGATCGAGGTGTAACCGCGTTGCTCCAATTCGGCTTGATCAACGGTGACAACGGGACTCGCGCCTTCCAGATCGACGCCTTTCAAACGCGAGCCGGTGACTTCAACAATTTCGGCGTTTTTATCGCCTTCTTCATTTTCGGCCGCATACGCCGCCGAACTTATTGCCAAGGTAATCGCCGTTGCGATTAAGCTTAATTGACGTGGATAACTTGCTGCTGTGGTGGACATAACGCACTCCTTAGGGTTGTTTTTGTTTGCCGTAAAACGGCCATAAAACCGATAGGAAATGCGCAACGCGGATCGCAACCGCATACGCCAACGCAAAGACGAACGAACGCCGCTGCGTTTTACGAAAGAGGTGTGGGATCAAGCGTGGGAGACAGCAACGATCAAACGATCATGGCCGCGAGAAAACTGAATATAAATCAGCGACTCTGACACTTACGATCCCTCCGCGTCGCGCGGAGGGCTAGCTAATTATTAAACCACTCGGACAGGTAGTAAGGAACGTAACGATACGAGCCGAGCTGGTGCGCTTTTTTCAGCATCGCGTAGTCCTCCTGTCACTGGGCGTCGCCGTAGGGTAGCGATCGGGGTTGAAGTGGTGCGTCGATACTGCCGCAAGGAATTTTCACTTGTCAATGCGTGTTTTTGCATTTCTATACAGGATAAAAGGCGGCCGCTTGCGGATTTCGTTACACTGCCCCGCACTTGTATAGACCGGTATTTATCATGTGGTTTGCTGTCACCAAACTCATTTTGTTGCTGCTATTTTTTGTGCTCGCGCACCAACATATTCCGGCATCTTTTAATAGTTATCGACCTAGCGGTGATTGGTCGGTTTTTATCACCGTTTGGTTTTGCACGGTGTTAGCGGCGCTCGCTGCTGCATTTCTTCGCTCACGCAACGCGCGCATTTTTTTCAGCGTTTTATTTGCTTATGCCGCGATCAATGCAACGTCTTATTATTTCATTACCGGCACACCGCTTAACACCATCGAGGTCGAACGCTTGTGGCAAGACGCAGCGTTTATTGGCGAAACGTTCGCGTTTTATGGACGATTTATTGTCAACGCCACGGCGATCGGATTGTTGTTGGTTGTGGCGCTGTTGTTGCCCGTAAAACGCTTCGCGTTGTCATTTAAACTGGCCGCGAGTGTGGTGTGTGTGTTGACGGCGCTCCCAGTTTTTTTGGTCGCTCGTTCGGTGTATCGCGATGGTGGTGGCGATTCCGACAGTTTTCCGGTCACGACCGCGCCATTGGGTTTTGTCGCGGTGCTGTTATACGACAATGTGACGCGTGACGATCCCGGCCCGCGTCAAGTTGTGGAATGGACGGCGAACGACAGCGGCATTGAAAATATTGTCGTCTTAATGGATGAAAGTGTACGTGGCGATTACCTTGATCTGGTTGACGTCAATGGCGTTCATACGCATTTGCTGGAACAAAACGGTTTAATCAATTTTGGCCTCGCCGCATCACATGCCAATTGCAGTGCCGCCAGTAATTTAAGTTTTCGTTACGCGGTTCGTCGCGACCATTTTTTGCACGACGAAGCGGTGCGTCCGTCGTTGTGGGCGTACGCTAAAAAAGCGGGCTATCAAGCGATTTACATAGATGGTCAACGCCATGGTGGTGAGCTGCAAAATTTTATGAACGCCGCCGAGCGCGACGAGTTGAATCAATTTATCCAACATGACGACAACATTGCGATTATCGACCGAGATCAGATACTCGCCGACCGCATCGCGAAAACGATCGCCGCCCCCGGCAAGAAATATATTTACGTCAATAAAAGCGGCGTGCATTTTCCCTATGAAAATAAATACCCAGAAAGCAAAACGCTGTACACACCAAAAATGAGCAGCACTCAAGTTCACGGCGGCGAGTCAAATAATTACGGCGGCCAGTTTGGTAGTGTCGAATTTCGTAATTCATATCGCAACGCGGTCGCGTGGAACACCGGAGAATTTTTTAAACGATTGCTGCCGCAAATTGATTTGTCACGCACACTTCTCATTTACACCAGTGATCACGGTCAGAACTTCACCAAGGTGTGGGAAGTGGGTTATTTAACCCATTGCACTTGGGGGCCGGCACCGGCACCGGAAGGAACCGTTCCGCTTGCCGTTATCACCGACATTGAACCATGGTTAACACGCCTGCGCGCCGCCGAGCAACGCCATCGCAACCGCACTTCGCACTGGAATGTGCCGTCTTCGATTTTGCTGATGATGGGTTATGATGCGGACTTGGTGAATGAACAATACGAACCAACGTTATTTTCTGAACAGTTAGGACACCCGTCATTCGTATCCACCTATTTTGTTCGCTTCGGATTAAAACCGGTGTGGAATGATGCGATAAAAGCGCCGTGATCGATGCCCTTATTCTTAACCGTCAAGCCGTTGGATGAGTAGGTGACGAAATCGTCGGCCCTAACGTAATTTGCATATTGACGATATTGTTTTGCCACGCCGATTCCAGGTCGCGTTCGATCGTCACTAACGACGCTTCGTTATCAATATTGAGCGAAGTAATGCCATAGGCGCGATTGCGGCCATGCGCCTTGGCCAAATACAAGGCCATGTCCACCACATTGACCGCGCGTTCCCAACCTAATAGTTGTTCTTCACCGACTTTAAGCGGCAATAAACTGTAACCCACCGAACAACTGACCGGGACCAATTGGTTATCGTGCTTAACCGGTTCAAGTGCAAACAGATCCAGAATCCGTTGTGCCAGCGGCTGCACCATATGCATGGGCAACTGCTGTGCAAATACTAAAAATTCTTCGCCGCCCCAACGCACGATAACATCATTATCGCGCAAGCCCTCACGTAAACGCGCCGCCATTTCACGCAACACCGCATCGCCGGCAGCATGACCAAAACGATCGTTGATGCGTTTGAAATGATCGATATCCAGCAAATACAAAGCGCGCGTCAATTCATCGCTGGAATTGCCTTGCCGCCGCTCGCTTTGCGCCATGTCTACACTGGCAATTAGCTGCTGGAAATACCGGCGGTTATACAAAGCCGTCAACGGGTCGCGCGTACTCTGATAATCCAATTCGCGATTTTTTTGTTCTAACTGCAAATTGGCCGCGCGCACGCGATGAAAGAACATGCCCATCACAAGCAACAAAGCGGCCAGCAATAACGCTAACAACCACCACACCTTTTTTTGCAAGGAGCTATTCACCAGTTCGACATCTTTCAACGCGTTGGACTTGGTTAACAATTCGATTTCCTTGGCCTGTTTTTCGGCTTCGAATTGCTGTTGCAATTCCAGCACCGCTTTTTCACGGTTTTTGCTGTTAATCTCGTCAGTGATGGTTTTGTAACGCTGGAACGCGGCGAGCGCTTCTTTATATTCTTCGTTCAATTCTAAGGCCGCGCTCCACTCTTGCCATGTCGCCGCCTCGTCAGTGAGAAATTTGTGCTGCTGATAATGCGCAAGAACGCCCTCAACCAACGGCCGCGCGCGTTTTAATTGTTTTTGGCCCGCCAACGCGATCGCCAAATTAAAGCGCAAAATCATTTCGGAATCTTGTTGTTTTCCTTCCGGAACGCGTCGCAGTCCTAACAGCGCGTAACGCTCGGCTTCGGTAAAGTTTTTTTGCCGCAAATGGATATCGGCGAGGTTGACATAGGCCGTGAGTACGGCACCGATGTTGTTCGTTTCCTCACCGTACTGAAGCCCCGACTCATACGCTTTTTGCGCCTCGGCGTAACGCCCCAGTGTCGTTAAGACCACCGCTTCATCGTTTAAGAGCGATTGATAGAGCATAACGAGATGATGGTCTAACGCGGTCTTTTTGGCCGCCGCATACGTGGCCAGAGCGGCCTCCGGTTGATTGAACTGAAATTGAAACCACGCCATCGACGATTGCGCCATGGTGAAGCGGTTAAAATCGCGCAACATATCGGCACCCCGCAGCGCCATTTGCATCGCCGCAATGCCTTTATCGTAATCGCCTTGGCGCGCCGAATGCCCTCCATACGTCACACCGGCGTGATAAAGCGCGAATCCATCGCCCCCTTTTTCCTGCACCATTTCAAACGCCTGTTGCCGCAGTTGGAGCGCCTCACGGCTTTTTTTATTCATCATGGCGATATTCGATTCGCACACCAAGGTATCAGCGGCCACCGACACGTTTTCGGGATAACGTTTCGCGAGTTGCTGCATTTCGTGCAGCGCGTTTTGCGCCTCATCACGTTGCTCGGTGTTACCGTACATCACACACAACGAATACCAAAATGCCCGCTGATCACGCACATCGCCGTCACGAGCGCGGCTCTCCAACGCTTTTATCGGCTCTAACTCGGCATATTCACTGCCATTTACGTACTGCGCGTAAATGCGTTCGATCTCAGCCTCGACCGGACTCAATACGGTGGCACGCGCCACCCCATTCAACATAATGAACGCCAGTGCAAAATTAAGCAGAAACGATCGAAGCATAGAAACCTTCGTTGTGCGCGCGGTTGTTGTTGTAATACATCGTTATGAGGTGTCATTAACGCCGGAGGCGACTCAAGGCCCACGCCGACGAAAGACGACACATTAAGTTTAGAGCAAGATAACGCAATGAGCCTGGGAAATATGAAGCCGAGGGTCGTCGAGGTAACGCGTTCTCAATATGCTATTCACGCGCTTGATTGGATTTTTGAACGGCCAATTTTCAAAAGTTCTGATTTTGTTCGTCATGCTGGAATACCCGAACCGACAGCTAAACGTGTTTTGTCGGCTTTTAGGGATGAAGGTCTGCTTAAGACTCTCGCTGAAGGCAGTGGTCGCCGCGCTTCCGTTTTGGCCTACCCTGCATTGCTTAATATCGCGGAGGGCTATCAAGCATTTTGAGGCTTATGGTTTAACGTCAAATTTATTTGCGGCTCAAATAGTGGCATTTGTGAGCCACAACCAAGTTTGTCTCTAATTCGTGAGCTGCAAAATTTTCTGGCTGCACCAAGTTTGCGTAGCAAAAAGGCGTCTTCTCGACGCCTTTTTAACTTATTGATTTATAACTATTTTCTGGCGCGCCCGACACGATTCGAACGTGCGACCCCAGCCTTCGGAGGGCTGTACTCTATCCAACTGAGCTACGGGCGCGTGGGGTATGGGATTGGGGGGTGACCTGCCGCTATTGACGGGGTATCACCCGATTCGCGGACGCTTTGGCCCGCGAAGGGCGGCAATGATAGCGAGTGTGGTGAGAGGCCGTCCAATGGCTTCTCGCCTTTGATTTTCAACGACCGTTAGCTGCGCACCACAGCGGTTTGATGGCGACGTTGACTAATGCTAATTACGCGACCGATGGTTTGGCGATAAATAAAACGTAGACCGGTCATGAAAAACACCACTTCGAAGGCACACATAAACACGGCACTTGCGAATCCGAACCGTTCTTCTCGCGCCGTGAACTTGGCTTTCAAGTTGATTTGGTGAATCGCAATGCTGTCGTAAAAACAGGGGATCATCAGCAACGTTAACAGCGTTGAGGTGATGGTTCCGCCGATGATCGCGACCGCCATCGGGCGATAAAATTCGCCGCCTTCACCGATGCCGATGGCAACCGGCATCATGCCGGCGATAAGCGCGAACGTGGTCATCAAGATCGGACGCAGACGCGCACGTCCGGCGGCCATTAATGCGGCTTCTCGTTCCATGCCTTCTTGTTCTTTTTTGCGCGCCGAATCGATTAGCAAAATGGCATTTTTCGCCACCAATCCCATCAGCATAATGACGCCGATAAAGCTCATCAAATTCAACGTACCACCAGTCATCAATAATGCGAGAACTACGCCAATTAAACTTAAGGGCAAGCTCATCATGATCGGCACTGGCGCTAAAAACGATCCGAATTGCATGACCAGAATCAGATACATCAATCCAATACCCATGAACAACGCGATCGCCATGCGCGAAAACACTTCGGCTTGGTCACGACCGGCACCGCGTAGTTGTAATCCGTATCCAGGCGGGAAGTCGATTTTGTTCGCTAACGCCATCGCTTCTTGCACCACTTCGCCTTCACTACGATTTTGTACGTTGGCTTGCACCACCACCATACGTTGGCCATTGCTGTGGCGTATGGTCGCTGGGCCTCGTCCATAACTGATGCGCGCAATTTGCGATAACGGCAATAAAGTATTGCCATTACCGACTAATAACGGCAGTTGTTCCAAATCGTTGATATTGGCACGATCATCGGCGTGTAATTGCACGGTAACGTCACGAGTTTCGCCGGTAGGATCGACCCAGTCGCCGACTTCGACACCGGCAAATGCGACACGTAATGCTTGCGCCGCATCGTTCATCGAAATGCCAAGCGAAGACGCCAAACCGCGATCCAACTCAATTTGCAATTCTGGTTTCGGATCTTGATCCTGCAACGCGATATCGACCGCGCCGTTTACGTTGTGTAGATCCGCCATAAACTGGTCGGTGATTTCCTGCAATTTACGTGAGTCTTCGCCAAAAAACGCGATGTTTACCGGTTTGCTGGCACCGTTACTCATTTCTTCAATCACGGCATATTCGGCACCAACCAAGCGTTTTAATTTTTCGCGTAGCTCGGCCGCAATGGCGCGATGATCACGCGTGCGTTCGGTACTTTTACCTAAATCAACATAGACACGCCCACCCGTGCTGCGTGTCGTGGTGTTGGTGACTTTTACTTCAGTGATGGTGCGCGCGATTTCAGCCGCTTGTTCTACTTTTAAACGCGCATGTTCAACAGTGGTTCCCGAGGGCGTGCGCACATCAACTGCGATAATGCCGAAGTCACCTGACGGTAAAAAACTGCTGCCACCAAATTGCGCTTGCAAAAATATCGCGCCCGCTAAACTTAACACCGCAATCGCCGTCATTTTGCCGCGATGTCCCAGCGCCCATTGAATGACTTTCGAGTAGCGATCAGACTGATGATCAAACCAAATATTGAATTTTTGCAGCCACAATGACAGTCCAGTTTTAGGTTGATGATGATAGCCAACCGGATCGCCCCAGTACGCCGACAACATGGGATCAAGGGTGAACGAAATTAATAAACTGACCAAGACCGAAGCGGCAACCGTTAATGCAAACGGACGGAACCATTGCCCAGCCATGCCATCCATAAATGCGACGGGTATAAATACCGCAACAATGGCGAATGTGGTGGCGGCGACGGCGAGGCCAATTTCTGCAGTACCGTTACGCGAAGCATTGTAGCGATCGACACCGTTTTCCATGTGACGCACGATATTTTCACGCACCACAATGGCATCGTCGATCAGCACACCGATGGCCAGAGATAAACCTAAAAGGGTCATAAAATTCAGCGTAAATCCGCACGCCCATACCGCAATAAACGCCGTCAATGCTGAGGTCGGTAGCGCTAACGATGTGATCAACGTCGAACGCCACGAATTCAAAAAGAAATACACCACGAAAATGGTTAATACGGCACCAAACACCAGCGCATGCACGACATTATTGAGACTGTTTTCGGCGTCTTCACCGCTGTCTTGCGTAATCACCATTTCGGTGCCGCTCGGCAACGTTTTATTCAGTTCTTCCAATTTTTTGCGCACTTCTTCGGCCACCGTTACCGTACTGGCTTCCGGCGACCGGGTGATCGATAAGGTGACGTTGGCCAAACCATTGCGCAAACTGTAGGAACCGACTTCGGCAAAACCATCCGCGACTTCAGCCAGATCGCCTAATTTAATCATCTCATCGCCACGGCGTTTTACCACGATTTGTTCAAATTCTTCCGGCGTCTCGACGCGACCAATCAAACGCAGCGATTTTTCCTCGGTTCCGCCTTTAATTTTACCAACCGGCGCATTTAAGTTTTGCGTGCGCAAAGCGTTCATCACCTCGGCGACGGCGACGTTGTGTTCACGCAATTTATCGGCGCGAATACGCACCGTTAATTCGCGCTTCAATGCACCGTAAACATCCACTTGTGATACGCCGGGTACGCCACGGAATTCATCGGCCAAAACATCTTCGGCCAAACGCGAAATTTCGGCGTGATTTTGCACGCTTGACGATAACCCAATCTCCACCACCGGTTGCATACTCATATCAATGCGACGAATGATCGGCTCACGCATTTCGGTCGGCAGTTTATAGCGCACGGTGGCGATGGCATTACGCACATCATCCGTCGCTTCGATCATATTGCGTCCAAAATCAAAGCGAATTTGAAAATTCGCCGATCCTTCGTTGGCGGTGGCATTTAATTCATACACTCCGCTAACCGAACGCAATGATTTTTCGATGCGATTAATGATTTCTCGTTCTACTGTTTCCGGCGATGCGCCGGGGTATGGCACGCTAACAATTAGAACCGGTGGCTGCACATCTGGATTTTGATTTACTTTTAACGATTTAAGCGCTAACCATCCCATAAACATTAAGGAGATGATGATGACCAATGTCGCCATTGGTCGCTTGATGCTGAACTCGGATAAAAACATTATTGGCCTCCGTTAGCGAGCGAGGCATTACTGAGTTCAACGGCGACACCATCTTTCAATGCTCCTTGCGGAAAACGAATGACTGACTCACCTGCCGCGATACCGCCAATAATTTCGTATTCGCCGCGACGCACGTCTCTGGCACCAATTTGAATTGAAGTTTTGGCGAGTTTTTTATCTGCCAATCGCCACACGAAAGTGTTATCTCCCTCGCGGACCAATGCGGTTTCCGGTAGTAATAAGGTTTCGCGAAATTGGGTTTTAATTCGTCCTTCGGCAAATAAACCGGCGACCAAGTTGATCGGCGTTTTGTCAATTTGTACTTGCACTTCTACTTGACGCGTGTTGGCACTGGCCATCGGATTAATGCGTTGCACTTTGCCGCCGAATTCTTCGCTCGGATAACCGTTGACGCGGAAATTTACCTGATTGCCGACTTTGACTAAGGCGATCTGTTCGGTCGAAACGAATCCTTCGAAACGCATACTGGCCGGATCGATCACCATTAATAATTGCTTGCCGATCTGCGCAGTATCGCCCGCATTCGCGGCGCGATCGCTGACCACACCATCGAACGGTGCGCGTACTTCGGTACGACTCAATTGTTGCTGCGCTTGCGCCACTCGGGTGCGGGCGGCAGCCAGCTCTGATTGCGAGCTGTTGCGACGCACTTCAGCATCTTCTAACGATTGATGCGACACCGCGCCGCTACCCGATAGCGTCTTCAAGCGATCAAATTGACGTTGCGCTTGTTCGAACGCTTGCGTTGCCGCGCGCTCCGCTTCTTTCGCCGAATTCAAACTGTCGCGAATGGCGGTGTCATCCAGACGCACGAGAACGTCACCACGACGAACGCGATCGCCGTTGTCTTTCATCACTTGCATGACCACGGCCGACACCTCGGCACGCAAATCGGCTTTGATGGTGGGTTGCAAGCTGCCACTGATCACCGGCCCCGAGGCCATTTGGCCGGCATTGACCACAATTAGGTCTTCGGCAGCCAGCAGCAGGCTGGCGCTTTGCTCGGCAGTTGCCGTCGGCGCAGGCCCACGACCACATGCCGTCAGCAAAACGGCGACGCCTAAAACAAGAGCGGTTTGAACTCGCATGATGATCCCTTTTATGTGCAGTAGTGATGTGATAGCAGTAGTTTGGCCCTAAACTATGTCTGGATTTCGTTGAAAACGTAAAAGATCGTTACTGCTTTTGATTTTTGTCAGCTTAGTTCATTTGAATCTTAGACTGGACGAGTGATTTATTTCGCTATAATTGCACCAGTTCGGCCCAATCACGGGCTTTTGTTTTAACGAGGTCATCATGTCATTGCGTCAAATCGTTATGGCTGCTGTTGCAGCCGTTGCCGTAGTCGGTGTTGCGTCTGCCAGCTCGGACGGCGTGAAAGGTTATGAAGGTTGGCGTTCGCCCGAGTCGATGGCGGCCCGCACGGCACCGGTCGGCCAAGTTTATGTCGAAGGTGACGAACTTCCGGCCGCTGCCCCCGTAGTGACGGTCGCCGCCGGTCCCCGCGCTGGTGATGCGATTTACAAAACGACTTGTTCTGCATGTCACGCGACCGGCGCGGCGGGTGCACCGATGTTCGGTGACAAGGCCGCTTGGGGGCCACGCATCAAGAAAGGCGAAGCCGCTCTGATGAACAGCTTGAAAAAAGGCTTGAACGCGATGCCGCCTAAAGGGATGTGCATGGATTGTTCCGACGATGAGTTGAAAAACGTCCTCAACCATATGCTGAAGGGCGTGAAGTAATCGTTCCCTCGCGTTAGAAATGGCAAAAAGGGCTTCCTCTGGAAGCCATTTTTATTCTTTCGATAATCGCACAACTTTGCCTATACACGACAAATGCTCATTTTCTAGGCTTTTATTGGCCTAATCTCGCCATTTTTCTCGTCTCTTTGCGACATCCGCTGCGCCGCAGGTTTACTTTCCCGTACAGCAGGCTGCTTAAACGAAACGCTACACTTCAGACCGCGTCGTTTATGTTGGTAACCGTTGTGACGTTTTTGCGGCCTTTGCCTGTTTTGATTCGCCTTTTGGGCGGGATGATTTTTTTACTGTTGCTGGCCGGAGCGTGGCTACCCGCGCGCTGGCAGGAGCCGCTTTTTTATGGGCTGGCGCAAACGATGTTGGTCGCACTGGCCACCATCGGCCTGTTATACCAGCTTCGCTTTCACCACCCTGCGCGCGCGTTTATCGTCCGTTTGGCCTTGGCTTGCCTACTCTGGGTCGGCACTGAATTTGTCGCGCTTTTTCCCGAACAATGGCTTCCTGCTGGCAGCGCTCCGGTTTTGGAAGAGCTGGGTTATTTTTGCGTCTATCTGATGTTGGTGTGGGCCGTCGAAAAGGCCGAACGTCAGTTTAAGTACGTTTCGTGGTTGGATTCCATTGCGGCACCGCTGTTTATTCTGGGATTGAGCGGTTATTTGCTGGTGATTCCGCTGGCCATCGCGGCCGCCGAAGCCGATACCTTTCTCCCCTCTCACCTGTTTTACCTTTTTATGGATTTGTATTTGCTGGTGCGCTCTCTCGCTCTTTTGGTGCAGGTCGAGGACGGTGCTTGGCGGCAGTTTTTCTGGTTATGGCTATGGGCGCTGCTGGGGCTCACGGTCACCGACATACTCGATACCGCATGGTTTTTCGATGTTTTTAGCACCACCTACGACGACCCGTGGCAAGGCACGTATTTGCTGCCGATCGCCCTGTTTATGGGTTTTAGCGGCTGGTCGGCGATTTACTGGCGTTGGCAAGCGCCAGCCGCCTTTCCGTCATGGCTTAAGGGCGCACTGCGCCGTGAAGCGCGCATCATCGGCTTTACTCTTTTACCCCTTGCCATCCATTTCATTGGCTATCGCGCGGCGGTTTTCGATGACGCGTTGCGCTCGGCGCGCGAGTGGTTTCTGGTGTTTTGGCTGTTGGGAGGTTACATCGTATTGCAACTGTACCGGCAACCACCCAAAGCCCAGGTCGCAACCGCTAACTCGCCTCAGGTGTTAGCGCCCACTACCTTAGATGAGCCCATAAATAGTGCCGTCACCGCTCCCGAAGTGCTTGCCAGCGAAGAACCGAACGAAGGCGAACAACTGCTGTTGCAAAAACTGGATGCGGTTATCGAGCAACACTTTGGTGAACCCGGTTTCGATGTCGAGGCCATGGCAACCGCGTTAGCGATCAGTTCGCGGCAGTTGCAACGTCGGTTAAAGGCGTTGGCGGATTGCTCACCCGCCGATTATTTGCGCCGCTTCCGCTTAGTTAAAGCCGCGACGCTGCTTAAGCAAGGACACAAAGTGGCCTTTGTCGCGGCGACAACCGGGTTTGCGCAACAGAGTCATTTCGGACGGTGTTTTAAGGAAATGTATGGCTGCACGCCGGGCCAATTTGCACTGAATCACAAAAATGGCATCGAATAAGTCCAAACTGACGGGTTTTGGCTATGCTTTGTCGCATTTAGACCATGACAAGTGGCGGCAACTGTGGCGAAATGCACGGGCTGCTTGTGACGCAGTCTCCAGCATAGGGGACGCGGGTAAGCAAACAGAGTTTAAGAAACAACTACAATAACAGGCTGTATGCATGTTCATCATGCCTTGTTCCCAACCCGCTTAGGACGAGCGGGTTTTTTATTGCCCGAAATTTGGCTTCCTATTACGACACCGTTTTTCGTAACAATTCCTTGCTAGGAGCACAAGCCACGCTTCGCTATTCTGCCGCGTCATTTTTATTACGCGGAGTTTGTGTTCATGCTGACCTATCGTTTAAGCCTGCTCGCCGCCGCCGTGGCGTTCACGGTACATGCCGAAGATGCCCCTAAATGGGATGTCAACCAACCACCCGGCCTCAAGGCCGAAGCTAAACTCGATGTTCGCAGCGGCACGTGGATGGGGCTAGACGTCAGCCCCGATGGCCGCACCATCGCGTTCGACCTGCTTGGTGATCTGTACACACTGCCCATGGCTGGCGGCGAGGCCAGCGCCCTGACACATGACATCGCGTGGCAGATGCAGCCGCGTTATTCGCCTGACGGCAAAAAAATCGCCTTTGTGAGCGACTTAGGCGGCGGCGATAACGTATGGACGATGAACAGCGACGGCAGCGATGCCAAGGCCATCAGCAGCGAAAGTTTCCGTTTGCTCAATAATCCGGTGTGGTCCCCCGACGGTCGCTATATCGCCGCGCGTAAACATTTCACCGGCACTCGCAGTCTTGGCTCGGGCGAGATTTGGTTGTTCCACACCAATGGCGGCAAAGGCCTAGCCCTCAACGATAAGCCCAACTGGCAAAAAGATTTAGGTGAGCCCGCCTTTTCTCCCGATGGTCGTTATCTCTACTTTTCGCAAGACACCACAGCGGGCAACACGTTTCAGTACAACAAAGATTCCAATAAACAGATCTTCGAAATCAAACGACTGGATCGCGAAAGCGGCGACATCGAATCGTTTGTTTCCGGCCCCGGCGGCGCGGTAAGACCGACGCCATCACCGGATGGAAAATATCTGGCCTTCGTTCGCCGCGTGCGTTTTCAAAGCACCTTATTCTTGAAAGATCTGGCCACCGGTGCCGAATTTCCGTTATGGGATAAATTAGAACGCGATATGCAAGAGGCGTGGTCGGTTCATGGTGTTTATCCCGGTTTCGACTGGACGCCAGACAGCCAGCACATCGTGATCTGGGCGCAAGGAAAGATCTGGAAAATTGCCCGCGCTGACGGTCGTGCCAGCGAAATTCCCTTTCACGTCAACAGCACACGCGAAGTGCGCGAAGCGGTGCGCTTTCCGGTTAAGGTCGCGCCCGATCAATTTGACGTCAAGCAATTACGTTGGGCCACGGTGTCGCCAGATGGCAAACGCGTCATTTATTCTGCATTAGGCTATGTGTATAGCAAAGAACTGCCTGACGGCACACCTAAACGGATAACAACACAGAACGATCATTTCGAGTTTTTTCCGTCATTTTCGCGCGATGGCAAGTCGATTGTATTCGTCAGTTGGAACGATCAAAAATTGGGCAGCGTGCGCCGCATTGACAGCAACGGCAAAAACGAAAAAGTGCTGACCACCGCCCCCGGAAAATATGCCGAACCTCGGTTTTCACCCGATGGCAAAATCGTCGTGTTTAGTAAATTAAAAGGCGGCTATTTGACCTCGCCGTGGTACGGCAATGATCCCGGCATCTACACCGTCGACAGCGACGGAAAATCAACACCACAGCGCCTGACTAAAGACGGTTCGCAACCACAGTTTGCTGCCAACAACCATGAGTTATATATCGTCCGTTTCGATGGCGACGGTGAAGAATCCAGTTCCAAATTGTTTCGCCTTAATTTGCGCGATCGCAGTGAACGCGAAATCGCCAACAGTGAATTTGCCAGCGAATACACGGTATCGCCTGATGGTAACTATTTAAGTTTTGCCGAGCGTTTTCACGCTTATGTGATGCCGTTTCCGCGCAGCAGCAAACCACTTTCCGCCGGCCGCGACAGCGACAGTTTGCCGCTAAAAAAATTAAGCGTAAACGGCGGTGAGTATGTGCATTTTTCGGGCGATAGCAAACGCGTTTTTTTCAGTTACGGCGAGCAATTATTTAGCCGTGATGTCGCCGAGGCACTCGTCTCTGATGATAAAAAAGTGGCGGAACAGGCGATAAAAATCGGCTTTACCCAAACCACCGATAAACCCACTGCGGTAGTGGCTTTTACCAACGCTAAAATCGTCACCATGAAAGGCGATCAAGTGATCGACAAAGGCAATCTTGTGATCAGCGGTAATCGCATCAGTGCGGTAGGCGCCGACGCAGCGATTCCTCGCGATGCCACCGTCATCGACGTTGGCGGCAAAACCATTATTCCGGGTCTGGTCGATGTGCATTGGCATGGCGGCATGGGCGAGGACAAAATTATTCCGCAAACCTCGTGGATTAATCTCGCTTCGTTAGCGTTCGGTGTCACCACCTTGCACGATCCGTCTAATGACACGGGCGAAATTTTTACCCAAGCGGAAATGCAAAAGGCCGGCCTCGTTACCGCGCCGCGTATTTTTTCGACCGGCACGATTTTGTACGGCGCTAAAGCGCCTTTTTCGGCGGCGATTAATTCGCTGGACGACGCACTTACGCATCTCAAACGCCTGCAAGCGGCCGGTGCGATTTCGGTAAAAAGTTATAACCAACCGCGCCGCGAACAACGTCAGCAAATTCTCGAAGCCGCGCGTCAAATTGGCATGATGGTAGTGCCGGAAGGTGGTTCATTAGTGCAACACAATATGACCATGGTGGTGGATGGTCATACGGGCATCGAACATTCGATTCCGGTCGCCAATGCCTACGATGATATTCAGCAATTATGGTCGCAAACCAAAGTCGGTTACACACCCACATTGGGCGTGGCTTACGGTGGTTTGGACGGCGAACATTATTGGTACGCCAAAACGGATGTGTGGCTACATCCCTTGCTGAGTAAATATGTTCCGCGCACGCTGTTAGATGCGCGCGCCATTCGCCGTGAAACCGCGCCCGACAGCGATTGGAATGTAATAAGCAACGCCAAAACCGCGATGCAACTGCAGCGCAACGGCGTCAATGTCAATATCGGCGCTCACGGACAACGCGAGGGATTGGCCGCACATTGGGAAATGTGGACGTTAGGCCTAGGTGGTGCCACGCCGATGGAAGCGCTACGCGTGGCGACCATTAATGGCGCAAAATATTTAGCGATGGATAACGACATCGGTTCGATCGAAGTTGGCAAACTGGCTGATTTAGTGGTGATCGACGGTGATGTGTTAAACGACATTCGTCAATCCGATCGCATCACGCAAGTGATGGTCAATGGCCGCCTGTACGACGCCGCAACAATGAACGAAATCGGCGCCACACCACGACCACGCGGTGCGTTATTTTTCGAAGGTAAGAACGCGGCTTACGTTCCGACCGAAACGGAAGTGTGGACTCGTAATGCCGGACATCAGGATGGCGATGCACGGTGATCGATAATGCGGTAGTTTAATAAAGAAAGCCCGGATCACTCCGGGCTTTTTTTCACTTCCACGTAATGCACTTACATTTTTGCGGCACAAGCCGTTAAACGACCTTTCGTGCGACCACTGATCACCCGTTGCGCGGCCAACTGATTGAGATAGTTGCTGGTGCACGTCATAAAGGCATCATGATCGACAGCATGGTCACGACATTGCAGCACTGGGCCGACTAACACATCGCCATTGCCGCGCGTGGCGCGCACGCCGGAATTACAACCACCGACCGTGAAATTGCCCATGTCCCAGCCAATATCATGAAACTGCCCAGCGGTCATATCGACATTGGTGGACGGGTGCAGATCGGCGTTGATGGCCGGTTCCATCAGCGCGTTGGGAGACGCCGACACGTCAAAATGGCTGCCGGTCGAACCCGGGGCATAAACGGCGGGTGCATAGAGGAATGGATTACCGTTGTAATCGGCACCGACGCGGCGACTGGGGTCAACAAACACCGCCACTGAAGCGACACCGCCGAGTGACTTGATCGCTGTACCAAGACCTTGCGGCGCGCCGATGCTGGGGATGGTAATCGTAGGGTCAGCACCCCCCATGCCGGGTAGACCGGCGGTGTTATTCATCACCATCACACCGATCGCTCCGGCGTTTTGCGCGTTTTTCACCTTGGTCACAAACGGACAAGTACCCCGGTCGATAATGGCGATTTTGCCGACCAGATCGCCGCCGTTGGTGATCACATCGCAACCGTCATAGGGGTTGTTCACACCGCCGCTGTCGATAGCGTAAACCGCTTCGCCAGCAAAATTATCGGGGCTGGCTTTGGGGCCGAAACTGGCAAACGCCAAGTCATATTGACCGGCCGCTGGCGCCGGAGCGTTGACCTGAAGACCGGTATAGAGACTCAGGAACTTGCTGGCGGCGTAGCGCACGTGGTTGTTATTCCACACCATCGTGTCGATTCCAACACCGCTAGCGGCACGGTCGGCATCGGTTAGCACCGGATCATCCCACTGGCGCAGCGTGATGCGGTCGCGAGTGCTGGCCATGTAGATATCGGGGATACCCGCCAACATCACGCCTGTGCCTTCGTTAACGAAATTAGAAAAACCAAGGCCATGAGCGACTTCATGCATTAACACACTCAAAAAATCGATCTGGTTCGGCGCTTCGTTGTTGTCCAAGCCGTAATACCAACCACTGCTTTGCAAGCAGCCGGGCTTACCCAAGTTGATGTTGAAGAAGGTACGGATATCGGCCGCGCCGGGATTCAAATCCTCGCCCGCCAATTTGTCAGCCAAGGCGCTGTGATACCAATGATTGGCCATACGTGCGCCGGGAAAATCACGGAATACCGACGTCGTGCCAGCCGATCCCAGAACGCCGCTGGTGGCGGTGCAACTCAGTGCAGCCCACGTCGCCTGCACCACGATAGGCTGCGGTGAATCAATGACTTGGCCCCACAACTCGAATGCGCGGTAATACACATTGAGGCGCTGCTCACCCAGCGTCGCGCCGTTATTACCGCCGACGGCGGCCACCGGCGTCGGGTCGTTAAAACCCACTCCGGCCGGATCGACATTCACCAACACAAAATTGGCAGCTTGTGCCGCACCTAAACCAGTTGCCAATACCGTGCTGCACAGCAGCGAACGAAGAAACGTTTTCATTATTGTTCCTCCGCCGTAAGCACTTGATTGGCACTGCTTTGATGGGTCACGACCGGTTTGCCTTGATCGCCCTGCGTCACGACCAAATAGTCGTACTCATCGAGGCCGATCTCGACCATCGTGGCACCGTTTTTCGCCGCTTGCACTTGCGTCACTTTCGGGATGCTAAGGCGCGCGCTCAGGTTCTTTCCGACTTGCAGTTTCTGTCCGCTTAACGCAGCTTCATCCGCCGGCTCGAAACGACGGACATTACCCTGCTTATCGGTGACGACTTTCATCGCCGATACCGGAGCGACTTTACTGTTTTTGGGTTGATCAGCGGCGCTTACGCCGCTAGCGATGGCCATGCTGCTTGCCAGCATTAGCCAGTTGATGGTGTGCTTCATGCACGTCTCCTTGCCGTTTACTTTTCATCGATGAAAATTTCCTTGCCGCGCCGGAACAACCAAACCTCCACTCACCCGGCGGGCGCGACAGTGTGCGTCACGACGAAAAATAAAAACAGCGGGCAAACGCTACCGCAATTTGACAAATCGGCGACAAAACAGGGCGCAAACTCAGCAAAATTAACGTGAGTTAAAGACGGTTATTACAAAGCAACCGAAGGCCTTAAGCGATGGCCGAAGAGTGACTACCAACTACGCTACAAAGCGATACAAAAAGCGTACAAATGACCGCAACAGCACGGGGAAGAAAAATTTTTATTTTTCAACGAAAGCGCGTTCGATAACAAAATGACCAGCCTGACCGATGCGCGGTGATTCTTGCAAACCATGCGCTTCGAGTCGCTCTGATAAGTCCTTCAACATGCTGGGGCTACCGCAGATCATGGCGCGATCGGTTTCGGGATTTAAGCGCGGCAAACCGATATCGGAGAAGATTTTTCCGTTATCGATCAAATCGGTCAAGCGACCTTGATTACGAAAGCTTTCGCGCGTAACGGTGGGATAATAAATCAGTTTTTCGCGCACCTCGGTGCCAAAAAATTCGTTATTCGGCAATTCTTTCTGAATAAATTCGTCGTACGCCAATTCGTTCACGTTACGCACGCCGTGAGTCAAGATCACCTTGTCAAAACGCTCATACGTAACGGGATCTTTAATGATGCTCAAAAACGGCGCGAGACCGGTGCCGGTCGATAATAAATACAGGTTTTTACCCGGCAGCAAATCGCCGATGACCAAGGTTCCGGTCGGCTTGCGACTGACCAGAATCGGATCGCCTTCCTTGATATGTTGCAAACGCGAGGTCAGCGGCCCGTTTTGCACCTTGATGCTGAAAAACTCCAACTCTTCTTCGTAGTTGGCACTGGCAATCGAATACGCGCGCATCAACGGCTTGCCGTTGACCTCTAACCCAATCATCACGAACTGGCCGTTTTCGAACCGCAAACCTTGGTCGCGCGTGGTCTTGAAGCTGAACAAGCTATCGGTCCAGTGGCGCACATTAACGACGGTTTCGGTATTGAAGGCAGACATAGCGGTGACGGGTGGGTGGTGGCGGGCGCGCATTGTACTAATCTTAGTCCACGACAACACGCCCAAATAATGGCTGGGCAGACGGAGTTTGCGGCACGTCAAACCGCCATTTGAAATCCGGCGTATTGACAACAACTACACTCGCCCATTTATTCAAGGAAGCTTGGATGTCACGCAAAGCCGCATTGGCGATCCTGCTGTTTACGCTGCTTGCGCCGGTGCAGCGGGCGGCTGCAATGCCGCCCCCTTCGCCGGTAACGATTGTCTACGGTTATCATCTGAAACCACCGTTCATCATCGACCCCCAGATGAATCGCGGCCTGTATTTCGACTTCTCGCACTACATCAATGCGCGCGTGGGTTATGAGTTGTTGCAATCCGAGTATATGCCGCGCAAGCGACTCGAAAGCGAGTTAGTGTCGCCACAGTTTTCGGGGCTGATTATCGGCGTCAATCCACTGTGGTTTCATGATCCAAAAGAGCAACGCTATTTTTGGACCGCACCGATCATGCGTGATCGTGATGAAGTGTTGTCGCGTGCCGACCACCCTATCGAATACAACGGCCCTAACAGTCTGGTCGGAAAAGTCGTTGGATTGTCACTCGGATATTATTATTTCGGCATTGACGAACTGGTCGCCAAACACAAAATCACCCGCGAAGACACCGATGGCGAAGTGCAAAATATTCAGAAATTATTGCGCGGTCGAATTGATGCGACCATCGTCAGTCGCTCGACATTGGATTATTACCTCAAACACAACGCCGACCATCAACAATTGTATGTCTCTGGACGACCCCATGATGTGTTTGACCGGCGCATCCTAGTCCCACATTCGCAACGTAAGGTGTATGACCAGATCGCGCCACTGGTCAGCAAAATGGCCGACGATCCGCTGTGGCAAGCGATGGTCGCCGCGTATAAATAAGTCAGATCCGATGTAACGCGTCGGCTAAATCACGCACCGACGTCAGGTCAGTTGGTAACTTGCTTTTTTGCTGCTCGCCTTTTCCGGTTAATACATGAATAAACGCGCAACCAAACTGCTGCGCGCATTGCCAATCACTGTAGGTATCGCCAATAAAAACAATGTCGTTTTTGGTCAGTGAAAAATCCCTTGCGAATTGATCCAACATACCGGTTTTGGGTTTGCGGCAATGACAATTATCGTCGGGATGATGCGGGCAAAAATACAGTCGATCCAATTTAGTGTGTTGCGCGGCCAGCAAGCCATGCAGTTTGGCGTGCATCGCCTGCAAAACGGTTAAATCAAAATAACCACGCCCAACACCCGATTGATTCGACGCCACTGCGACAATTAAACCGGCCTTCTTTAATTGCGCGATGGCATCTATGGCACCATCAATCGGCAACCATTCATCAACCGATTTAATGTAGTCGGCCGAATCGTGATTAATTACACCATCGCGATCGAGGATTACGGCTTTGTAGTTTTTCATCTCGCTGTTTCATTGCTCCTATTCGCGCCTTTAGGCGCGAAAGTCGTTATCCTTGCAGTTGCGAAATATCGGCCACCGCACTGAACAGTGATTGCAATTCTTTCAGCAGCGCATGACGGTTGCGACGAATTTCATCTTGCGGCGAATTCACCATGACGTTGTCAAAGAAATTATCGACGGCGGTGCGCAGGCTAGCGAGGCGCACCAACACGCCGGTGTAATCGCGTGCAATCATGAGCGGTAGGGTTTCTTTGCGCGCCGCGATAAGCGCGCGCGCCAGATCTTGTTCGGGTTTCTCGATTAACGCCCCTTCGTTGATCGCGATATCGCCTTCGGCCACATCGGATTTGGCCAGAATATTGCGCACTCGTTTATTCGCAGCGGCCAGCGCGGCGCTTTCAGGAAGCGTCGAAAAATGTTGTACGGCTTTGACGCGTTTTTCAAAATCATTCGGTTGCGTGCAATCAACCGCCATCACTGCCGTGATGATTTCGCTGGTGATGCCATTATCTTGATAATTGGCTCGTAACCGAGCGTTAAAAAAATCCAGCACATCGGCATCAACATTTTTATTGCTAAGGCGCGCGCCTAATCCTTCTTTCGCCATCGCGATCATCTGCTTCAAATCGAGCGGCAATTGTTTTTCAATCATAATACGCAGCACACCAATCGCTGCACGGCGTAAGGCAAACGGATCTTTCGCGCCGGTTGGTGCTTGACCGATGCCGAAAATACCAACAATGGTGTCGAGACGATCGGCCAGCGCGAGCGCAATACCGGTATTCGTTTGTGGTAATTCGTCGCCGGCAAATCGTGGCAAATAGGCTTCACGAATCGCTTGCGCAACTTCTGCGTCTTCACCGTCGTGATGCGCGTAATACTCGCCCATAATGCCTTGCAACTCAGGGAATTCATTGACCATCAAACTGAGTAAATCGCATTTGCTCATATCGCCGGCGCGGCGCGCACGCATTTCATCGACATGCAATTCCGCCGCAATGCGACCCGCTAAATCCGACACCCGATTGGTTTTATCACCTAAGCTTCCGAGTTCTTTTTGGAACACGACGTTATTCAAATTCACGCGGCGATCGTGCAGCTTGGTTTTTTTGTCGGTGTTAAAGAAAAATTCGGCATCAGCAAAACGTGGGCGTATCACTTTGGCATTGCCGTCCGCGATTGATTTTTCGTTTTTGCTCTGAATGTTGGCGATGACGATAAATTTATTTTGCAATTTGCCGTCTTTATCGACGATATGAAAATAACGCTGGTTATCGCGCATCGTCGAAATCAAACACTCTTGCGGCACGGCGAGAAAGCGTGATTCAAATTCGCCTAAAACGGCAACCGGCCATTCCACTAAACCGGCCACTTCATCGAGCAAACGATCCCAGCTTTCACCGTCAAACCCCGGCTTGCCAAACACACTGACACCGCCGTTTGCGAGCGTGAGCTGGTTCACCTGATGACTTATCACAGTACGTCGTTCATCCACCGACGGCATCACAAACGCTTTTTCGCGCAAGAGTTCGGCGTAATGGTCGGCGTTGCCAATTTCAAATTTTTGCGGCGCATGAAAGCGATGGCCCATGGTCGTGCGCCCGGATTTAACGCCAAACAATTCAACATCGATCACCTCGTCGCCAAACAGGGCGACAAGCGAATGGACCGGACGGATAAACGAGTGTTTTTCGCCGCCCCAACGCATTGGTTTAGCGAGATTGATCGCTTTGACCGCGTCGCTGACGAGTTCCGGCAACAAGGCGCGGGTGTCGCGGCCTTGCAGTTCTTTTTTGACGTAGAGCTTGTCGATTTTGCCGTCACTTTTTTTCGACAACTCGGCAAGTGCAACGCCATTTTTTTGTGCAAAGGCTTCGGCGGCTTTTGATGGTTTGCCTTCGGCATCGAAGGCGACACTGGCCGGCGGCCCCCACAACTCAACCGTTTCATCGGCCTGTTGCGTGGGCAACGTAAGTTGGATCGCCAAGCGGCGCGGCGTGACAAAACTTTTCGCCGCTTTTTCGTCGCCATTCAAGCGCGCTTTTTGACACGCACTGATAAATCCATTGCGTAAGTCATCGACCATCGCTTGTTGATAACGTGCGGGTAATTCTTCACACAATAATTCAAATAAAAAGGTCTTGGTGGTCATCTTTTATTCATCGTTTTTTTGCAGGAGCGCCATTCGGCGCGATAGTCATTTGTTCGCGCCTAATGGCGCGCTCCTACAGGTGATTGTTAAGCATTAACGGTTTTGCACATCGGAAATCCGAGTGCTTCACGCGCCTTGTAATAACTTTCGGCAACGCTGCGCGCCATCGTGCGTACGCGCAAAATAAAACGTTGCCGTTCGGTCACCGAAATCGCTTTGCGCGCATCGAGTAAATTAAACGTGTGCGACGCTTTCATGGTTTGTTCATAGGCGGGCAATGGCAAGCCAAGTTCTATCAATCGCAGCGCTTCTTTTTCGCAATTATCAAACCATTTAAACAACGCGTCGGTGTCGGCGTGTTCAAAGTTATAAGTGGATTGTTCGACTTCGTTTTGATGAAACACATCGCGGTAAGTGATGCGACCTAAGGGGCCGTCGGTCCACACCAAATCGTAAACCGAATCGACGCCTTGCAAATACATCGCGAGACGCTCTAATCCGTAGGTGATCTCACCCATCACCGGCGCACATTCGAGGCCGCCGACTTGCTGGAAGTAAGTAAATTGCGTGACTTCCATGCCGTTAAGCCAGACTTCCCACCCTAAGCCCCACGCGCCCAAAGTCGGTGACTCCC
>CAZYUS010000033.1:0-24640 GCA_964650615.1 uncultured Pseudomonadaceae bacterium | reverse complement strand
GGAATCGAACCGGCGTCCACGGCTTTGCAGGCCGCTGCATGACCACTCTGCCACCAGGCCGCGCTTACTCCGGCGACCCGGATCCGGCCAGGCCGTTCGGGTCCTAAAAAAGCGAAACCCCGGTTGCCCGAGGTCTTGCTTCTTGATTTGGAGCGGGAAACGAGACTCGAACTCGCGACCCCGACCTTGGCAAGGTCGTGCTCTACCAACTGAGCTATTCCCGCATCTTGCTGCGACGGCGATGCCGTCACAGCGGGGCGCATTTTACGGATTGCGTCTTAGGTGTCAAGCAATGTTTGCACTATTTTTTTAACTGGTTAAAACATAAACAAGCTTTATTTTCGCGTACTTACGCGCAATTCTGGCCACGCCGCGCGCAAATAAATCACCATCGACCACAGCGTAAAAATGACGGCGATATCCAACAACACATAGCCCACGCGCACCCGCCAGTATTCCCAATCGGCGGGCGTCGCCAACAACACAATGATGGCGATCATTTGGCAGGCCGTTTTAATTTTTCCGATCGATGACACACGTACTTTGGCGCGCTTGCCTAACTCTGCCATCCACTCGCGTAGCGCCGAGATGGTGATCTCGCGACCGATAATCACAAACGCCGGTATCGCCAACCATGGCGACGCGTGACGCTCGACCAGCAGCACCAACGCCACGGCTACCATCAGTTTATCGGCAACCGGATCGAGAAAGGCGCCAAGTGGCGAGGCTTGATTAAAACGACGCGCAACGTATCCGTCGAGCCAATCGGTTGCGGCGGCCAGCGCAAACACGGCAGCAGACGCCAAGTAGCTCCATTTCCACGGCCAATAAAAGCAAATAACAAACAATGGAATCAAACCGATTCGAGCAAGAGTCAGGATATTGGCTGTAGTCATGCCGAAATAAAATCACCAGAAAAACGCGGCGGCAGTATGACACGCACGCCTGCACGCGTCATTTTTTCATCGCGTGGTAAATGCGCTCGGCAAGCTCACGACTAATGCCCGGTACCGACGCGATGTCGTCAACACCGGCTTTCGCAATCTCTTGATAACCGCCAAAACGACGCAACAGCTCTTTTCGCCGTTTGGGACCAACCCCCTCGATCCCTTCAAGTGGTGAGGTGCGTCGTTTCTTTTCACGACGCGCACGATGACCGCTGATCGCAAAACGATGCGCTTCATCGCGGATCTGTTGCAAAAAGTGCAAAATCGGAGAATCCGGTGCAAATTGCAGTGGTTCGGCGATCGTCGGTACGTGAAGTTCTTCCTGCCCTGCTCGCCGGTCGGGTCCTTTCGAAATACCGATGGCAAGGACATTATCAATTTGCAACTCATCCAGAATTTTTTCGGCTTGTGCTAATTGTCCCAAGCCACCATCAATGATTAAGACATCTGGCATCGGCCCTTCACCGATTTTCAAACGTGAATATCGCCGCTTTAACGTTTTATACATTGCGGCTTAATCATCGCCTCCTTGAATTCCTTCGATATTAAAACGACGATAATCGCTTTTACGCGCGCCTTTCAGATCAAAAACAACACACGACGCAACCGTTTGCTCGCCCATGGTGTGGCTGATATCAAAACACTCAAAGCGTTGCGGAATGGTGTCGAGCTGCAACAATGTCTGCAACGCCAACCCACGCTTATCTGCTTGTGAATTTTGCGCCAATTTGGTTGCGATCGCGTTTTGTGCGTTGCGTACCGCCATTTGCAACCAAGACAATCGATCACCACGAACCGATGATGCTACCCGCACTTTACGTTGCATTCGCGCCGATAATAAATCGGCAAATGAATCATCATCGAATTCCGTGGCGTTGTGGATGATCTCGCGTGGAATCTCACGTTCGGCTAAATAGTATTGACTCAGAAACGTCGCCACCAAATCATCTTGCTCGATGACAGTTGGCATCGTTGGCATAAAGCCGTGACTCCCATTGACGCGGCCATCGCGAACATGCACGACGTAAATGCTGGCAATCCCCTTCTCGATCACTCCGGCAACCACATCCACATCGCCCGCCTCTGCGGATACGGATTGACGATCGAGCACCCGACGCAACGACGCGATCTGATCGCGCAACTGCGCCGCCCGTTCGAACTGTAAAGCCTGCGCCGCTGTTTCCATTTGCGACGCTAATTCACCAATAACATCCTGATTCCGCCCTTCATAAAACATCGCCGTCAAGCGTACATCTTTGACGTAATCTTGCGGTGTTAACGCTTCGACGCAAGGCCCCGAACAACGTCCAATCTGGTATTGCAAACACGGTCGTGTGCGATTGGCAAAGAACGAATTTTCACACTGGCGAACACGAAATAGTTTTTGCAGCAATGCCATGCTCTGGCGTACGGCATACGCGCTCACAAAGGGGCCAAAATAGCGCCCTTTGTCTTTTTTCGGTCCTCGGTGCAACGCCAGTCGCGGGTATTCATCGGAGGATAAAAACACATAGGGATACGATTTATCGTCACGCAATAAAATATTGAATCGCGGCTGATATTGTTGGATCAAGTTGTATTCGAGAATGAGCGCTTCACTTTCTGATTGCGTCACCGTTATATGGATATCAGCAATTAATTCGACTAGCGCCGCCGTTTTCGCGCTATCAAGCTCACGACGAAAATAGCTGCTCACCCGTTTCTTTAAATTTTTCGCTTTGCCGACATAAAGCACTTCATTGTCGACCGACAACATGCGGTAAACACCGGGTTCCAGCGTCAAATGTTGCAACAACTCGCGCAATCGGAGTTCGTCGTCTTTAAGTAAAATCATGGTGAATAAAGTAGTCCGGATAATCGCGCATAAAAAAACTCGCCGCAGCGAGCCTTTTTATCACCAGTCAACATCAAGCCGATTGCACCACGCCATGACGAATGGCGAGATGAGTTAATTCCACATCGCTGGTTACTTTTAACTTGTCAAACAAACGATAGCGATAACTGTTAACGGTTTTTGGACTCAGACACAATTTATCGGCGATTTCCTGAACCTTAACGCCCTGCGTTACCATCAACATCACTTGCGTTTCACGCTCTGATAACGACTCAAACGGACTCTCCTCGCCATCGTTTTGCACTTGGCGCAGCGCCATTTGTTGCGCCACATCAGCAGCTATATAACGCCGCCCGATATTCACCTGACGGATCGCGCGCACCATCTCTTCAACATCGGCCCCCTTGGTTAAATAACCGTGAGCACCCGCCTGCAAAAACTTGGAGGGAAAAGGCTCATCGCCGTGTACCGTTAATGCAATCACTTTCGTCTCGGGTAATTGGCGCAGCATTCGTTTGGTCGCCTCCAAGCCTCCCATTCCCGGCATATTGGCATCCATTAACACCACGTTCGGTTTGCACTCTTTCGCGATGCGCAAGGCATCTTCACCCGACGCCGCTTCGCCGACCACTTTGATGTCACCGGCGTCATCCAACAAACGCTTTACACCGGTACGTACCAAATCGTGATCATCAACCAACATCACTTTAATCACGAGATGCTCCCTAAAAAGTAAGAGTGAATCGCTCACGTTGTCGAACGATGCCAATGCAACGGTTCGACCGCAGCTTGCTTCGCGGTGAAATTACCAGATTTAAAAACTAGGGCAACAGGTCTTTGCACTGGTCAACGCTTCGGGTATTCTTGCCGCCCTTTTTGGCAGCACCCGCTGCCTGAAAGTTGAGCATACTCCAATCGGTTGACGGTTAGCGCGGTGCCAAAAAAATTCGAGCTTTGGAAGCGTGGCAGAGCGGTTGACCAATTTGTAGGGAACAAATTGGCGCTGCCGCAGGCAGGTCCGAAGGACCGAGCCTCATGGATGAGGCGAGCAATGCACCGGTCTTGCAGCGCAACGCGCTGCTATTGATTCGGCGGAATTGAAAAATTTAGTGTTTTGGAAGCGTGGCAGAGCGGTTGAATGCACCGGTCTTGAAAACCGGCGTTGGCGTAAGTCAACCGTGAGTTCGAATCTCACCGCTTCCGCCAAAAATGGCTTTAAGGTCTTGATCTTAGAGCCTTTTTTGTTTATGTCGCTATCAAAATAGCGACCTCCGACAGTAACTAAACTGGCGGCTTAAGTTGAAACAACAACGGGTTCACCTTCTAAGAAATGAAGGTCGCTGTCCAAGCAATGGGTTCCACTTCAGTATTTGAGTGATTGCGTTGCGTAAATCCTGCCAAGTAGTAACGCGTACTACGACCGCCGCTCGGTAATTTTTGCAAATAGCCGCGCTCGACTAAATCGGCGAGATGGCGTGTTGCGGTTGCCTTGCTGACTTTGGCGACTTGCTTGTATTGATCTGCGGATATGCCGTGTTCGAAATTGCTTTCGCCGCCCTCTAGCAATCGATTCAGCACTTTTAATTGCGCGGGCAGCAGCGTTTGATTCTGATGTTGTTGCCAGAAACGCGCTTTGTCTAACACGAGGTCGATGCGTGATAACGATTGCTGCAGCGTTAATTTCAGTGTTTGCAAAAACCACTTTAGCCAAGCAGTGATATCCACATCGCTTTTTTGGCTTTGTTCAAGAATTTGGTAATACGCATTACGCTGCTCGAGAATGGTGACCGACATGGCGTACAAGCGACAGCTTTGATGGTCGGCTTGTGCTAGTGCGAGATCAGATATGGCCCGCGCAAGACGACCGTTGCCGTCGTCAAACGGATGCAATGTAACGAACCAGAAATGAGCGATGCCTGCACGAAGCAATGGGTCTAGATTGGCGTCGTGCCGACTTTGATTAAACCAGGCGAGAAATTGATCGACTTGGGCGGACAAAGCCTCTCGCGGTGGTGCTTCAAAATGCACGGTTGGTTTGTCGATACGGCCGGAGACGACTTGCATGGGTTCATCACCCCGCCAATCGCCGATGATGATGTCGCCCCAGTGCTCACCTTCACCGTTGGGGAACAACCATTGATGCCACTGAAACAACCGTTGTGGCGTTAATTCGCTTTGAATGTCTTGCGTTACGTTCAACATGAGGTCGGCCAAGCCTTCTGCGCGAGCCGATGTTTTGCCTGTTTCGGCATGCGGAATCCGCAAGCGATTGGCTAGCGATGAACGTACGGAGGCAACGTTGAGCGCCTCGCCCTCGATGGCTGACGAGGTGATGATGTTTTGCAGCAGGTTGTCGAGGCTGGCTTCGACTTGTGCGTGGTCGCCTGCGGCTTGGGCTTTACCAAGCAGTTGGCCTTGTACTTGGGTGGTTTCACGCAGCAAGGCATTTAACTCGGCTTGCTGCCAAGTGAAATGGGGCCATTGTGGGTGTTGCCATATCCAATTTGGTGACACGGAATACCTGATTTTGTTGTTTTTGTACTGACGTGAGCCGAATATACTGCATATTTGGCTCATTTAGTGAGCCGATTGTTAAATTTATTCGGCTCACCTTTTAACTTGGCCTTATACCGACTGATCCCATAACGCTAAAGCGAGACCTGCCAAAACCGTGTCTAAACGCCCTTCAAGGCGTTTGTTTAGCGCAATGGCCCCACCCGTCGTTAGCAAAGGCCCGATTAACAAACTGCGGATCGATCACGACTTCGGGGCTTAACTGTTTGGCTAAACGTTCTCGCCAACGACGTTGTATCCGTGTCCAATTAGTGAGGGAGTGAATACGGGCCATGGCATTAGCCACACGTTGTTCGAACGGCAGCCGAATTTAACCGCTCACCGTCTTCGTCTACGACCATTGAAACTGCGTTGGGATTGACTCGTGAGAACGTGTGGCAGATAGGATAATTGGCCTGCGTATCGGCCGGTGCGTTCTGCTTGCTTTGTAAGGCGTTCACAGAGATATTCCAGAGGCTTTTTTATTTTCGAGCGTTACGGTGTTGTAACGTTGCAGGCCGCTTTGACATTATTCAACAGTAAAAATCTCCACACGCTCGTTAGCATCGATCATGATGGCGCATTATACCTCGATTAAGAGGCTTATCTTTGGCGATTGCTGAGTTCACGTAGCCGAGTGTGTCGAGGATTTTCACCTCCTCGTGAGCGCGCCCTGCTGGGCGGCAGCAATAAAAAACGCGGTCCTCGCCGCGTTTTCAAAGAATTCTGGGTTGCTTAATGCGCTTCGCCCGTAAGGCTCATTCGAGCTTCGCGCCAGCCACCGATCCAATGTTCACGAATATCCGTTGTCGCATAAGGACAAGACTCGCGCGACTTACCGTCAAGCGCGGCGTTGTATCCTTTGGCGTGGGCACGTTGCAGGCGATCACGTTTCTGTCTCTTCATATCGAGCACCTCTCCTTCTCACAGTTTCAACCCAAAGCCGCTTGGCGGGAGGCAGTCCGCCCAAGGGCCGTCAACTCGAACATAGTCCGCCAGCGGGCAAAGCACAAACGCTTTTGTACTGGTCGAAGGAGAAATCAGGCAAGGTTTGCTAAGTTCTTATAAATTCAGTGTTTTTTAACATCTAACTCGTCTATGGAATGGTATTGAATCTACTTTCGCGCTGAGTTAGTGCAGCTCAGAATCGTGCGCCGCGCGGCGGGCTTAAACTGGTCTGCTTTACGTTTACGTTAAAGGAAAGTAACCTTAGCGCACCGGTTAGGAGCGGCATTACCATGAGCAAGACTTTCACCATCACCGATTTAGCCCGTGAATTCGGCATTACCCCGCGCTCGATTCGTCACTACGAAGATGAAAGCCTGTTGTCCCCCACGCGCAATGGCCAGCAACGCGTTTTCACTCAACGTGACCGCGTGCGATTGCAGTTGATCCAGCGCGGCAAAAGCGTTGGTTTTTCATTAGCCGAAATCAAGGAAATTCTTGATCTCTACGATTTACCGCACGGCGAAGCGTTGCAAGCACAAGTGTTAAAAGAAAAAATTGCCGATCGTCGCCAGCAATTGAAGCAACAACAAAAAGATCTCGAGCATATGTTTGAAGAACTGGATGTGATCGAGAATCGCATACTGCCGTCGATGAAATAATCAATTACACCGTAAAGGAGAGTTTGGTGTCTTACCCCACGCTTAATTTTTTTCTTGGCGATACTGCCGACATGATCCGCGAATCCGTGCACGCTTTTGCGCAAAAAGAAATTGCACCGATCGCGGCTGAAACTGATCATAAAAATGAATTTCCCAATCATTTATGGCGCAAACTCGGTGACTTGGGTTTATTGGGTATTACCGTTGAAGAAGAATATGGCGGTGCCGGTTTGGGCTATCTGGAACACGTCGTGGCGATGGAAGAAATCAGCCGCGCTTCGGCTTCCATCGGTTTGTCTTACGGCGCGCATTCCAATTTATGCGTGAATCAATTACGCAAAAATGGCAACGAAGCGCAAAAACGCAAATACCTGCCCAAATTAATCAGCGGCGAGCATATCGGCGCGTTGGCGATGTCAGAACCGGGAGCGGGCTCGGATGTCGTCAGCATGAAACTGCGCGCTGAGAAAAAAGGCGACCGCTACGTATTAAATGGCAACAAAATGTGGATCACCAATGGCCCTGATGCCAACACATTGGTGGTATACGCCAAGACCGATGTAAACGCTGGACCTAAAGGCATTACGGCATTTATCGTCGAACGCGGAATGAAAGGCTTCAGCACAGCGCAGAAACTCGACAAACTCGGTATGCGCGGCTCAAACACGTGTGAATTAGTTTTCGAAGAATGCGAAATTCCCGAAGAGAATATCTTGGGTAAATTGCACGAAGGCGTGCGCGTATTAATGAGTGGGCTGGATTACGAACGCGCGGTATTGGCCGCCGGTCCTATCGGCATCATGCAAGCCTGTCTCGATATCGTGGTTCCATATATTCACGACCGCAAACAATTCGGACAAAGCATCGGCGAATTCCAATTTATTCAAGGCAAAGTGGCCGATATGTACACGTTATTAAATGCCTCGCGTGCTTATGTCTACGCGGTCGCGCAAGCCTGCGATCGTGGTGAAACCACGCGCAAGGACGCCGCTGGTGTGATTTTGTTTGCCGCTGAAAATGCCACCAAAATGGCGCTTGAAGCGATCCAGTGCTTAGGCGGCAACGGCTACATCAATGAATTTGCGACCGGTCGTTTGTTGCGTGATGCAAAGTTGTACGAGATCGGTGCCGGCACCAGCGAAATTCGTCGCATGTTGATTGGCCGCGAGCTGTTTAAAGAAACCACGTAATCTTGTGTCGAAGCGCCTTTAGGTACGAAGTGATTTAAACGAACTTCGCGCCTAAGGGGGCTCCGCGAAAAAAAACACGTTTTCATCTGGCATTGCACTAAAGATCGAATGGGCAGTAAAGCGCGATTCGCGCACAATATCGGCCCGATTTTTAGTAAAGAGCGTCAAGGAGTTATTTATGTCGCAACACGATCCGATTGTTATTGTTTCTGTCGCCCGCACCGCATTAGGCGGTTTTCAAGGTGGTTTGTCTTCGTTAACGGCTCCGGAATTAGGGGCGGTTGCCATTAAAGCGGCGGTCGAACGCGCCGGTTTAAAAAATGACGAAGTGCAAGAAGTGCTAATGGGCAATGTGTTGAATGCCGGTGTCGGTCAAGCGCCGGCTCGTCAAGCGGCGCTCGGTGCCGGTTTAGCGCAAAGCGTGCAATGCACCACGATTTCGAAAGTGTGCGGTTCGGGGATGAAAGCCATCATGTTCGCGCACGATTTGTTGCGCGCCGGAACGCAAGATGTGATCGTCGCCGGTGGCATGGAAAGCATGACCAATGCGCCGTATTTGATGCCCAAAGCTCGCGGCGGTTATCGCATGGGTCATCAACAAGTTTTGGATCATATGTTTTTCGATGGATTAGAAGACGCTTACGACAAAGGCAAGTTGATGGGAACCTTTGCCGAACAATGCGCGACGCAATACCACTTCTCGCGCGAACAACAAGATGAATTTGCCATTACCTCAACCACTCGCGCGCAAAAAGCCATTAGCGAAAAGGCGTTCGAGTGGGAAATTGCGCCGGTAATGGTGCAATCAAAATCCGGCAGCAGCGCGTTTCAAATCGACGAGCAACCGGGTAATGCCAAAATTGAAAAAATTCCGACATTAAAACCGGCGTTCGCCAAAGACGGCACCGTCACTGCCGCCAATTCATCGTCGATCTCGGACGGTGCGGCGGCGTTGGTATTAATGCGCGCCAGCACCGCACAACAACGCGGTTTGAACGCGCTCGCTAAAATCGTCGGAATCGCTGGTCATGCGCGCCAGCCGGCACAATTTACGACCGCCCCGGTCGGTGCCATACAAACATTGTTGAGCAAAACGGGGTGGAACAAAAATGACGTTGACCTATTCGAAATCAACGAAGCGTTTGCCGTTGTCACCATGGCTGCTATTCATGATCTGGAATTGGATAATCATAAAGTCAATGTCAACGGCGGAGCCTGCGCTTTAGGGCATCCAATCGGCGCTTCGGGCGCGCGTATTGTGGTGTCATTGATCGGCGCATTGCGCGCGCGCGCATTAAAACGCGGTGTGGCGTCGTTGTGCATTGGTGGCGGCGAAGCCACCGCCATCGCCATCGAAATGATGTGATCTATTGTAGGAGCGTTTTTTAACGCGATCGACGATATATACCGTTCGTGGTTAAAAACGCTCCTCTGTTGACGAGGTTATTCAGAAATATGCTGTTAACTGAAGAACAACGCATGATCCGCGATATGGCGCGATCATTTGTGCAAGAAAAAATTTCGCCATTCGCGGCCGAGTGGGACAAAGCGTGCTGCTTTCCACACGAGGCGATCAGTGGTTTGGGCGAACTGGGTTTTTTAGGCATGACGGTGCCGGAAGAATTCGGTGGCTCCAATATCGGCTATATTGCAGCAGCGTTAGTGCTGGAAGAAATTTCCGCTGGTGACGCCGCTTGCGGCACGATCGTCAGCGTGACCAATTCCGTCGCCTGTATGCCCATATTGAAATTCGGCAACAAAGATCAAAAAGAAAACTTTTTAAAACCGCTGGCACGCGGCGAAATGATCGGCGCTTTTTGTTTGACCGAGCCACACGCCGGTTCTGACGCCTCTGATTTAAAAACGCGCGCCGTGTTGGATGGCGATCACTACATATTAAATGGCAGCAAACAATTTATCACCAGTGGCAAGAATGCCGGCGTCGCTATCGTATTTGCTGTGACGGACGCCGAAAAAGGAAAAAAAGGCATCAGCGCATTTATTGTTCCGACGTCAAGCCCCGGTTATCAGGTGGCGCGCATCGAAGAAAAGATGGGCCAACACGCATCGGATACATGTCAGATCGTGTTCGATAATTGCCGTATTCCAGCCGCGTATTTACTCGGCAAAGAAGGTGAAGGTTATAAAATCGCGTTATCAAATTTGGAAGGCGGTCGCATCGGTATCGCAGCACAATCCGTTGGCGTAGCGCGTGCCGCGTTGGAAGCCGCAACGCATTACGCGCAAGAACGCAAAGCGTTTGGCAAATCATTAGCTAGCCATCAAGCGATCAGTTTTATGTTGGCCGATATGGCCACCGAGATCGACGCGGCCCGTTTACTGTATCTGCAAGCGGCGGCTTTACGCGAAGCCGGTCAACCGTGTTTGAAAGAAGCGTCGATGGCGAAATTGTTTGCCAGTCAAATGGCTGAAAGAGTTTGTTCGCAGGCGATTCAGATCCACGGTGGTTATGGTTATCTGACCGATTTTCCGGTTGAGAAATATTATCGCGATATTCGTGTCACGCAAATTTACGAAGGTACTTCAGAAGTTCAACGTATTGTGATCAGCCGCGCGCTGATGCACGCCTAAGAAGGTTAACATGCCGGCCATTAAAACCCAGATCAATAACCGCAGCGCCGAATTTAAAGCCAACGCCGAGGCGATGTCGGCATTGGTCACTGACTTGCACGACAAAATGAAGGTGATCGCACAAGGCGGTGGCGCTAAAGCCAACGAAAAACACACTGCACGCGGAAAACTACTGCCACGCGATCGCATTCGTCAGCTGTTGGATGTCGGTTCGCCGTTTCTCGAATTGAGTCAGTTCGCCGCATGGAATATGTACGGCACATCCGTTCCAGCCGCCGGCATTATTTGCGGCATCGGGCGCGTGTCGGGTCGTGAATGTATGATCGTGTGTAATGACGCGACAGTCAAAGGCGGAACGTATTTTCCGATGACGGTAAAAAAACATTTACGCGCGCAAGAGATCGCACGCGAAAACCATTTGCCGTGTATTTATCTGGTCGATTCTGGCGGCGCTAATTTGCCGCAACAAGACGAGGTGTTCCCAGATAAAGAACATTTTGGTCGCATTTTTTACAATCAGGCTACGTTATCAGCACAAGGCATTCCGCAAATTGCCGTCGTCATGGGTTCCTGCACGGCGGGCGGTGCTTATGTACCGGCGATGGCCGATGAATCGATCATCGTGCGAAATCAAGGCACGATTTTTTTAGGCGGCCCGCCGCTAGTAAAAGCCGCCACCGGCGAAGTGGTTACCGCCGAGGAATTAGGCGGAGCGGATGTGCATTGCAAAATGTCCGGTGTCACCGATCATTATGCTCAAAACGATCAACACGCCTTGCAGCTCGCGCGACAAATTGTTTCCAATTTGAATAGCGTTAAACCGATGCCATTGGCGGTGCGAGAAAATCGCGAACCACTTTACCCGATCGAAGAATTACTCGGCGTCGTTCCATGCGACTTACGTAAACCCTTTGATGTACGTGAAGTTATTGCACGTGTTGTTGATGGTTCCGAACTCGATGAATTCAAACCGTTATACGGCACCACTTTAGTGTGTGGCTTCGCGCATATTTTCGGTTATCCGGTCGGCATCGTGGCCAACAACGGCATTTTATTTTCGGAATCGGCGTTAAAAGGCGCGCATTTTATCGAGCTGTGCGCACAACGAAATATTCCGCTGGTATTTTTGCAAAACATCACTGGTTTTATGGTCGGTAAAAAATACGAAACCAGCGGCATTGCCAAAAACGGTGCCAAAATGGTGACCGCCGTGGCCTGCGCCAACGTGCCGAAATTCACGGTAGTGATTGGCGGTTCATTCGGTGCTGGCAACTACGGAATGTGTGGCCGCGCTTACAGTCCACGTTTTATGTGGATGTGGCCAAATGCCCGTATTTCGGTCATGGGTGGAGAACAAGCGGCCAATGTATTGGCGCAAGTCAAACTCGATAATTTTGAAAAAGAAGGTCAAGTCTGGTCGAGCGACGAGCAGGAAGCGTTCAAAAAACCGATCCGCGAGCAATACGAAACACAAGGTCACCCCTACTATGCCAGTGCGCGTTTATGGGATGATGGCATCATCGATCCGGTCGATACCCGCATGGTCTTGGGACTGGGCCTATCGGCGGCGATGAATGCTCCTATCGAGCCAACCAAGTTTGGCGTGTTCCGTATGTAAACGTTTTCGTTGAATCGAAAACCCCACCACGAGGAAGATCATGGACTACACCACGATACTCGTTAACAACCAAGAAAATGGTTTGGCGATTGTGCAATTTAATCGTCCCGATATTCACAACGCGTTTGATGAAGTGTTTATCCGTGAATTAAACGGTGTTCTAGAGTCGTTAAACAACCAAGCGAATGTGCGCGTCGTGCTATTGAAATCGAGCGGAAAAAGTTTTTCTGCCGGTGCCGACTTGAACTGGATGCAGCGCATGGCGGGTTACAGTTGGTCGGAAAATTATCAAGACTCGTTATCGCTAGCGACACTAATGCAAACGCTGGCAAGCATGAGCAAACCCACTATCGCTGCGGTGCAAGGTTCGGCATTCGGTGGCGGAGTCGGTTTGGTTGCCTGCTGTGATATTGCCGTGTGCGCTCCGTCAGCTCAGTTTTGTTTATCGGAAGTCAAACTCGGTTTAATCCCGGCCGTGATAAGCCCGTATGTGATTGCGGCGATCGGCGCGCGCGCGGCCAATCGTTATTTCGTCACCGCCGAACGCTTCACCGCAGAAACCGCATTGCGTTTAGGTTTGGTACACGACATTGTCGAAGCCGAAAAACTTGACGCGGTCACCATAACGATGGCGGAAGCCATTCTGGCCAACGGCCCCAACGCGGTCAGCGAAGCCAAACGTTTGATCAAAAAAGTGGCTGGACATGCCATCGACGAAGAAATTATTCGTCACACCGCGACCAAAATCGCCGACATTCGCGCCAGCACCGAAGGACGCGAAGGCATTACGGCCTTTCTGGAAAAACGCACGCCCGATTGGGGCAAAACCGCGTCACCTGATTTGGGTGACTAACGCTAATTCACATTCAACACAAAGCACGCCCCAGCACACGAAATTCACTAAGACAGAAATACCGTATCAAGATTTAACTTCGTGATTTTGATGCTCTTGGTGTACTTCGTGTTGAAGCTAAATTTTTATAAGACGTTTAACCATGTTCGAAAAGATCCTGATTGCAAATCGCGGCGAAATCGCTTGCCGCGTCATTCAAACCGCTCATCGTTTGGGCATCCGTTGTGTAGCGGTGTATTCTGATGCCGACGCCAATAGCCGTCATGTCGCGATGGCAGATGAAGCGTATTACATTGGCGCATCACCTGCGCGCGAGAGCTATTTGCGCGGCGATGCCATTATCGCAATCGCAAAACAATCCGGCGCACAAGCTATTCATCCCGGTTATGGTTTTTTAAGTGAAAATGCGGCGTTTGCAGAAGCCTGCGAACGCAATCAACTCATTTTTATCGGGCCACCCGCCTCCGCCATTCGCGCGATGGGATCTAAAGCCGGTGCTAAAGAAATTATGGGACCGGCCGGCGTGCCGCTCGTCAACAGCTATCACGGTGCTGATCAATCGTTAACGACGTTGCAAAAGGCCGCCGACGATATTGGTTATCCGGTTTTGATCAAAGCGGTTTCTGGCGGTGGTGGCAAAGGAATGCGCGCGGTTTTCAACAGCGCTGAATTTGCCGAAAACTTACAATCCTGCCAACGTGAAGCGAAAGCCTCATTTAATGATGATCGTGTACTGGTGGAAAAATACTTAACCAAACCACGTCATGTTGAAATTCAAGTGTTCGCCGACCGTCATGGCAATGCCGTGTATTTATTTGAACGCGACTGTTCGGTACAACGTCGTCATCAAAAAATCATCGAAGAAGCACCCGCCCCACAGATGAAAACCGACATTCGTCGCGCCATGGGTGAAGCCGGTGTGCGCGCCGCCAAAGCAGTAGGCTATGTCGGTGCCGGTACGTGCGAATTTTTGCTGGATGAAGACGGTTCGTTTTATTTTATGGAAATGAACACGCGCTTACAGGTCGAACATCCCGTGACCGAAATGATCAGCGGTCAAGACTTGGTGGAATGGCAACTGCGTGTCGCCTCCGGTGAGGTGTTACCGAAGCAACAAGAACAATTACAGATCAATGGCCACGCGTTCGAAGCGCGCATTTACGCCGAAGATCCGGATAACGATTTTCTGCCATCCATCGGTGAACTCACTCATTTGCGTCAACCCGATGCCGGGCCGCACGTGCGAATTGATACCGGTGTGCGCGAAGGCGATGCCGTTTCGGTTTACTACGACCCGATGATCGCCAAATTAATTGTGTGGGATGAGTCGCGCGAAAAAGCACTCGCTCGTTTACGCGCCGCGTTATCGCAATATGAAATCGTGGGATTGCAACACAACATCCAATTTTTGACTGCTCTGGCATCACATCCTGAATTCATCAATGGCAATGTTGATACTGGATTTATCAAGCGTTATGCCGAGCAGTTATTTGTCAAACCGGCACAGATCAGTTGCGAAGAGTTGGCGATAGCAGCTTTGCACATCATGGCCAGTCGCGTAACCGAATCGCAATCACATGCGTTGACGCATAGCGATCGTTATTCACCGTGGCATCACGTAAATGGTTGGCGTTTAAACGAAGATAATTTTCATCGTATCCAGTTCGTGGACGCACACGACAACACATATGACGTGGTCGTGCATTTTCGCCAACAAGGTTTCGCGCTCGATATTCAGCAACAAACCATTAACGCCAGCGTTGTGCAACATGATGACGGATTATTAAGCATCACCTTGAACGGAAAAAAACAATCCGTTCGTGTGGTGCAACACGGTAGCGAATTGACATTGCTCGGTCACGGTTGGACACGTCAGTTAGCGATTAAAACGGTAGATGCCGAAGCGGGTCTCCATGACACCTCGACCGCCGTCATCGCGCCAATGCCGGGAACCATTATTGCGGTTCATGTAAAGGCCGGTGATAACGTCAGCAAAGGCCAAGCCTTATTGGTGATGGAAGCCATGAAAATGGAGCACACCTTGCGTGCTGCCACCGATGCGGTTATCGCTGAAGTGCTGTACCAAAAAGGCGATTTGGTGAGTGACGGAGCCGAATTGGTGACGTTTTCGAAATAGCAGGCAACGTCAACACGAATCTCGTCATAAAAACAAAAAATGGCTCCCCGCTCGGGCAGGAATAGCACATTCAAAAGCAGCGATCTGTTCCACGCTTCCATGATATTTTTGATTACTTATATCAAAAGGTTACGCAGATGAATCTGCCCTCATACGTCAAAATGGTTGAAGTCGGTCCGCGCGACGGTTTGCAAAATGAAAAATCGCCGGTGCCAACCGACGTGAAAGTCGAACTGATTAATCGTTTGACCGAAGCAGGTTTACCCGTGGTGGAAGCCAGCAGTTTTGTGTCGCCCAAATGGGTGCCGCAAATGGCCGACGCCAGTGAGGTGATGCAGCGCATTACACGGCGCCCCGGTGTTTCCTATCCGGTATTAACACCGAATCTCAAAGGATTCGAATCGGCACTGGCCGTAGGGGCGCAAGAAGTCGCGATTTTTGGTGCGGCTTCGGAAAGTTTTTCGCAGCGCAACATCAACTGTTCGATCGCCGAAAGCTTGGAGCGATTCGCCCCCGTTATGGCTGCAGCCAATGCCGCAAATGTGCGCGTACGCGGTTACGTATCGTGCGTACTGGGCTGCCCTTACGAAGGAGAAATCAGCGTCGACGCCGTCACCCACGTCGCCGCTACCTTGTTTCAAATGGGTTGCTATGAAATCTCGCTTGGCGACACCATTGGTGTTGGTACACCGACTAAAGCACTGCGGTTGATCGACGCGGTTTCGCGTAAAGTGCCGATCGGAAAATTGGCGGCGCATTTTCACGACACCTATGGACAAGCATTAGCCAATTTGCACGCCGTAGTGACGGCGGGCGTTAGCGTTATCGACAGTTCGGTGGCGGGATTAGGCGGCTGCCCTTATGCCGCTGGTGCCAGCGGCAATGTTGCGACGGAAGACGTGGTTTTTATGCTGCACGGCATGGGAATTAAAACTGGAATCGATCTCGATAAATTGATCGACGCGGGTGTTTATATTTCATCGGTTCTGGGGCGTAAACCGGGATCTAAAGTGGCGCAAGCCGTGCTGGCCAAACGCCATTTGAAAAGTTAAGCAAGACCATCGAGGAGTAATAATGGCTGGATTCAATAAAGTCGTTAACAGCTACGACGACGCACTGGCTGGCATTAAAGACGACATGACGGTAATGATCGGCGGCTTCGGCTTGTGCGGCATTCCCGAAGGCTTAATTCAAAAAGTATACGAAGTGGGCGTAAAGAATTTAACCGCGATTTCCAATAACGCCGGCGTCGATGGTTTTGGTTTAGGTAAATGGTTAGAAAAACGCCAAATCAAAACCATGATCGCATCGTACGTCGGTGAAAACGCATTATTCGAAAAATTATTGCTGTCCGGTGAAATGGAAGTGATCTTAACGCCGCAAGGCACCTTGGCCGAGAAAATTCGCGCAGGCGGTGCTGGTATTCCGGCCTTTTTCACCGCTACCGGTTTTGGCACCTTGGTTGCCGAAGGAAAAGAAACGCGCAACATCAATGGCCGCGACTACGTATTAGAGCCGTCATTAACTGCCGATTTTTCGCTGATCCGCGCGTGGAAAGCCGATACCTACGGCAATTTAATTTTTCGCAAAACCGCCATGAATTTTAATCCGATGATGGCTACGGCCGGCCGCATCACCGTCGCTGAAGTTGAAGAAATTGTTGAACCGGGTGAGCTGGATCCAAATCATATTCACACACCGGGCATCTTCGTTCATCGCGTAATCAAAGGTACGTTTGAAAAGCGTATCGAGCAACGTACGGTTAGAAAATAAATAATGTAGGGCAACCTACCGGAGATAAAGAATGGCACTTTCTCGCGAACAAATTGCAATGCGCGTGGCGCAAGAATTGCGCGACGGCTATTACGTCAATTTAGGCATCGGCATTCCGACTTTAGTGGCAAACTATGTTCCCCAAGGCATGGAAGTGATGTTGCAATCGGAAAACGGTTTACTGGGAATGGGTCCCTTTCCCACCGAAGCCAACGTCGACGCCGATATGATCAATGCTGGTAAACAAACCGTTACCGCAATTCAAGGCGCGGCGATATTTTCTTCCGCCGATTCGTTTGCCATGATCCGTGGCGGCCACGTCGATTTAACGGTATTAGGTGCGTTCGAAGTGGATCAACACGGTTCGATCGCGTCGTGGATGGTGCCGGGAAAATTAGTTAAAGGCATGGGCGGTGCCATGGATCTGGTTGCGGGTGCACAAAACATTGTGGTCACCATGACGCACGCCGATAAATCTGGCGCATCGAAATTGTTACCGGCTTGCACGCTGCCATTAACCGGCGTGAAATGCATCAAGAAAATCGTCACCGATCTGGCCGTCGTTGAAATACGCGATGGTAAATTTCACTTGCTGGAACGCGCGCCCGGCGTATCCGTAGACGAAATAAAAAGCAAAACGGCTGGCGAAATGGTGATCCCCGCCAACGTTCCCGAAATGACATTTGCCGAATAAATTTTCTATTGCCGCGTATCGGTCTGTGACGTAGGCCGGTACGCGCACTTCCTTTCATTTTCCCCTGCCCCACCCGCGCAAAAAAAGGCAACATAGACGTTTAGCATTTTTGGAGCGTCCCAATGAACAACACTGCGCCTCTTTCCCTTTCTCGCATTTCTGCCGGTACGTGGAAACTGGTCGAATGGAAATGGACCACGCATCAGATCATTGACTGGATCGAACGCTGCGTCGAATGGGGGATCACCACATTTGACCACGCCGATATTTACGGTAGCTATTTAGGTGAGATTGAGTTCGGTCATGCCCTGAAACGATTTCCTTATCGAGAAAAACTGCAGTTGGTGAGTAAATGCGGGATCAAGTTAGTGAGCCCGCAACGACCGCAGCATTTAGCGAAATCATACGACAGCTCGGCGCACCACATTATCGCCTCTGCTGAAAACAGTTTGAAAAATCTGCAAACCGATTATCTCGATCTGTTGCTGCTGCATCGTCCCGATCCCTTGATGGATCCCGAAGCGGTAGCACACGCATTCGAGCGTTTACAACGGGAAGGGAAAGTACGCTATTTCGGCGTATCCAACTTCACGCCGTCGCAATTTGAATTACTCAACAGCTATATTCCATTGCAAACCAATCAAATCGAATGCTCGCTGCTGCAACTCAATGCGCTAACCGATGGCACGCTGGATCAAGCGTTACGATATAAACGTCCGCCGATGATCTGGTCTCCGTTAGCCAGTGGGGCGTTATTTCGAGAGGATAATGAACGAATACAACGCATTCGGGAAAAATTGAAAGCACTCGCGACGCTGTATCAAACCGACGAAAGCTCAATCGCTTTGGCGTGGTTAATGCGTCATCCGGCGCGATTGATTCCGGTCATCGGCAGTTCTCATTTGCAACGTTACCGCGATGCAATAACGGCGACAACCCTGAACCTAGACAGCGATCACTGGCACGCGTTGTGGTCAGCATCACTCGGAAAAAATATTCCCTGAAAAATGACTTATGACGCCGACGACAGCAACAACAGCCATGACGGGAAAGGAGGCGAAAGAAAAGTCAAACCGGGTGCATCGTACATATGAGGACCTTCGATTTTCACCTGGCTTACTTCACCTTTTTCATCATAAAAAAATGAATAGCGTTGCCGGTTTTGATCGATAGCCCATTCCAATCGAGCAACGGTATTTGGCGAACTTGCTAACTGCGCTGACAACGGTGTGCGCTGCCATTTGAATTGCCAACGCTCGCCACTCGACATTTGTTTCGAGGCAATATGCAGATAGTCACCTACGCGTGCCTCAAATACATATCGTGTACCTTGGCTGCTCAACCAGTGCCATTGTTCATTATTGAATTCGAGATTTCCCCAAGACGATTTCGCGGCTTGTAAGCGTTTATCGTTTTTGTCGCCGATAAAAAATTTGCGCTGACCATTATTAAACAATAACGCAACGACCGAACCTTGTTGCGCTTTTTTCTCGACGTGCAAAACCACACTGTCTTCACTGGTCAAACTCAGTACCGGAGGCAGTGCGGCCGGAACATAAATTGGCGCTAAGGGCTGCCCGGTTTTTTTGCTTAACACTTGCTCGTGCATCACTACCGGACACTGTGATGAGCTAAACCAACGCACGCTGCCATCAGAAACAAAACGCGGCGGCTTGGCTTGTCGCTCTGACGGTGGGCAGCGCCAGCAGGTGTAGCGATACGCCGCCGATGGATCTTCTTGCAAATTGGGAAACGCTTTCGATGAACATGACGCTTTTTGCGTCAGGGTAAAATTACTTTTGATTTGTTTATCGGTTTGTAAGCTGGCCGTCATCAGACGCAAGGTGTAGGCGACATTGATCCGTTTCGTAACGGTTGAAGTGCTGCCGATCTGTCCGCACTGGATCACCGCCGTGTTGACGTTATTAATCGGTGGTGGATTGCTTTTTAACTGCGCGCAATTGGTTTCAATCGCCGCATTCAAACTGTCGAATACAATGTGAGGATCGTTATTCAACGACCATTGCAGGCGAGCCGGCTCATAATCATTAGCCGACACTACCCCAATCCATGCTATCCACAATAGGAGAGAGAAACGCATTCCATTGCCTTGTATTGATTTCCGACGCCACACAACAACGTCACCACCCTGATATCCATTGATCATGTATGAAGCTTGACTACGTCGCGCCGTTATCGTTTTGGTTGGAGCAAGGCGTCGCTGCCGAACAGTAGCAAAATATAGCGTTTTAATACACTGTCATCTTGCTCAGATGGCGCTGGACGACCCTGTATCGGTGGTTTAACCCCGTTCGATGCGACACATAGCCGAAGCGGATGAGAGGCGAAAAGCCCCCCGCACGAAACGCTTACTTATCGGTTCGGTGCGGAGGGAGCTAAAAACAATACCGAAAAACCGTTTTGCGACTAACGCGCCAAAGTAAACTTGCCGCTACCGTCATTCAACAGCAAGAAGCTACGTTCTGGACTTGTTGTGCGACATAACTGGGTAGCGACGAAAATATCGAGATGGCCGGTACCGCGAAAATCGCCAGCAACCGATGCATTGGCGCAATGTTTTGTCGATGGCAAGTTCGCTAACGAGTTATCACTAAATTGCAGGCTAGCCGTCTGTTGCAATAAGGCAGACTTCGCCCCTTCGCCATACCACAAGCTGCCGAAATCAGACGCAAAGACATCGGCGGCACCATCGCCATCGAAATCGTTCACCAACAAACCATTCAACGACAGATGACGTGTGGTCTTGTTCACGTTGGCCGTCGCGCTGATGTCGATCACATTGCCATCGCCATCGCCTTTAAAAAACAAAATTTCCTTCGACGTTGGATCATCACTGTCATGATCACCGCCCTGTGCCAGCACGACATCATTCGCACCATCATTGTCGAGATCGGTGATAACGGCCGTGTTGTACTCCCCATCTAATGTGGCGGTTGGTTGAAATTTTTTAACGCTAAATGACAAGGCCCCCGGCGTCGAGGTGTTAGTCAACACCGCAAACGCGCGCTCTAAAGCCGGTGCCGAATGAACGCGATCGAAATGCAATAAATCCGGCAAATTGTCGTTATTTAAATCGCCAAATGCCGCGTCGATTTCAGCGTGATCGATGGTGTCACCTGTCCACGTCACGGTATCGGTTACATCAACAAATCCCGCATCGGGAACGCGGCGCAAAAAGCGCATACTCGAATCGGTAAGGCGCAATAAAATATCGTGATTACCGTCGTTGTCGATATCGACGGCACCACACCAAGCCGCGTCGTATTCGTAACGATCAATCCAGTTAGAAGGAATTAACGTGGGCGCATCAGCAAAAACACCGTGACCATCGTTATGCATCAATTGCAACGACACGCGACCGGTTTGCATACTGGTCACCGCCGCGAAAATATCGGGGCGGCTGTCGTTATCGTAATCCAACACACAAGCAGCCATGGTGGAACCGGCCCACGAATAGCGACGCTTCGGTAATGCCGTATCGCTGGATAAAAAACGCCCCGCACCATTGTTAAATAAAATGACATCGCGCGTAAGTAATGGGTCGTTACTTACCCACTGACCAAGAAAAATATCAAGATGACCATCGCCGTCAGCATCCAGCGTTAACGCCGTTTGATAATCATGAGCAACCGCAACACCCGGCAGACGATCGTGCGCAGGAACATAATGCGTGTACCCATCACCATAATAATAATCATCATCGCAACCGCTTAAACCGACCATCAGTATCGACATCGCGAATGCCGTCGTTATCGGTAATTTCATTGTCATGCTCCTTATCATCGCTATGCATCACCATCAGATTGACATACTAATCAATGCTAAAAACCTTTGGCGTAATTCGGCTTGATTATTCGTTTAAATTTGTAACGCTTGCATTCGAATGATGATGCGTGACGAACGGTTTTATCATGGCATTAACCTTAACCGACACCAAGCCTATCCCTCAAGAGTTATAGCGCTTGATTAGACCGCACGCTAGGCTAGCCCCTTCTCGGTCACGCCTTAAGTAAACGTCATGAATTCAATAAGCCGTCGCGGCGCACTCATTATTTTAAGCCATGTGGTGACAGCCACGGTTTATGCCGAAACGCCCACCAATGCCGTCAACGATTCGATGATAGAAACGATATGGAACGAGGTAATCGCTTGGCGGCGGGATATACATCAACATCCGGAATTGGGTAACAATGAAATTCGTACCGCCGCGTTGGTTGCGCATGAGCTCACTGCGATGGGATTGACGGTGCGAACCCACGTCGCTGAAACCGGCGTTATTGCCCTTATCGACAGTGGAAAAGCAGGTCCGGTACTGGCCCTAAGAGCCGACATGGACGCGCTACCCATCGAAGAAAAAACCGGATTGCCTTTCGCCTCGCGCGATTACGGCGTCGTCAATGGCAACAAGGTCAAGGTGATGCACGCTTGTGGTCACGATATGCATGTTGCCATGTTGCTCGGTGCGGCAAAAATTTTACAAGCGCGCTCGACGTCGTTTCGCGGCGCAATAAAATTGATTTTTCAACCGGCCGAAGAAGGTTTACCCGGTCTTAAAAGTGGTGCCGAAAAAATGATCGAGGCGGGCGTATTAGCAAACCCGAAAGTCGACGCGATCATCGGTATGCACGTTGGCATCACTAACGCCGCCAGCGGCGTTTTATCGTGGCGTTCAAACGGCATTATGGCTGGTGGTGACACGTTTGAAATCGTCGTCAACGGCAAGCAAACGCACGGTGCGTTACCGTGGGAAGGAAAAGATCCTATCGTGGTTTCCGCGCAAATGATCCTCGCCTTGCAAACCATCGTCAGTCGGCAAATTAACCTGACGCAAGCACCTGCGGTATTAACGATTGGAACGATTCATGCCGGACAACGCACCAATATTGTTCCAGAATCGGCACGTTTAACCGGAACCATACGCACATTGGATCCGTCCCTGCGCGAACAATTATTAACGCGCGTAAAGCATACGGCAGAATATATCGCCAAAGCAGCTGATACAAATGCTGACGTGAAATTTGAGCCGGGGTATCCGGTTAACTGGAACGATCCGGTGTTAGTGCGACGATTATCCGCGACACTGAAAAAAAGTGCGAATCAAGGTTTTGATGAAAACGTTACCCCTAGCACCACCTCGGAAGATTTTGCGTTTTATGCGCAACACGTGCCGTCACTGTTTTTCTTTTTAGGCGTAAAACCTGCAAATCGAACCACGTCATCCACCAACGACGTGACCAATCACTCGCCGTATTTTGATCCCGATGAAGCAGCAATGCGAACGGGTATTAACGCATTAGTCAATGTCGCCACCGACTTTTTGAAAAACGAACCGTAAATTCCCCTACGTGACACGATGAAACGCATATTGCTTTCTGTGCTGAACTCTAATTACACTGCAATAACGCGCCCGTTTCCGGATGTTGGACGCGTGTTCATTTTTACTCAAGGAGAATTTCGTGCGTCAACCATCATCACTTTTAGTGGGTATGCTATTAGCCTTTTCGAGTGTTTCTTTTGCACAAGAGACCGATGCCAACAATAGCGCAAATAGCATTTCGGTTAGTCCGATCACTTACCAAAACGAACAACTTATCGAGCGAGCCATTGTGACAGATTGCGATCTCCCCAATGTACAGCGCAATGAGTTAAATAAACACTCAGCACAATTGGGGTTGGTACTCAACAATACCACCGAAGAAGCCGCCGCCACTGGTCGCGTGTTACACATTCAAATCGCCAATGCGATTGCCAGCGGCAACGCGTTTATCGGCCACAGCAAGCAAGTCACGTTGACGGGAAAATTAATAGAAAACGGTCAAGAAATCGCGTCGTTTAATGCGATGCGCAGTTCTGGCGGTGGCGCGTTCGCTGGGTTCAAAAGTTCGTGTTCGGTCTTGCACCGCTGCGCAGTTACCTTAGGAAAAGATGTCAGCGAATGGCTGCGTAATCCCGTTCCGAATGCGCGTTTGGGTGAATTGAAATAAAACCACGCGCTACAAACAAAGCGTATTTTGTTGGTGTATTCTTGTTTGTAGCGCGAACTTAATTGGCTAATAAAGCGTTCATTTTATCAAGAAACGATACTTGCTTTTCGAACGTCACTCATTTTGGGTTAAAGCGTTGGCGATTCCGTTTAATTGCGCTACGCTGATTCTGCTGTGTCTAAGTTTATTTCTTTATTGATGCATTGGTTTTTACATGGATGGTTTGTGAACTGTTGCTCAAGTCGTTGTCCAATCGTTACGCAATGATGGACAACAGTGACTTAGTACACATTATCGAGGAACTCATGGCGGTATATACGGGTCTAGGCCTGTAGTCGCGGTCCGGAGATCGCAGTGGCAGCATTAACTTCACTCGCACCAGCGCCCGAGCTGGTCAATGTTGTGGTCGAATTGTGGCAAACCCATCGAGCCGAAGAGATGGCGTTGCAACAATTACCCGACGCCGCGCTGTTATGCGCTGAATTGTTCAGTCGTTTGCCGCATGACACGACCTTGATTCAAAGCACATGGCCGCACCCAGATTTTCCTGATGCCGATGCGCAAGGTTTGCAAGAAACCATGGCCACGGTTTACTGGCAATTGGTGCAAAAAGGTGAAACACCGGAGCGTTTGGAACAATTAATGAAGTGTTTTTCCGTGATCCGCCTGCAACCGGCCATTTACGATTTTATTGCGATGCGAGTATTGGCGCTAGGCGCAACGGCGGATGCACAGCACGCCGGCGAATTCATTCATTTCAAAAGCGCTCGACGACAATTTGCAGCACGCGTCGATGCCGCCATTCATTTGTTAGAACCTCGTATCCACGCAGCATTT
>CAZYUS010000032.1:0-24885 GCA_964650615.1 uncultured Pseudomonadaceae bacterium | reverse complement strand
AGCGCACCAGCGGTCGCACGTCGGCAGCAAACGTGCCGTCGCTGTGCGCCACCATGATGACTTCATAAACCGCATTCAAACTCGCTTGTACCTCTTTCACCCGTGCATCGAGTCGGCGCGCGTATTCATCGACTTGCTGCAAGCAGTTGATCTTGGTTTGCTCATCCATGCCCGCGATCGGATTGATCGCCGGATATAAACAGCGCACATTCGTTTGCGTTTTTAAATTTACCGTTTTGGTTTGACCGCTGTGCGCGATCGAACGCGCCGCGCTCGCCGCCTGTGTCAACGCCGCCACGCTTAATTCATCGCAATACGCGAAGCCGGTTTTTTCGCCTGCTAACGCACGCACGCCGACGCCACAATCAATATTAAAACTGGCGTCTTTAACAATTCGATCGTCCAGCGCCCACGCTTCATGCACCGTCGATTGAAAATACAACTCCGCTGCATCAACGCGGTGCGTCAGCATGTGTTCAAGTAGCGACGTTACAACCGCCTGATCGAGATCGGAGGTCGAAAAAAATTTTTGTTCGGCGGCCTGCCAAATTTCAGTTTGCGATGTCATGTGCGCGCTCCTGCATCCTTGATGCTATCGGCTATCGTCAAACGCGCGTGTTGCAACACCGGAAAGCGTGCGCGTAATTGTTGTTGTTGTTCAAAATCCAGATCGGCAAGAACGACGTGTTCGCCAGTTTGCGCCTGCGCCAGTACCTCACCCCACGGATCAATAATGACGCTGTGACCATACGTTTCGCGACCGTTTTCGTGCACACCGCCTTGATTGGGCGCGATCACAAAACATTGATTTTCAATCGCGCGTGCACGCAGCAACGTCAGCCAATGCGCTTTTCCAGTGGTGGCCGTAAACGCGGCCGGCACCACGAACACGGTAGCCCCTTGCTGCGCCAATTTACGATACAACTCAGGAAAGCGCAGGTCGTAACACACGCTTAAACCGACGCAAGCGTTTTCGATCGTCACCGTTTGTAAATGATGCCCCGGCGCGATGCTGCGCGACTCGCAATACTGTTCGCCGCTGGCCGCTACCGTGACATCGAATAAATGCAATTTATCGTAAGACGCGACGCACTCACCGCGCGGCGAATAAACCGGTACGTGCGCGTAAACGTGTTCGTCATCGGCGCACAGTGGAATTGTGCCGCCGATGATCCAGACATTATGTTGGCGCGCAAAATCACTTAGAAACGTTTGCACCGGACCATGATCTTTGGCTTCGGCAATGGCGAGCTTGTCACTTTCCTTGCGCCCCATTTGCACAAAATTTTCCGGTAGCACCAGCAGACGCGCACCGTCTTGCACCGCTTGCGTCATCAGTGTTTGCGCGCGCTGCAAATTAACCGCGCGATCGGTCGTCGATAACAGTTGTAGAGCAGCGACACGCATGAGATTTCCTTAAGGTTGTACCGGTTCGTTGTTTTGCCGCGCCGATTCCATGGTGATGTTTTCCGGAACGTCGATTTCTTTTTCGATCCGTTTACCTTCCGTCACAACTGGATTATCAAATGCGCCGGTGATGCTCATTTCTTGTTGCGCCAAGACGCGCACTTTAGGCGCCCATATTTTGCTGGTGAGCCACGAAAACACCCCGACGGCTGGGTTGATCATCCACGCCAAGGCCAACGACGGGATGGCGTCGATTTTCGGATTGATGATCGCGCGCTGGTCAAGCGTGCGCAGCACCATATTGGCGTCACCTTTGAGTTCAACGGTGGCGCTGGTGCCGTCGATTAGCAAACGATCGGTGTGCGCAATACCGGCATGTAAGCTGAAATGACCGGTGATGCCATCGTAAAAAAAACCGTCTTTGTATAAATCACGAAAGTCTAATGTCAGACGCCGTGTAATGGATTGCAAACTGGTGAGACTAAGCAAGCGGCCAACGTTTTTTTGCCCCGGCGTCACGTTTAAATAACCTGCGTCCCAATCAATATCGGTCTCCAGATGCAGGCGTCGCAAACTGTAGTCGAACGGCGATCCCGCCCACTGCATATCAAGCGAAATTTTTCCGGCCGAATCTTTTATATCGCCGGTAACTTGCCACAACTCGAACAACTTGCCGAAATTCTTACTGCTGACTTCGCCGTCAATTTCGGTACCGCCATTCAAGCGCCAAATGCCGTTTAATTTCGCGTGCAGCAGATCCGATTTACGCGCTTCCATCTGCAACAATTTATTTTGATCATCGTTTTTCAGTTGCGCGTCAACGCTGCCTAAATCGTAACCCCACAGAGAACATTGACGACAACGCAGTTGCATCGCCGGCACATCGGACGGGGTCAACGTGAGCAGCGCCGGATCGTCAGGCGGTGGTAACGTCGGTGTTTCTCCGGCAGCAGCACGTTGACCATAACGTAAGTGTTGCAAGTCGATTTGCAACGGTCCCGCACTCGCAATGGCGATCGAACCAGTGAGATCGACGCTGGATAAATGCAGTTGATACTGCGCCTCACCGTGCGCGTTTAACATTAGATCCGAAAACGATTCACCGAATAAATTGGCGTGGCGAAAAAACAATGCCAAACGCGGTGCGTGTTCGAAACCCGAGTTGCCTTCCACCGCGTTCGGATCGCTTTCCATTCCGGCGATGATCGGCAACCACGCTTGCACATCGACATCCGGTAATTCACCACGCACGGTAAAGCCTGCATTGTCGCCGTGGTAATCGGCACCATTTAATAATAATTCGGTGTACCACAAACCATTGTCGCGACGTACCGATTCCATTTGCACGTTGTTACCAAGAAACGCCGCCATATCCAGTTGTGTATCGCTTACCGCGACATTGAATTGGCTGGCGCGCATGTCGTCCGCCGCTTTGCCATAAGGCGCGGGTAAATCAATTGCAATGCCGCGCAGATCGGTATTCACGTGGACGCTGATCGCGCTGTGATCGCGCGGCATTTCAATTTGACCGTGATACGCCGTGCGTCCGCGAATGCGTTGTCGCAGAGGATGAAATTGCCAATCTTGTGCAACGGCAGCATCAACTTGTCCGTTTAATTGTATCGTTGCGCCACTGTCATCACTGCGGATCTGCGCTTGCCAGTCGCCACCTAATCCTTGCCCACGCAATTTGCCACTGTGCAAACCGCGCTCGTTAAAGCGCACATCGCCTTGCACTTGCGTTAAATTCAATGCGATCGGTTTGATCATGACGGTGTTGGCAGGCAGCGCAATATGCCCGTCAACGCGCACGGGGTCGTCCCCCTGTAACGGAATCGTCAATTGGAGTTGTGCGTTGAAATCACCGCCGACGTTAAACGTTTCGGGAATGACTCCGATCCACTTTTTTAACGGGCTGGCATGAATAATCGCATCGGCTTGTTCACCGTTTAGCGATAACGCTCCGTGAATCGCTAATTGCGGATGTTCGGAGAAATTGGCGATAGCGATTTTCGTGGCACCGATATTGGCGTCCATGAGCGTGGCCCGCGTTAATTGCACGTCCATGCCCTCGTCGATGAAACGCAAATGCGCGTCAATGTGGTGCGCCAGTGGCCACTCCGAATCAATGGCATACGCGGTACGACGAATGTCGGCGTCGATCGCAAACACGGACTGCGTTGAAGCCGTCGCCAGTTTATCCAGCGGGCCACGCAAGCTGGCCCACGCGCCGGTTAACTGTCCGCTTTGCAAGGCCCGATCAAGATAAGCAACCAACGTCGGTGACATCACCGACACCGGCAAATAACGCGATTTCGCGGCAATGTCGCCACGCAGCACCTGCGCTTGCACACTTAATTGATGCGCACCGTCCGGCACCACATCAAAGCGCGCGCGCGCCACGACGTCAGCGTCGGCATTAGCGACGCGCAAATACGGCACAAAGAAAATCGGTGCGTCATCTTGCAGCGACCAATTGACCGCCGCATTCAATGATTGCAGCGGTAACGGTGCGCGAAACAACGAACCGAAACTCAAGGTATTTTCACCGCTCACCACACGCAACGCCGCCATCTGATTATTGATGGCGAAACGGGCCTTGAAATTTTGCAACGACGGCAAGTCCACGGCTTGATAGCGAATGTTTTCGATTTGTGCCGCAAGCGCCCAATCGTTGGGCCTCGTATCATGCGTTTGCAGATCAAATTGCAACAACGGAATGACGGCTTCCGGTTGCCATTGTGCTAATTTTTCACGCAACTGAACTGGTGTGGCAGATGAAAACTGTAACCACTCCAAACCTTGCTCGGCATTGAGCGCGCCGACATCAACGGCCCAACGTTGACCGTCATCACGATGATAAACATGCGCTTGCACACGGATGTTGGGATACGATTTTTTGTCTACCACTATTTGATTGCGCGGACCAAAAATACGCCACTCGTTATTGTTATCGCGCTGCATCCATAAATGGGTATCCCATTCGTTGATTACTTTTTGTTGTTGTCGGTGATTGCTAAATTGCACATCGTGTAACGCTATTTTGCTCTCGGCGTTACGCCAACTGCCGTTGCGCCAATGCGCCCACAATTTTAATTCTAGCGTGCCGCGTTCAATCGCAAAACCAAGCGCCTGCGTTGAAAATGGCAAGCGCGCCAGATCCAATTGACGGCTTTCAACATACAACGACATCTGATCATCGGGGGCCAGCGGATAATCACTGAATTCAAAAACAAAACCGGCGGTGCCGCCTTGCTCGACTCGCAAATCGCCGCTCGCTTGATGCATAGTGGCGAAATTACGCAACCGCATTTCTGGTAAATCCAGATCAATCGTTTCTTCGTCATGACGGCGATACGTCACCAAGGTATCGAGAATGGCGACCTCTTGCTGGCGCATCAATAAATCGATCACGTAATCCGCCGACAAATCCGATTCGTTGTCATTTAATTGCAAACCCGGCAGCACGATGCGACCGTTTTTATCCAATTCGATGGTCGCACGTAAACCGCGTAATTCGAATTCGCGCATTACCGGCTTGAACGCCACTATACTGCGCCAAATATCGAGGTCAGCATAAAACCGTTTTAGCGTTAATACCGGCGTTTTGCTTTTCGGTTCGATCAAGGTGAAATCTTGCAACACCACCTGCGGGCCGTGACCGCGCCAGCGCGCTTGCATCTGTCCGATTTTGACGTCGGCGCGCAAGCTGGCACTTAAATGCGATTCGATTTCTGGGATATAACGATTGAGATAGGGAAACGTAAAACGCAAAAACGCGAGCACTATCGCCAACGTAATCACTCCGTAGGCAATGCTGCGCCAGATCCCTTTTAAACTGCGTTTAATCATGCGCGTTTTTCGCACCCTTACAACACGACAACATCATACTGCTCTTGGCTGTATTGTGACTCGACTTGCAACTTGATCGGTTTGCCGATGAACAGTTCCAGTTCGGCGACGCTGTTGGCTTCGCTTTCTTGCATACATTCGATCACGGCAGGCGAGGCCAGCACCATCATGCCTTGTGCATCGTAAGCGCGTACCATGCGAATAATTTCGCGGAAAATTTCATAACACAAGGTCGTGGCGGTTTTCAGAGTGCCACGGCCATTGCAATGCACACAGGTTTCACACAACACGTGTTCGAGCGATTCGCGCGTGCGCTTGCGCGTCATTTGTACCAACCCCAGCGCCGATATTTCGCTGAAGGTGATGCGCGCGTGATCGCGTTCACAGGCTTTTTCGAGTGCGCGCAACACTTGCTTTTTGTGCTCTTCATCTACCATGTCGATAAAATCGACGATGATCATGCCGCCTAAATTGCGCAAGCGTAATTGCCGCGCGACCGCGTGCGCCGCTTCAAGATTAGTGCGAAAGATGGTTTCTTCCAAGGTTTTGTGACCGACAAACGCGCCCGTGTTGACATCAATCGTGGTCATTGCTTCGGTTTGATCGATAACGAGATAACCACCGGATTTGAGCGACACTTTGCGTTCTAACGCACGCTGGATCTCGTCTTCAACACCGTATAAATCAAATAACGGACGTTCGCCGGCATAATGTTCGATGCGGTCGGAAAGCCACGGCATAAAGTCTTCGGCAAAATGGCTTAATTGTGTAAACGATTCGCGCGAATCAATACGGACTTTTTCGACGCTTTGCGTCCAGGTATCGCGCAATGTGCGAACCGGCAAACTTAAGTCCTGATAAATGACGTTGCCGACGGCGGTGCCAAACATATCGTCTTTTACGCGTTGCCATAAACGCAAAACATAATCGGCGTCTTGCAACAACGCATCAAACGATGCGCCCTCGGCGGCGGTGCGCACGATAAAACCAACACCGGCTTGCGCGGCGCGATCACTTAAAATATTTTTCAATCGAGCGCGTTCGTCTTCGCTTTCGATGCGCTGCGAAACACCGATGTGTTGCGTGTACGGCAGCAACACCAGATAACGCGACGGCAAGGCCAACTCGGTGGTTAAGCGCGCCCCTTTACTGCCCAGCGGATCTTTGATGACTTGCACGACGACACTGTCGCCTTCGGCGAGTCGCTCACGAATGTCCAGCGTATCGGCGCTCGCGGTTTCGGTTTGCACCGCCGCGTCTTCGCCGGTCAGCGCGGCGCTGTTTTGCATATCAGAAACGTGCAAAAACGCCGCACGTTCCAAACCAATATCGACAAACGCCGCTTGCATTCCGGGTAGTACACGGCGCACACGACCTTTATAAATATTGCTCACTAATCCGCGCGCTTGCGCGCGTTCAATATGCAGTTCTTGTAGCACACCGTTTTCCACCACCGCGACGCGCGTTTCTTGTGGCGTCACGTTGATTAATAATTCTTGATTAACCGGCAGCACTGCACTCACGCCATGTCTCCTTGCGCTGCGCGCCAAAACGTGTCCACCACATGCAGAGGCAAACCAACCACATTGGAATACGAACCATTGATGCGCGTAATAAATCGCGCCGCTAACCCTTGTATGGCGTAACCACCGGCTTTATCGCAAGGTTCGCCGCTGTGCCAATAATCGCGCCATTCTTGTTCGCTTATCTCGCGCATAACAACCTCGGTGCAACACACGTCCAGCCATTCACGCGACACGGTTTTTAAGCACACACCGGTGAGCACCTGATGCGCCCGGCCTTGCAATAAACGCCACATCGCAACGGCGTCCTCTTCGTTGTGCGGTTTGCCAAGAACGACGCCATCGACCACTACCGAGGTATCGGCCGCAAGCACCGCATCGTGGCGTGTTGCACAACTTATCGCCCAACCGGCGCGCGCTTTTTCTTGCGCTAAACGCGCGACGTAATCGGTGGCGGTTTCATCGGGCCGCACACGTTCGTCGACGGCGCATGAAACCACGCTGAACGGTAAGGCGATTTGACGTAATAATTCGGCGCGACGCGGCGAAGCAGAGGCTAAATAAATCATGTCACGCCAAAGCGGCGACGAACGGCACGCAATAACGGAAACATTAAAAACCACGCTAATGCCGACGTCAGCGACGGCATCCAGTACGAGGCCGCTCGCACTTGTATTTGCATCGCGTTTTCGATCCACAATTTCAATAACAGCGACATCGCCACTACCAACAAGATCACGCCGGCTTGCATCACGCGCGTGAACATACGAATACGACTGTATTGCGCCACACCAATGTAGGCGGCTAATGACAACAACAGCGCATTCAAGCCAAGCACATTACCCGCGATCACATCCAAGGCCAGCCCTAAAATAAATGCCGTCGCAATGCCATAACGATGCGGTAATGCAATCGCCCAATAAAACATCGTGATGGCGACAAATTGCGGGCGAATCACATTGATCCAAGTAGGTAAGGGCAACACCGTTAGCACGATGGCAAAAATCAGCGTCAGAATAACGATAAACGTGCCGTGACGAACGTGACTCATGGTGTTGCTCCCGTTGCGGCAGCGCGTGCCGGCCATAGCAATAACACTTCACCGCTGCTGTCCATGCGCGCGGCGGTCACTACCACGATGTCGGCATACGGTTCGGCTGGATCTTTTTTTACTTCGACCACTTGGCCAACTGGATAGCCATCGGGAAATCGTTCGCCTAATCCGGAACTCACTAACAAATCGTCGACACGTATATCGGTGGTGTTCGGCACAAATTTCAAACGCAAACGATTCAATGCACCGGTGCCTTCGGCCACTGAGTTAAATCCACTGCGTTCCACGCGCACCGGCGTACCGTGGCGCGAATCCGTCACCAATAAAACCCGCGCCGTGGTTTGCGCCACTTCAACCACCTGCCCCAACACACCAAACGCATCGATCACGGCTTGACCTTCATAAACACCGTCGCGTTCACCTTTGTTGATCAGCACTTGTTTTTCTGACGCTTCCAAATCCACGTGAATGATTTCGGCGACTTTGCGATCACCACGGGTTTTGCGCGCTGATCCGAGCAAAGCACGCAGACGCGCGTTTTCGGATTCGAGTGACACCAGACGTTGTAATTGCGTGCGATATAAAAATTGTTCGTCTTGCAGACGTTTGTAATCGCGTTCGAGATCGGCGCGACTGGCAAAACGGGTCGCCGCCGCACCGTACAAATCGGTCGGCACTTCGGCGATATACATGATGGGAGACAACACTGTAGCGATCACGCGACGCATGCCCACGACGTGCTGGCCGTGATGATCGAGTACCATCAAAACGATCGAAGCGATGACCGCAAACACCAAACGCACATGTTGGATAGGGCCGCGCGTAAAAATTGCTTTCATGATAAAAAGCCTGTTCTACATAAGCACAAAAATCCGCACGGGGCGGATTTTGCAAACGGTGAAAGAACGATCACGTTTAATCGTAACTGAATAAATCACCGCCATGGATCTCGATCATTTCCAGTGCTTTGCCGCCGCCGCGTGCAACACAGGTCAATGGATCTTCGGCCACGATCACCGGCAAGCCGGTTTCTTCGGCAAATAAACGATCGATATCGCGCAGCAACGCACCACCGCCGGTGAGCACCATGCCACGCTCGGAAATATCTGACGACAATTCCGGTGGACAACGTTCAAGCACCGCCTTCACCGCGCGCACGACACCGGAGAGCGGTTCTTGCAAGGCTTCCAACACTTCATTGGAGTTGATGGTGAATGAACGCGGCACGCCTTCGGCTAAATTGCGTCCGCGCACATCGAGTTCGCGCACTTCTTTGCCGGGAAACGCCGAACCGATTTCCATTTTAATACGCTCGGCGGTGGCCTCGCCGATCACGGTGCCATAATTGCGCCGCACGTAATCAATAATGGCTTCATCGAAGCGATCGCCACCGATGCGCACCGAATCGGAAATGACGGTGCCGTTTAACGACAAAATCGCGACTTCGGTGGTACCACCACCAATATCAACCACCATCGAACCGCGTGCATCCGACACCGGCAATCCGGCACCGACTGCCGCCGCCATCGGCTCTTCGATTAAATACACTTCACGCGCACCGGCACCGTAAGCCGATTCTTTAATGGCGCGACGTTCGACTTGCGTCGAGCCACACGGCACGCAAATCAACACGCGCGGACTGGGGCGCATGAAACTGTTGTCGTGCACTTTGCGAATGAAGTGCTGCAACATTTTTTCGGTGACCATGAAATCGGCGATGACGCCGTCTTTCATCGGACGAATGGCCAAAATATTGCCGGGCGTGCGCCCCAACATCCGTTTGGCTTCGATGCCCACCGCCGCAATCGTTTTATGTCCGCCTACGCGTTCCTGCCGAATCGCCACCACCGACGGTTCATCGAGAACGATGCCTTGGCCGGGAACATAAATCAGGGTGTTGGCGGTGCCGAGATCGATCGACAAATCGGTGGAGAACATTCCACGCAGTTTTCTGAACATGACGATGAGGGTCCGGTGCGATTTTTTATAAGGATTTTGCCGCGATCGAGCAGGCAAATTGAAGTGGCGGCTACTCTAGCAACGGGCGTCTCGCGGCTCAAGGAAAAGTCCTAGCGGCGCGCGACGCCCATTACACAAAAAAAATAAAAATTAACGCGTTTCGTCAAGCAACGCTTTAGCCAAGGTACGAATGCCCAGTCCAGTGGCGCCGGCGCTCCACAATGCCCCATCGCCACTGACATCATTGGCGGCCAGATCGAGGTGCAACCAACCGCGTCCGTCATTGGGTGCAAAACGCGATAAAAATCCGGCGGCGTTACTGGCACCACCGGGACCGCCGCCTTTTACCGGACGCGAATTGGCGGTATCGGCGTAAGCGGAAGGACAATGGTTTTGATGGAATTTGGCCACCGGCAGAGGCCAGTGCAATTCGTTTTCGTGCTCGGCGTAAGCCAAATAACGTTCGCGTAACGCTTTGTCGAGCGCAAACACGGCGTGATAGTCGTTGCCCAGTGCGGTCACCGCCGCACCGGTTAAGGTGGCCGCATCAATCACCAACGGCGCACCGGTTTGCGCGGCAAACAATAAACCGTCCGCGAGCACCAAACGACCTTCGGCATCGGTATTGACGATCTCGACACTAACGCCATTTTTGTAGTGCAAAATATCGCCGAGTTTGTACGCGTGACCGCTCACCAGATTTTCGGCGCAACATAAAATCAATGACACGCGTGCTTTTAAGCCACGCAAAATCGCCAACGCCAAACCGCCGGTAACGGTGGCCGCACCGCCCATGTCCATGCGCATTGTCAGCATGGATTCGGAGGCTTTCATGCTGTAGCCGCCGGAGTCAAAGGTAATGCCCTTGCCCACCAACGCCGCTTTCACCGCTTGCTGTTCGGCACCGGGCGGGCAGTAGTCGAGTTGCAACATGCACGGCGCGCGCGCGCTGCCGCGTCCGACGTTGTAAATGCCGGTCCAACCTTCGTCGCGCAACTGTTCACCGCTGACGATGCGCGAGGTGATCGCGCCCGGCGCTAATTCACTTAAAAACTGCACCACACTTTCGCATAACGCCTGCGGAAATAACGCTTCCGGCGCGCGATTGATGGTGTCACGCACCCACGCACTGACGCGCAAGCGCGCCTGCAATTCATCGCGTTCCGACGCGGGCAGATCGACAAATTCAATTTTTCCGCTGTGGCGTGCGCTCCAAAATCCTTGCGCAAACGCCCACTGCGCATCAAGCCCCCAAGATGCGCCTTGCAACACCACCGTCGGAATGGTCATCGCCGCTAATCGTCGTCCGGCTTGTTGAATACGACGTAATTTGTCGTCGCCAAACGCGTGGACGAATGCACCATTTTCAACAAAACTGACTACCGGATTGCGGCCCCACTGCGGTGGCGCTGACGCGTCGCTTAATTGCACATAAAACATAGTAAGTTACTCTTTCAGTAAGTGGCCGAGCTTTTCGCTTTTGGCCTGCAAATAACGTTGATTATGCGGATTAGCACCAAATTTCATCGGCACGCGTTCCACCACTTTAATACCGTGATCATGCAGCGCATTCACTTTGCGCGGATTATTAGTCATCAGTTTGACGTCGGTAATGCCGAGCGCTTGCAACATCGACAATGCAAATGAGTAATCACGCTGATCGGCTCCAAAGCCCAACGATTCGTTGGCTTCCACCGTGTCTTGTCCATGATCTTGCAAATGATAAGCACGAATTTTATTCGTCAAACCGATGCCGCGACCTTCTTGACGTAAATACAGCAGCACGCCGCGATTTTCGGCGGCGATCATGCTTAACGCCGCTTCGAGCTGAAAGCCGCAATCACACCGCAAGGAAAACAGCGCGTCGCCGGTTAAACATTCGGAGTGTAAACGCACCAATACCGGCCCTCCTTGGGTTAAATCACCCCGGATCAGGGCCACGTGTTCTTTATCGCCTTCGGTAAAAACGCGGATTTGAAATTCGCCATAACGTGTAGGCAAGATGGCCGCGACGGGAGTCTGGGCGGCAACTGACGGTTCAGACATAGCACTTAAGATCGATCAGTAAATCAGGAGCGGCATTGTAGCCGAGTCGCCATGCGAGCACTGTGTCAACTCACCGACATCCCCGATTTCGAGGCGCGCGCCTTTCCCTACCGTGACGATCTAACGATGATTGTTGTACGGCGCGGATTGCACGCCTACGCTTACTTGAATCGCTGTCCCCATACCGGTGTCGCACTGGAATGGCAAGAAAACCGCTTCATGAGTTTGGATGGCTCCCGTTTGCAATGTTCGACCCACGGCGCACTATTCGAAATCGACAGCGGATACTGTTCATGGGGTCCGTGCCAAGGCCGCTCGCTCAGTCGCATCATGATCCGAATTGAAAACGGTGTGGTGCTTTTGGACGAATGAGGTTGCAGCCGATACCGATTTGCGTTTCAATCCCGCGCCAGCGGTTTGCATGATGCAAACCCCGTTTTGCAATGCACCGAACGACATCGCGATCGCGTTGCAATACGCCTGACGTTGATGATTTTTTGAACTGCACTATTGGTTGACCCACACCGCCTGACAAGGTGTACAGGAGATAAAAATGGCCAAAGCAAGCACCGGCAAAAAAGCAAGTCCGGCCAAAGCCCCCGCTGCCAAACCAGCGGCGAAACCGGCTGCTAAGGCGGCGCCAAAACCGGCCGCCAAAGTCGCCGCCAAGCCGGCCCCGAAAGCCCCCGCTAAAGCGGTGGCTAAAGCTCCTGCCAAACCGGTAGCCAAGGTCGCGGTCAAAGCGGCACCGGCCAAAACCGCCGCCAAACCAGCGGCCAAAGCACCCGTCGCCGCAAAAACCGTGGCGACTAAACCCGCCGCCAAAACCGCGCCGACCAAAGCGCCGGTGAAAGACGTCAAACCGACGGCCAAAGCCGCCGAAAAAGTCGTTGCCAGCAAAACCGCCGCTAAACCGGTGGCCAAGGCCGCTGCCAAACCGGAAGCCAAACCAACGGCCAAAGTTGACAGCAAAATCGACAGTAAAGCCGAGCCCAAGGCCGCCGCCAAAACCGCGCCCAAGAGCGAAGCCAAAGAATCCAGTAAACCCGTAACGAGCAAAGTTGTACCTGTGAAAGCCGAAGCAAAACCCGTCGTGGCCGACGTTAAAGCCAGCCCAGCCAAAACCGCCGTTAAAACCGAAGCGGTCAAAAAAGCCGCCACCAAAGACACGGTGGTCGCCATCGCCAAAGCCAAACCGTTGCCGGAAGTTCCGGTGAAAAAACAGCAAGAACCCGAACTGAAAGAAAAGTTGCGCAATGTGTCCACCAGCGCCACGTTAGCCAGTCTCGGGATCGCGCCTTATGCGTTGAAAAACGACGAAGCGTACATGAACGACAAGCAGCACACGCATTTCCGTTTGATTTTAAATAAATGGAAAACCCAGCTGCGCGAAGAAGTCGATCGCACCGTACACCATATGCAAGACGAAGCGGCCAATTTTCCTGATCAACTGGATCGCGCCGTGCAAGAAGAAGAATTTTCTTTGGAATTACGCACACGCGATCGCGAACGCAAATTGTTGAAAAAAATCGACGAAGCGTTAAAGCAAATCGACGCCGACGAGTACGGTTATTGCGAACAATGCGGTGTCGAGATCGGCGTGCGCCGACTGGAAGCGCGCCCCACCGCAACCTTGTGTGTCGATTGCAAAACACTCGCTGAAATTAAAGAGAAACAGTACGGTGGGTAAGTCTGGGTTTCGAATGTGTCCAGTAGGCTCATGAGCTGACAAACGCCCGCACAAAAAACGCCGAAATTTTTCGGCGTTTTTTATTTCCAATCACCGGTAACGCATTGCCTATGCCCGCATCACCCTATATCGGCCGCTTCGCGCCCTCCCCTTCCGGACCGCTGCATTTCGGCAGTTTGGTCGCGGCGCTCGGCAGTTATTTGCAAGCGCGCGCACAGGGCGGCCGCTGGCTATTGCGCATCGAAGACATCGACCCACCGCGTGAAGTCAGCGGCGCAGCGGATTTGATTCAACGCCAACTGGAAGCCTTCGGACTGCAGTGGGATAACAACGTACTTTTTCAGCACACACGCCACCACGCTTATGATCAAGCACTGCATTATTTGCAACAACACGATCACCTTTTTGCCTGCTCGTGTTCGCGCGCCGCGTTGGCCAAAAAAAATTATTACGACGGCCATTGCGTGTCGCTAAATTACGCGCTCAAACACGGTTTCGCCTGGCGGGTTAAAGCCGCCAATCGCGATCTGTCGTTTGACGACGGCGTGTTTGGACACTGCCGTTTTTTAGATGCCGAACGCGACGCGTTTATCGTGCACCGACGCGATGGTTTATACGCGTATCAACTCGCCGTCGTGGTCGACGATATCGAACAAGGCATCAGCGAAATTGTGCGCGGTGCCGACTTGCTCGACGCTACGCCACGGCAACGTTATCTGTGGCAATTATTGGGCAGAACACCGCCGCGTTTTGTGCATCTGCCTTTGGTAAAAACCGCCAACGGTTTGAAATTATCAAAACAAAATCACGCACCGGCGTTGACCTTAAACGCGTGCTCGGCACAACTGTGTATGGCGCTCACCGCGCTCAATCACCCGCCGCCAGCCGAACTTATCGGAGCCGCTCCGGCGACGTTGCTGGCATGGGCGATTACACAGTGGCAGTTGTCGCGCGTCCCCACCGCGCTCCCCGCATTGCCCGACTAACGTTAGGCTTGATCGAACTGCTATGATCAAACCTTTCCACCAAGCTACTGATCGCACGTGATTTTTTCCCGTATCAAACGACTGCTGGGTAGTGATGACAAAACCCGTCCGGTGCGCGTGAAAAAGCGCGTGATCGCCCGCGATAGTCATCACGTTTCGCGCAAAGACATCAGCGATAACGCGCTTAAAGTCCTCTATCGGCTCAATAAAGCGGGGTACGATGCCTATCTCGTCGGCGGCGGTGTGCGCGACGTGTTGCTGGGCTTGCATCCAAAAGATTTCGATGTGGCGACCAACGCCAAACCGGAAGAGATCCAACGCGTATTTCGCAATTCGCGAGTGATCGGCCGCCGCTTCCGTTTGGTACACGTCTTGTTCGGGCAAGATGTGGTCGAAGTCGCCACCTTTCGCGCGCACAACGAAGACGCACCGCAAAGTGAAAACGGCATGGTGTTGCGCGACAATGTTTACGGCAGCATCGAAGAAGATGCCGTGCGCCGTGATTTCACCATCAACGCGCTGTATTACAACATCGCCGATTTTTCGGTCATTGATTTTGTCGGTGGTCTAGATGATTTGAACAAGCGTCGCTTGCGTTTAATCGGCGATCCCGAAACACGTTATCGCGAAGATCCAGTACGAATGTTGCGCGCCGCACGCTTGGCGGCAAAACTGCAATTTGAACTCGATAAACACACCCGTGCGCCCATCACAACCTTGGCCGAATTGCTACACCACGTATCCAACGCACGTTTGTGGGATGAAGGCGTTAAATTATTTTTAACCGGTCACGCCGAACAAAGTTATCAATTACTCAAGCAACTCGATTTATTCGCGACGCTTTTTCCTGAACCGGCCGCGTTATTGAAAAAACAGCCACAACACGAAGCCATGTTCGTGGCCGCGTTACACAATACCGATGCACGCATTCGCGAAGAGAAGGGCGTCAATCCAGCATTTTTATTTGCCGTTTTATTATGGCCCAGCGTTGCCGACCACGTTGACCGTCGATTAGGCAAGGGCGAAATGCCGGCCATCGCCTTGCAAAATGCCATGAGCACCACACTCGACGAGCAACATCGCATCACCGCTATCGCTAAACGTTATGCGATGACGATGCGCGATATGTGGGCATTGCAATACCGGTTTAATCAACGCACACCGGCGCGCGCCGAAAAATTATTGGCGCTACCCAAATTTCGCGCCGCGTTTGATTTGCTCGATTTGCGCACGCACGCCGATCCACGCCTGATCGAAATGCGCGATTGGTGGCTGCGTTTTCAATCGGCTGACAGCCGCGAGCGACAGCAACTGCTTGACCGTGTACCGCGCCAAGAAACGTCTGCTACGCCTAAACGTCGACCTCGACGCAGCAGTAAACCACGACGCAAACCCGTGCACAAAGACGCGGAATGAGCATCGCTTACGTCGGCCTAGGCAGTAATTTGGGCGAACCGATACAACAAATTACGCAGGCGATCTCGGCATTGAAAACGCTGCCACAGTGCCACGTGATCGCGGTGTCGTCGTTGTATCGCAGTGCGCCGCTAAACCATATGGCGCAACCTGATTACATCAATGCGGTGGCACAACTGGACACCACGCTAACGCCGTTAAACCTGTTGCGCGCCCTGCAACAACTGGAAACGCAACAAGGACGCGAGCGCCATTATCATTTTGCGCCGCGCACATTAGATCTCGATCTCTTATTGTTTGATCAAGAGCAGTTTAACGGCGAGATCTTAACCCTGCCGCATCCGGGCTTGACGCAACGCGAATTCGTGGTATTTCCTTTGCTCGAAATCGCACCCGATCTGGTGTTACCAGATGGTCGCGCGCTACAGGGTTTCGCACGCGCTTTGGCGGATAAACCATTGCAACGGATTTCGCTATGAATAACGCATTACGATACATCGTTATCGACGGTCCTATCGGCGTCGGAAAAACCACGCTGACGCAGCGCGTCGCACAAGCATTAGGCGGCCACACGTTGTTGGAAAACGCCGACGAAAATCCGTTTCTCGAACGTTTTTATCACGATCCCAAACATCATGCTTTGCCGGCACAATTATTTTTTCTGTTTCAACGTGCACGCCAAATGGATGGTTTGCGTCAACAAGATATGTTTGCACCCGTTACGGTCGCCGATTTTCTCATCGACAAAGATGCATTGTTCGCCCGTCTGAATTTGGCCGACGACGAATTACATCTTTATGAGCAAGTGTATAAACACGCCAGTGTGTCGGCCCCCAAACCCGATCTGGTGATTCACTTGCACGCGCCGGTTGATGTCTTGCTAGAACGCGTGCGCAAACGCAGCCGCCAAGCCGAAAGTTTGTTAAGTCGCGAATATTTGGTGCGCGTGGTCGAGGCGTATACGCGTTTTTTTCATTATTACGACGATGCGCCCTTGCTCACCATCAACGCCAGTCACGTCGATTGGATACATAACGACGCGCATTTTGAAGAATTATTAACCCGCATACGCCAGACGCGCAGCGGTCGTCACTTTTTTAATCCGGTAACGCCGACATGAGCAGCAAAATCACCATCAGTAAATTGGAAGAAATGAAACAGCAGGGTGAAAAAATTGCCGTGCTCACCGCTTATGACGCGAGCTTTAGTCGCGTCTGCAATGACGCCGGTGTCGATGTCATTTTGATCGGCGATTCACTCGGCAATGTGATTCTCGGTTACGACAGCACGGTGCCGGTCACCCTCAACGATATGCTGCACCACACGCGTGCCGTGGCGCGTGGCAATCAGCGCGCACTCTTAATTGGCGATATGCCTTACATGAGTTATGCCACGCTCGATGACACCCTGCACAACGCGGCGGCGCTTATGCAAGCCGGCGCGCATATGGTGAAAATGGAAGGCGGTGCATGGCTCGTTGAACAGGTCAAACAATTATCGAATTGTGGAGTGCCGGTGTGCGCGCATTTGGGGTTAACGCCGCAATCGGTTGATGCGTTGGGTGGTTACAAAGTGCAAGGCCGTGACCCCGACGTGGCGCGCAAAATGCGCGACGACGCAGTGGCGTTGCAACAAGCGGGTGCGCGGATGGTCGTACTCGAATGCGTGCCGGCCACGCTGGCGAAACAAATCAGTGCTGAAGTCGCGATACCGGTTATTGGCATCGGTGCGGGCGTCGATTGCGACGGTCAGGTATTGGTTCTGCAAGATATGCTCGCCATCACGCCCGGCAAACGACCAAAATTTTCACACGATTTTATGCAAGGCCAAGGTGACGGAATTGTTGGCGCGATTCGCGCCTATGTGCTTGCGGTAAAAAACCGATCGTTTCCGGCACCGGAACACACGTTTAATTAAAGGCTTAAGATGAAAATATTCACTCACTTAGATGGTATGCGTGCGCAATTAAAAGCGTGGAAACATCAAGGCGAAACCGTGGCATTTGTTCCGACCATGGGCAATTTGCACGAAGGCCACGCCAGTTTATTTACCATGGCTCACAATCACGGCACCAAAGTAGTCGCCAGTATTTACGTTAATCCGATGCAATTTGGATTAAATGAAGATTGGTCCAAATACCCACGCACGTTGGATGCAGATTGTGCGTTATTGCGCGATAAAAAAGTCGACGCGTTATTTTTACCCGATGATCAAGTGATGTACCCCATCGGCACCGAGTTACAAACCTATGTAGAAGTGCCACGATTATCCGATGTGCTGTGTGGTGCCTCGCGTCCCGGTCACTTTCGAGGGGTCGCCACCGTGGTGAGCAAATTATTTAATTTGGTACAACCGGACGTCGCCGTGTTCGGTGAAAAAGATTTTCAGCAATTGATGGTGATTCGGCAAATGGTGCGGGATTTATTTGTCCCGATCAAAGTTGTTGGCGCGCCCACCCACCGCGCTGACGATGGCTTGGCATTGTCATCACGCAACGGCTACTTAACTGCCGACGAGCGTCGCGTTGCTCCCATCATTTATCAAACCTTGCAGTGGTGCCGCACGGCATTACAAACACGCAGCGATTTCACCGCCATTGAACAAGAAGCATCCGCGACGCTAAATAACGCCGGTTTACGCACAGACTATGTGGCGATCCGCCGCTCGTTCGATTTGTTGCAACCGGAACCGCACGAAAAACAATTAGTTGTTTTGATCGCGGCTTTTTTAGGTAAAGCGCGATTGATTGATAACCTAACCGTGCAGCGTTAATCGACGCAAAATCGCAGGCAATAAAAAAGAGCGCCGATGCGCTCTTTTTTATTTTCCCTTTCCGTGGATTCCGACTTGTCCGTCGTCTTGCTCCTGCTGATTGCATCCTTACAATCACGTCCTTGATCAAGCGTCCTTTGCCTTTCCGTTGCAGCACATCCCGTGCATGGCGTCATTGTACAGGGCTAGGATGAAATAACCGCTCACGCGCACCAACAGACAACCCGCTTGCATTCGATGTCACAGATAAAAAGCAACAAAAACAAACAATTAGCATCGTTCTTAAGCGGCAACCGTCAGCAAATCAGGAACATCTCGCACGCATTTGTGCGAGATATCTCACACGCCGAATCGACTTACAGCGGGTCAGCTCAAACGAGCACGAGCTTGCTGCGATGCAATATATTCGACAATCCGTGCATTAAATTGAACAACTCGTTAAGCTGCAGCACAAAAGGCATTCAAATGAGGTCCGCACAGATGTTTAGAAAAACCGGTTCCGCCTTGTTGTGGTTATCGCTCGGCATGACCATGCTCCCAGTCCATGCGCGCGAGGCCACCGCGATTCGTTTTTATAATTGGACCGATTACATCGAGCCTGCCGTTTTGGACGAGTTCACGAAGGAAAGCGGTATTCGCGTCGAATACACCACGTTCGAAACCTCGGAAGAATTAGAAGAAAAAATTTTAAGCAAAAAGAGCGGTTACGATCTGGTGGTTTCTTCGGCCACATTTTTAGCGCGTCAACGCGCTAAGGGCCTTTTTCAACCGTTACAAAAATCGTCTTTATCGAATTACAAACTGCTCGATAGTGAATTATTAAAGAAGTTGCAACAAAGCGATCCCGATAATCGGTTCGGCGTGCCGTATTTATGGGGAACCAATATTTTTGCGTACAACAAAAAAATGGTTACCGAATTGGTGGGCAATAATGCACCTTTAACGTCATGGAAACTGGTATTGGACCCAGAGTCAGCCAAAAAACTCGCGCCTTGCGGTATCGCTTTACTCGATTCGCCGTCCGAAGTTTTACCGGAAGTTTTGCGTTTATTGGGCGCGCTGCCGAATAGTCAAAATCCGATGGATTACTACAACGCCGAACGTTTGATCAGCCGACTGAAACCGTCTATTCGTTATTTTGGCGGCGATGAAATCGTCGATGATTTGGCGAACGGAAAAATCTGTGTCGGTGTTTCATATTCCGGCGATCTTGCGCAAGCCCGTTCAAAAGGGCGCGACAATGGTCACGATATCGTGCTGGTAAACCCGCAAGAAGGGGCCGAAATATGGACTGATCTGATGGCGATCCCAGCCGACTCAAACAATCTGGCATCGGTGCATCGCTTGATTGATTTTTTACTTCGTCCGCAGATCATGGCGCGGATCTCCAACGCGGTAGAGTACGCCAATCCAGTGCCGACATCGTGGCCGTTGGTGGACGAAGCGATCCGTAGCGATCCGGCGTTGTTTCCTAACACTGAAGCGCAGAAAAAACTGTATTCACAATATTTACTGACCGACGCGATCGAAAAGATCCAGCAACGAGTGTGGAAAGTAACGCAAAAATAATCGTTTTTTAAGGCATGAAAAAAGGCGGTGTTGCCACCGCCTTTTTTTTGGGGTTTCCCCGATTCATCCTTAAATCAGTTGGCTCCCTGCCCGTCCTTGTCCGATAAATCCGTTATCGATTCCTTGCACCACATCCGTGTGCGTGGCGTCATTATCGTGATTTTTCTGCCGGAAAGATCAAGTACAACAACAAGCGATTTAGGGTGGCGCGGCGCAAAAAAAACAGCGTGAAAAAAAAATGCTCGCAAACTCAATCAGTTAGAAAAGTAGCACGTCGTTTCACGACAGCCGGTCACTATTTATCGCGCAGCCAACACAGCAATGACGCACAACGTTGTGCGCTTTGGCGCACATTAGCCCGCGCGGATCCCTGCACTACGCAGCCCTAACACATCGTCCATTTCGTAAAAACCGGGCGTTTTTCCCTGCAACCAGTGGGCGGCGCGCAGTGCGCCATCAGCAAAACTCATGCGGTTAAACGCTTGATGACGGATCTCCAAATGCTCGTTATCGGTGGCCAGCAACAAGGTATGGTCGCCGACGATCTCGCCTGCGCGGATTACCGAAAAACCGATGCTGCCGGCTTCTCGCGCTCCAGTATGACCTTCACGCACGGGGCTACGTAAATCTGCCAGCGTGCGGCCACGCGCTTGCGCCACCACCTCACCCAAACGCAATGCCGTGCCGCTTGGTGCATCGACTTTGTGGCGATGATGCGCTTCGATAATTTCGGCGTCGGCACTAAATCCCACCGATTGCGTAGCGATACGCGCCAAAGCGAATAGCAAATTGACCCCAACACTCATATTCGGCGACATCATGATCGGAATATTTTTCGATGCGTCGATTATTTGCGCTTTAATCTCGTCGCTAAAGCCCGTGGTGCCAATAACGATCGGCTTGCGTTGTTTGATGGCTTCTTTGACCACCGGCATCGTGGCAATGGGTCGCGAAAAATCGATCACCACATCGGCCAGTTGTAGCGCCTTAACCAGATCGGCACTCACGCTCACCGCGTTAGCCGGTAAACCAACGGCAACGCCAGAATCCTGTCCTAATTTGCTGTCGTTCGCGGCAGTGACCGCTGCCACTAATTTAAATTCTTTGTGATGAGGAATAGCTTCCAGCAATGCGCGGCCCATACGACCGGTGGCACCATGAATCGCAATTTTTAGCATGATTAAAACTCCCGTGAGATGACTATTGTAATGGATGACACCACGGCCACGCGGTCAGATCTGTTTTATGCAGGCAGTAAAAAGGCGCCGTTTGCGGCGCCTTGTGTGACCATTATTTTCGCAAATCATCAAAGAAGTTTTTAACGCCGTCGAACCAACTGGTCGCGCGCGGGTTATGCGATTTGTCGTCTTTTAAACTTTGTTCGAAATCACGCAACAGATCTTTTTGTTTGCCGGATAAATTAACCGGCGTTTCAATCACGACGCGGCAGATCAAATCACCGGCCGCACCACCACGCATCGGCGTCACGCCTTTGCCGCGCAATCGAAACAATTTTCCGGTTTGCGTTTCACTCGGCACTTTCAGCATGACGCGACCGTCAAGCGTCGGTACTTCGATCTCGCCCCCCAGTGCGGCGGTCGCAAAGCTGACCGGCACTTCGCAGTACAAGTTATTTTCTTCACGTTGAAAGATCGGATGTTCTTTTACGTGAATATGAACGTACAAATCGCCGGGCGCGGCACCGGCGATACCGGCCTCACCTTCACCGGCTAAACGAATGCGATCGCCATTATCCACACCGGCCGGAATACGAACCGACAAGGTGCGATCTTTTTGCACGCGCCCTTGACCGTGACAACTGCTGCACGGATCTTTGATTACATTGCCGCGACCATGGCAGGTGGGGCAGGTTTGCTGAATCGAAAAAAATCCCTGCGACATCCGCACTTGTCCGGCACCGTGACAAGTAGCGCATTGCGCTGGTGTCGAACCTTTTTTTGCGCCGCTGCCGTTACACGGTTCGCAACGCTGCCAACTCGGCACGTGCAACTCGACTTTGGTGCCGCGCACCGCTTCTTCGAGCGTGACATCAAGGTTGTAACGTAAGTCAGAACCGCGACCGGCAGCACGACCGCCGCGCGCTTGTGCGCCAAAAATATCGCCAAACACGTCCCCGAAAATATCAGAGAAGTTGGCACCACCGGCTCCACCTGCGCCACCAAATCCGCTTTGACCATCGACACCGGCGTGACCGTAACGATCGTAAGCCGCGCGTTTATCAGCGTCGGATAAAATTTCGTAGGCGTCTTTGACTTCTTTAAATTTTTCTTCAGCGTCTTTTTTATTGTCGTTACGATCAGGATGATATTTCATCGCCAATTTGCGATAAGCCTTTTTGATTTCTGCTTCATCGGCATTTTTGGCAACACCCAGTACTTCATAAAAATCGCGTTTCGACATGACTACAACCGTTATCTGTATGTGCAAAAACCCGTTCGTTAAGAACGGGTTTTATCGAGTTTTGACCATCGTTTGTAGGGCGGCCTTCCGGCCGCCACGGCAGGCTAAAACCCACCCTACAGTGACGACTACCAGTGACATTATTTTTTGTCTTTCACTTCTTCAAATTCGGCATCGACAAAATCACCCTCGTTTTTGCCACCGCCCGCTCCCGCTTGCGCGCCGGCATCTGCTTGCGCGCCGCCTTCGGCATTTTTGTATAAGCGTTCGGCCATCGCTGCGCTGGCTTGCGCCAACGCATTGCTGCGCGATTCAATGGCGTCTTTGTCGTCACCTTTAACCACTTCTTCCAGATCTTTGAGTGCTTTTTCAATCGCCTCACGTTCACCGGCTTCCATCTTGACCGCTTCGTCGGCCAACGATTTTTTAGTGGCGTGAATCAATCCATCGGCGCGGTTACGCACTTCGATCAATTCTTGGAATTTTTTATCTTCTTCGGCGTGCGATTCGGCATCGCGCACCATGGCTTGGATCTCGGCCTCGGTTAAACCGGAATTGGCTTTGATCTCGATCTTTTGCTGCTTGTTCGTGGCTTTATCAATCGCCGATACGTGCATGATGCCGTTGGCGTCGATATCAAACGTCACTTCGATTTGCGGCACGCCGCGCGGTGCGGCCGGAATACCGGCCAAATCGAATTTACCCAGCGATTTGTTGCCTGCCGCCTGTTTGCGTTCACCTTGCAACACGTGCACCGTAACCGCTGTTTGATTGTCATCGGCGGTCGAGAACACTTGCGATTTTTTAGTCGGGATGGTGGTGTTCTTTTCGATAAGCACCGTCATTACACCGCCCATCGTTTCGATACCCAGCGACAACGGCGTGACATCAAGCAATAACACATCGCGCACATCCCCTGACAACACCGCCGCTTGTACGGCAGCCCCCACCGCCACCGCTTCATCTGGGTTCACATCTTTGCGCGGTTCTTTACCAAAATAATTGGCGACAATTTCTTGCACTTTCGGCATCCGCGTTTGACCGCCAACCAACAACACTTCGTCGATATCGTTAACGGTTAAACCGGCGTCTTTGATCGCCATCTTGCACGGATCTAACGTTTTTTGCAGCAACTCATCGACCAATGATTCCAATTTGGCGCGCGTTAATTTGATCACCAAATGTTTCGGACCCGACGCATCAGCGGTGATGTACGGCAAATTCACTTCGGGTTGTTGGGAACTCGACAATTCGATTTTGGCTTTTTCAGCGGCTTCTGTTAATCGCTGAATCGCCAACGAATCGCCGTGCAGATCCATACCGGTGTCTTTTTTGAATTCGGCAACCAGGTATTCGATGACGCGCATATCGAAATCTTCGCCACCTAAAAAGGTGTCGCCGTTGGTGGCTAATACTTCAAAGGTTTTTTCGCCATCGACTTCGCCGATTTCAATAATGGAAATATCGAAGGTGCCGCCACCTAAGTCATACACGGCGATGGTTTTATCGCCTTTGACTTTATCAAGTCCGTAAGCGAGAGCCGCTGCGGTCGGTTCGTTAATAATCCGTTTCACTTCGAGACCAGCAATGCGACCCGCATCTTTGGTGGCTTGACGCTGCGAATCGTTGAAATACGCTGGTACCGTGATCACGGCTTCGGTAACGGTTTCACCGAGATAATCTTCGGCGGTCTTTTTCATTTTTTTCAGCACTTCAGCGCTGATCTGCGGCGGAGCCATCGGCTTGCCATCAATCTCGACCCACGCATCACCATTTTTTGCTTTGGTGATTTTGTAAGGCACCATATGAATATCTTTTTGCACTACGCCATCATCAAAATTACGACCAATCAAACGCTTAATCGCGTACAGCGTATTTTTAGGATTGGTAACCGCTTGGCGTTTGCCGCTTTGACCGACCAAGGTTTCACCGTCTTTGGTGTAAGCAACGATGGACGGCGTGGTGCGCGCGCCTTCGCTGTTTTCGATCACGCGGGTGGTGTTGCCCTCCATGATGGAGACGCAGCTGTTGGTCGTGCCCAGGTCAATGCCGATGATTTTTCCCATGATTTTTCTCCGAATGCTTGAATGGTTTGGATGGCTAGTAACTTGTGGATAACTTGGTGGGGTTCAAGTCGTCCGGGGCGATTTATTTGTGGTCGCCTTACTTGGGGGCCGCAACGGTCACGAG
>CAZYUS010000031.1:7257-24919 GCA_964650615.1 uncultured Pseudomonadaceae bacterium | reverse complement strand
GTTCACGTGGGGCTTGTTACGTTCAAACTTTTCCTTCGACATTGCTGCCTCCGCGACGTTACGTTTAGTTAACAAAACAAAACCACCGCCAATCACCCGATTAGCAGTGTCGAAATTACCTGGTGCTGATAACTGGACTCGAACCAGCGACCTCTCCCTTACCAAGGGAGTGCTCTACCACCTGAGCTATATCAGCAAATTCTTAAGCTCTTTGGGTTCAGAGCCAGAGTGTTGTTTGGAGCGGGTGATGGGAATCGAACCCACGCTATCAGCTTGGAAGGCTGAAGTTCTACCATTGAACTACACCCGCCTGGGTTCGTTTTAGCTCACAACAACAGCATATATATGGTGGAGGGGAAGGATAACTTCGGACATCCTGTCCTCCGGCCCTCCGGGCCATTGCACTAAAGCGCAATGTGCAAAATTGCTCCCGGCAATTTTGTCGAACCTTCGCTCGAAGGCTCTCGTCCTTCCCCTTTCGGTTTTGGACGCCCTACCGCGCAACGAAGCACTCGCTGCGCTTAAATTTGGTGGAGGGGGAAGGATTCGAACCTTCGAAGGTAGAACCGGCAGATTTACAGTCTGCTCCCTTTGGCCACTCGGGTACCCCTCCAGACACTTCTTTGGTTTGCGCCTTGTGTTGCCGGAGCTGCCAAAAAAGAGCGGCGCATTGTGCCGATCTGGTTTGGGCTTTGCAAGCAAACGCCAATAACGAAAACACCTTGGAACAGGAAAAATGGTGCTGGCTGTGGGACTCGAACTCACGACCTACTGATTACAAGTCAGTTGCTCTACCAACTGAGCTAAGCCAGCGTTTTGTGCGCCCCTGTTCAAAGGGCCGCAAATTCTAATGATCTCGACACCGCGCTGCAACTCCGAATTAACCCCCTCGCAAATTGACTACGAAGTAAGCAGAAAACGGTATTTTCCGATTAAAAAAAAGTCAATTGAGCTTAAGCGCCCAATGGTCTGAGCTGTTCAGTCATACGCAATTCATCTTCCGCTGAATAGACTGCGCGCCGGTCTTTGTGCGATTGCGAGGAGTTGTTCGATGCGTTATCTGCTTTTGGTTTGCTGGTTAGCTTTCGGTAACCTCGCCCACGCCCTGAGCATTCCAGCTCCTGATGTGGCGCTGCCGACCTTCGAAGGCGATCGTTCCGTCTCACTACAAAGCTTGCGCGGTAAAGTGGTTTACATCAATTTCTGGGCATCGTGGTGTTCCAGTTGCGAAGCCGGATTCCCGATGCTGAACGATCTGCATCAAACCTACAAAGACAAATCGTTTGAGCTTGTCTCGATCAACGTCGATATGCAAAAAGTAGATGCCGAATTTTTTCTACAGAAATTCTCTGCCAAATTTACCGTGCTCTATGACGCCGAACGGAAAACGCCAGAAAAGTTTGCCATGCAAACCATGCCGTCAAGTTATTTGATTGATAAAAAAGGCAATATCCGATTCGTCTTTCGTGACGTCAAACCCGGCGACAACAAAAAAATCACCGACGCGATTCAGCAATTATTAAACGAATAACAGGACACGGCGAACGCCGTGTTTTTTTTATTCAGCGCAGAGCTCCCATGGGGCCGACAAATTATCGCGTTGACGCACACGCAAACGCCACTCCGTCGCGGTGAGCACCCGCACCGTTTTTTTAGCGTCATGCAATCCTAGATCATGCGCTTTTTTCAGCACTCCTTGGGCGGATTCCTCCTGACTAAATAAGCCCAACGAAATACCGCCGACAAATTCACCGTTGTTAATGTGCGCGCTGTCGATGGGCAGTTTTTTTATTTCACGCAACCGTTCCAAAGTTTTTGTCGCTGATTCTTTTGGCGGAATGTAAATCAGGAAACGTCGCTGCGTTTCAATTTCTTGTTGTAGCGTTTCGACGTCGGCATCGCGTGTTTGCGCGAGCCACTGATCACGTTGTTTTTCATCACGGGTCCACGGGCTGATGTAACACGACAAAACGGGCGCCGGAATGGGTTCACTAACAACATCAGGCATGGCGATTGTTGGTGTAACTTGGTTCGCATCATCAGAAGTCACCTCTTTCGATAAGGTGTTTTCAGGTGAAGGTTGAACCTCAATCGTTGATTGAACTTCAGTCGGTGTTGATGGCGCATTCGATGCAACCGATTCTGCTTCGTCCATAATCGGTTCGTCATCAATCAGTTTGATCTGCGATTTATCAATTGGTGCGGCAACCGCGCTGACCACCTCTTGCGCTGGAGACAGAAATCGCCAACCGAAATAAACCAGATTGGCCAACAGTAACGTAAAAACAATGTAACGCATAATGATAATTAACCGAGATCAGTGGCGTAATGAAACAATCCATCCAAAACCAGTTGCGGGACTACCGTTGTTGATTCGGGTAAGAAGGGAATCAATAACGCGGCATCGCCACCGGTCAGAAAAATAGCCGGTGCCACATCGCATGGCGTCCACGCTTCCTGTAATACAAAACGTAAGTAGCCAACGGCCATAGCCAGACCGCCATGACTCACTGCCGTTTGAGTTGTGTTTCCAGGTTGTACGGAGCGACTGTGCTGAGGCGAAAATTTTACTTGCGCCGTTTTATTCAATAAACAGTCTTGTAGCAAGGTTAATCCCGGAACAATGTGGCCTCCGAGATGCTGACCGTGCGCGTTCACGCGATCTACGGTGAGCGCACTTCCGGCATCAATCACGACGCAATCACGTTGACAAACCTGCCACGCCGCTAATAACGCCAACCACCGATCAACACCTAATTTTTGCGGTTCGAGATAGCCACTTTTCAGGCCCATTTGAACCGCTTGGCTGCGCGCCACATGAGGCGTCGATAAGCCGCGCTGTTGTGCATTGGCGTGAATGGCGGTCACCACATCCGATTGTGCGACTGACGCGATCCAAATCGAATCGTGAGGTGATAATAACGACCAGAACGGTGCGTCATTGATGGGCATCGAATGGTAATCGACAACACCGTGTTGCGTCGCAACACCGGAACCCAAACGCCATTTCAACCGCGAATTTCCGCAATCAACGAGTAACATCTTAACGCTGCGCCCTCAAACTCACTTCACCGGCGATAATTTTTCGACGCCCATGTGGTGTATCCAGCAGCAAGCTGCCTTGTTCATCGACGCCCGCTTCGATGCCTTCGATCGTTTCATTCACGCCGGATATAAAAACTGGCTGGCCACGAAACTCGTCACGTTGGTTAAAGCGCTCACAAAACGATTGAAAGCCGAATTGTTCAAACGCGTCGGACACGCGCAATAAATTCACGACCAACTGTTCAATGAGTGTTGTACGCGAAACCGATGCCGCACTTAATTGCTCTACACTCACCCACGCCTGATCGACCGCCTGCGCTTGCGCTTGTTGCATATGCACATTGATGCCCAAACCGATGACCACCTGACACGGGCCACCCGCTTCGCCGGACAACTCAATCAAAACACCACCCAATTTGCGTTGTTGAGCGCGAATATCATTCGGCCATTTCAGTTGAATGGGAACCGCGCAGAACGACTGCAAGGTTTCAGCGATAGCGACGCCTACGGCCAAACTCAAACCACTTAAGCCTTCAAGCCCGCAGTGAAATTCACGTTTTAACGACAAATAAATATTGGCGGCAAACGGCGATTGCCACTGACGACCACGGCGACCACGTCCAGCCGTTTGAAATTCGGTAACGGCCACCAAAACCTGAGCAGAATGTCTCAGCGGTTGCCGCAACAAAAACGTGTTAGTTGAATCAATCGACAGAAAATAATGCAGATCGATATCCGTTTCGGGCAACGAGGAGCGCCATTGTTCGCGAAGAGAGGATTCATCAATTAAGTGACAAGGTGTCGCGAGTTGATAGCCCAGTCCCGGCACCGCATGGCAACTGACACCGTAGTGCTGCAACTGTTGTAATTGTTTCCATACGGCGGCGCGCGACACACCAATTGCTTGACCTAAAGCGGTGCCGGAATGCACTGCGCCGTCGCTTAACAGACGTAATAACGTTAACGCAGTGGGCATTCGAGTGATTCAATCCTAGGAATTTTATTTTGCCAATAATTGTTTGGCATCTTGTACCAACGGGTGTTGCGGATATTCATTGATAAACTGTTGCAATGATGCTTGGCCGCCATTATCTCCGGCGCTGAGTTGAGACAAAGCGCGACCAAATTGCGCATTAGGCTTTAAGGGGCTATCCGGATAATCGGCGCAGAATTTTTCAAATGCCGCCGCCGAAGCGGGATAAGCACCGTTGTCGGCTAATTGTTGCGCTGAACGAAACGCATTACTTTGTTGAACAAAGGCAGGATCGGCTTCCTTGTCGTCTTTCCAATACGGTTGCAACGCTGATTCCGTGGTTTCGGCACCGCGCACCCCCGCCACTTGCGTCGCAGCACGCGATTCCTGTGCACCGACTTTCGGACTCACCGCACGCAATTTTCCCCATAAGCGCGACAACATCCCGCTAAATCCATTGCTTTCTTCTTTTTTGATGACCGTGACCACCGGTTTGTGATCGTTTTTGGTTTCATCCGGCTTATTTTTGGTCGCCGAATTACCAGTGTTTACCGTTTCGGCAGCAAAGGCCGTTGCCGCGAGCATCATGCTTAAAATCACTACACGTTTCATGTTGACATCCTCGTTAAAAACTTTAATTCGACAACACTTTGGCCAGCGTTTCATAACGCGTGATCAACGTATTATCCAGCACCAGCGATTCGCGGAACTTGGCGCTGGCATCGGCCATTTGTTGCAATCCGTATAAACTCAAGGCCACATTAATTTTGATGCCGGCATCGTCATTGGCCAAACGCTCGGCCACCAGATAAGAATCCAACGCGCGTCGATAATTGCGTTTTAAATAATACACATTGCCCATCGCGACATGCGCCGCCACATACTGCGGTGACTGTCGCAACAAATCCTCCAACTGCGTAACCGATTTGTCCAACAAACCAGCCTTCGCATATTGAATGGCGATCTGCAATTGCATCAACGCGTTATCCGCTCCCAGCTGCATCATCACGCGGAAAGGTTCGGTGAGGCGCTCGACGCTCTTACCCACCAGCAATTCGGTTTGTGGTTGCACCAACGCGGCCAAACGAGAAACGTCCGGCGTGCTGATGGCGTCACCTGCCGGTAACGTCACCGGTGCCGTAGTTTGCCAAGCCGTACGCAACATCGCTACCTGCGCGCGATTGGCATCGTGATGGAGACGATATTTGCGCGCGCCTTCCGCCCAGCTTTCTGCAAACGAGGTGGCGACCATCGTCGCTTCGAGCGGGATCCACGCTTGCCCGCCGAGTTCGACCACCAGATCCGGATCGAGACTGATGGTATCGCGCTCGCGAAACGCTACACCGCTATCAAATAATAAAAATAAATGTCCCGGCACATCGACCAACGCGGTAGCGACACCGAGATTCTCAAGGCCGGCCGCCATCAATATCGACAAGTCATCACAATCACCGCTCTTCAACCGTAAGGTTTCACGCGGAAATTGCACATAGTCAATTTGATCACCGGCTAATTTCGCGTAAGGGGTATTGGGATCGGGTTGATAACGCAAACCTTGCGCCGTCAACGCCGAAAAATACGTCATCGCTAACAACACATTTTTATTCACCGATTTGGCGCTCGGCAAATGGGCGTTCACCGTTTGGCGTACGAAATCACGCAGCACATCATCACGCGGCGTCACAAATGCCCCGACCCGATCAAAGGCTGACCACAGAATCGCATTTTTGCCATATAACGTTGTTGGTCTCGTCAGCGACTGTAATGTTTGATTCGCATTTTGGATAAAGCTAACCGCTACTTCGACCTGCACACCGGTGTCTTCATCGACTTGCAGAATGCGATTATTGAAGGTGGCATAAAGCGGCACTTCGACACTGCTATTTGCCGCCAGTTTGCTCACATCAAAACTATAAGGAAAATCCATAAAACCTTTGATCTCAAAACGCAAACGCAGATTATTTTGTTCGGCAGCGCCCGTGTTACGCACGACAACCGAACCGATACTTTCTTTGGCGTAATTTTTATAGGCGGCCGAAAAAATTGGGGTTAGCTTTAAGCTCTCCAACGTCAATGACGCCGATGCCAACTTGCTTTCCTGTCCTTGCTTGCGACCGGCCAGTAACGCATTAAGCAGTTCTTTATTCTCGTCGCTGCCTTCTAATGCAACGGCTTTTTGCGCTGCCGTCACCGCTTTATCAAATACCATGGCCGCTGCAAACAACTTCGCACGCAAGACAAACGTTGCCGCCCAATCTTTGCGCACGGCCTCGATTTTGGCGAGCGTCGGTTCGGCTAATTCGTACTGTCCAGCGTCGTAATACAGATTGGCCAGTTGTAATTGAATGTCGAGACGATCGGCGGCCAACGCCTGCGCGCGTTTGGTGTATTCGATGGCCTCAATCAATTTGCCTTGACGCGCGGCCACCGTCGCATTTAACAGCCACAACTCAGCGTCGTCCTGCTTTTGCGATAACGCTTGTTTAGCGTGATCGCGCGCTTCGGATAATTGACCGACAAACAGTTCCGTGCGCGCCAAATCGGTTAATACCGCCAAACCGCGTGGTGCCAATCGCAAGGCATTTTGCATCGCCATTAGTGCCGCACTGCCATTTTTAGCTTGCAATTGCTTCTGCCCCAAGCGCAACCACGTCATCGACGTTGCATCGAAACTTTGTGTTGCCGAGGTCAATGCTTCCAATTCTTTTTCCGGCTGCAATAATGCCGCGTAAACATCGGCCATGCCCATCCATGTCTGCGCCGATTTTTTTTCACCACGCAACAACCGGCTGTAGGCGATTAAGGCTTCCTGAGGTTGATTTTGCGCCAGCGCCACCTTGCCCAAGATCAACGTCGCCTCATCACCAACGGATTCATCGGCGGCCAATGCCAACGCAATTGATTTGGCCTGCGCCAAGTCGTTCAACGCCAACTGACATTGCGCCACACCTAATTGACCTTGTTTCTGCAAAATCGGATCACTGTCGATGGATTGAAACAGTGGCAACGCCTCTTGAAAACGCCCAATCATTAGCAATTGCTGCGCACGCAGTAATCCGATCCGCCGGTCATCGGGTGCGTTTTGCTGCGCGCGATCAAAATACTGCAAACCTTGGTCAATCGCCCCCGCTCCAATATACGTTTTCGCCAGCAACAACAACGCTTCATTGTGTTTGGCGTCGCGTTTAACCACTTCCTCCAAACATCCGATTGCACCGATCGGATCATTGAGTTGCACATTAATTTCGGCACACCACCAATACGGCTCGATCTCGGTTGGCTTCGCCGCCAACACCACATCGAGCACACCGCGCGCATCGAGATAGCGTTTGGCGTTAATCAAGGTTTCCAGTTTTAATCGCGTTGCCACCAGACGTTGATCCGGTAATGTCGCCAACAGATCAAATTGCTGTAATGCGGCATCCAATTTATTTTGTTTTAATAAACTGCTGCCCAACATTTTCAGTGCATCGGCGTTATCAGGTGATTCTTGTACGCTACGAGCAAAAGCTTGCTCAGCCTCGACATAATTTTGCGCCTTGAACGCACGCAGACCAATCCCGAATTCATCGCGCCACGCTTGCGATAAATCACTCTCGGCACCAAAGCCGCTTTTCGCCGATACGGCAAACCACTCGTAATTATTTTTATCATTGCCAATCACTACGTCAGTAGCATTGACTTCCGCTAATAGTTGTTTGTTTTGTCCGTCACCGTTCCAACCGTAAACGCGGTACTGTGCCACGAATCGTTCGGGAGCCATTTGCCAGCGCAAACGGGTTCCTTGCGTGTTCCCTACAATTTTGACGCCGGCGACAGCACCCGGTATCGACACCACACCATACGCTAACAGCGTTTGGCGTTTTTCATCACGCACCAATACCGTTGGTTTGGCTCCGGCACTGACCACGATGCCGGTCGGTTTATTCATGTCTTGTGGTGCGTCACCTTCACGACCAAAACGCAACACCAAATTGCGGCCCTGATAGACGCGAATCGAGTACGAATTATTTTGCTTTACCAAGGCATACAGTTTGTCGTCGACATCCATCGCCAAACCGATAATGTCCTGCAAGGCACCGTTTTCATTGCCGATCTGAAATTGTTTTTCGAGATCACGGTTAAGCGCCACAATAACTTTTTGTTGATTATCGGCCGCAAACAACGTGCCTTTGCTGTCTGCCACAATCGCGTGCGGGCTTTTGAAGGCGGTTTTACCGTCATTGGTGCGCCCAACGAAAATGCCTTCGAGTGTAAACGCTTGCAGACGATCGTTATCGGTATCGGCCACAAACAAGCGTCCCTGACTCACGACGGCCGCCGTCGGTGAATCAATGGCACCTTCGCCACTGCCTTTGCGCGCCATCGACAAGAGCAATTTGGCGCTCGCGTCATACACCCGCAGCGCGCCACTTTCGAACACGATAAGGTAATCACCGCTGACGCTGAAATGCTCGACCTTGGTCAAACCGCCGAGAATATCGGATGTTTTACCCGCCGCATCGGTTTTCGTAATTTTTTTCTGCTTGGCATCGAAACAAAACACGTCGTTATTAAAATTCATCTGCACTTGCGCACAGGTATTTTTTTGCGCCGGTAAATTTTGCACTAACGGTAATCGCACCGGCGCGATCGTCGTGGCCAAATTGGCTAATTGATACCACTCGATTTTTTTATTACCGCGATCCAGCACCGTGAGTTGTCCACTTGGCACGATCTGCAACGCCGACACGTCATCGAACTGCCCCGGCCCCTTGCCTTTGCTGCCAAAACTGTCGAGCACTTTTTTAGTGCGCCAGTCGTAATGGATGATTTTTTGGTTATCGTTATCGGCCACAAAGATCTGGCCATTTTGCGCGACCGCGATGGCACCTAATTTGGCCGGTTTTCCTTTAAGTGGTGACCATTTACCTTCTTCCCATTGCTCGATTAAGCGACCATCGTCACCATAAATGGACAGGCGGCCTTTGCGATCCAAAACGTAAATCTGTTCTTTGCCATCCACCGCGACGGCAAACGGCGCACTCAATTTATGTTGTGTATCGAGCGGATCATTTCCGAGAGCATAAAGAAAATTACCATCCGGAGAGTAAATCGCGATGCGGTCATTGCCGCGATCGGCGAAATACAACCGTTGACTGGCCGACGCCACCACGGCGGCCGGATCGTTGAGCGCATCTTCGGCACCAATCGCGCGGGTTTTTTTATCACTTTCACTAAACACATACGCCGCATCGTCGCCGTCATTACTAAACACCCAACTGCCGTTTGATAAGCGCGTAACACCGCTAATATCTTCATCCGGAACCGGCGCACCTTTACCAGCCAACTTGATCGACGTCGCACTGCCAGCGCGCCAGTGCCACCATAAACCGCTGTCGCGATCAACAAGGTAGGTATCGCCGCTTTCGCCTTGCGCTAAAGCGGCCGGTTCATCAATTTTTTGTGCACGCAGATCCCAACTCGCTAGCAACTTTACATCGGCGTTCGCCACCGCAACCGAGAAGGCAAAACCAAAACTCGCTAACAACGTACGCAAAACGATTCTCCTTGTTTATTTAACGCCAATATCACGTATCCTACTGTCGAGTTTAGTATGAAGTCTGCGACAGTCACTGACGACGGACTCACGCCACACTGACCTTGCGTTATCCAGTCGCGATTATGACCTAACGACGCTAGACTGCAATCAATTCTGGGACGGCAACAAACACAACAGGGGTAAACAATGACGACGCAACGCACGCAGCATGTGCATCAACGTATCTGGCGACGGTTTGCCGTCGTGTTAATGATTTTAATCACCGCGCTTTACGTGTGGAATCCGATGATCATTAACGATATCGAATTGAATACCCTCGACGTGCGACAAAAAGCCTTCGGCCCGCAAGCGACGAGCGGAAAGGTGGCCATTGTCGCGATCGACGAGGCCAGCGTACACGACGTCGGCCGGTGGCCATGGCCGCGTTCGGTGTTGGCAAAAATGATCAAACATCTGCATGAAGCAGGCGCAAAAGTCATTGTGCTGGATGTGTTTTTTCCGGAACCTGAAAATGCCAAGGTGTTGTCCGAACTGGACGCGTGGGCAAGCCAAGATGACGCCATCCGCGCGCAATGGGAGCAAATCCGTACCCTGCTAGATAACGATACGCAGCTGGTGCGTGCCATCGACGATCACGGCAAGGTGGTGTTGAGCTTGGTGTTTTTACCGGCGCAGGAAGCCTCGCACATCAGCGCGCAAGCGAACGCCAAAGCGATCGCGCAGGCCGAAAAATTTGCCATTCGCGAAATCCGCAGTCCGAGTGAAACCCTGCCATCGTTTTACATGCCTTCCGCGCCTGCAATATTGGTGAATTTACCTCGCTTCGACGAGGTGGCAGCGGCGGTTGGTCACATTACCTTGCGTCCCGATAGCGATGGCGTGGTGCGTCGCGCGCAGTTGGTGTTGCGTTATCAGGATCAGTTCTATCCGTCGGCCGATTTGTATGCCGCCGCTTTGTTTAATGATCATTCGAAAATCAATCTCGGTGTCGCCGAATTTGGCATCACCGACATCGGTTTTGGTGAACAGCAATTTCCCACCGATGAACAAGGGCAGATCGTTTTACGTTATCGCGGCCCAGAGGGCAGTTTCGCGACCTTTTCCGCCCGCCAGATCTTGAATAAACAAATTCCGGAAGGTGCGTTAAAAGACAAAGTCGTGTTGATCGGTGCCACAGCACAAGGCATTGGCGATTTGCGCAACACGCCGTGGAAAGAAAGCTTTCCCGGCGTCGAGATCCGCGCCAATGCGGTCGATAACTTGATCAAAGGAGACTTTATAACGCGTCCGGATTGGATGGCGATGGTCGATATCGGGATTATTCTGGCGCTCGGCTTATTGCTCTTTATCGTGTTGCCGCGCTTGAATATGGCCACAACCGGATTGGTTGTCGTGGTGCTTGTCGCCGTGCATTTGATTATCGCGTTTACCTCGTTTCAACGAGAACAAATTGTGCTGAATATCACTTATCCGATCGTGCTGACGGTGGCGATGTTTATCGTGCATACGGTGGTGCGCTATTTCACCGTCGAGCGCGAAAAAGGCCAGATCAAACACGCGTTTCGCCATTATGTAAACCCGAAAGTGGTTGAAACCGTCATTGAAGATGTGAGTGCCTTGAAACTCGGCGGTGACAAACGCGAAATGACGGTTCTGTTTTCGGATATCCGTGATTTCACCACCACGTCTGAGCAAGTGCCACCCGAACAATTAGTGGCTCTGCTCAATAATTATCTCACCGCCATGACCGATAAAGTATTTGATCACGACGGCACCTTAGACAAATTTATCGGCGATGCCGTGATGGCGTTTTGGGGCGCGCCGGTAGCGCGTAAAGATCATGCCTTACAAGCGTGCAAAGCGGCTGTCACGATGTTCGAAGCGCTGGTCGATATTCAAAAAGATTGGGCGGCTGCCGGTGCCGGCAAGCTGGATATCGGACTTGGTATCAACACCGGCATGATGACGGTGGGCAATATGGGATCTAGCCGAATGTTTAATTTCACCGTCATCGGCGATGCGGTGAACCTTGCCTCGCGCATTGAGGGATTGAACAAGTTGTACGGCACTCATTTATTAATAAGCGAAGGCACATATCAGCACGTCAAAGCCCATTTTCCATACACGCGTGAAATTGATGTCACGCGCGTCAAAGGCAAACAACAAGAATCGAAAATTTATGAAATTATGTTGCCACAACATTACAACAGCTTTGACTGGTTGGGCGAATATCAACAAGTGTATCAAGCCATGCGAAAAGAAATGTGGTTGGATGCCATGGCGGGGTTTTCGAAAATTTACGACCGCACTGGCGATCCGGTCAGCCGCTATTACAAAGAGCTATTAGCCAAACGCGTCAAGCAGTTGTCATAAATAAAGCTGATACTGCGTTTTGAGTTTAGCATCGAGGCGGGCGTCAGCCCGCCCTACGTGAAGTTCTGATTATTGCGATAACGGGTTAAGCGTTCGTGTATTTGGAGTAACAATGAAGCGCAATTTATACGCTCTGACGTTTGCCTTATGGTGTGGCATAACCAACGCGGCGGAATTATTGGTGCCGGAACAATTTGACGTATTGCACGTTAATGGCCTGCCGCAAGCGACGTCTTTTCAACGCGATAAAGTGGTGAAATTGAATGTGGGTCGCAACGATATCGAAATGGAGTTTAATCAAATTTATGATGCCGAATACGGCGATAGCCACGACCGCATTCGCTCGGCACCGTTTATCGTTGTCATTACTGTCGCCGCCGAAAATGAGCAATGGCAAGTGCAGGCGGAGTCACCCGCAACGCGTCGCGAGGCGATACGCTATAGCAAAAATCCGGTTTATCGTTTGCAAAAAATAGCCAGCGATGGTGCGTCACACAACGCTGAAGTAAAAACCGTTGCCGAAAAGACGGACCAAAACGACGCGCTGACTCAGCTGCAATTCTGGTGGAGCCAAGCCAGCGTTGAACAACGTCAGGCATTTTTGCAAACAATTTTGTCGAAACCATAACGGATTCACACCGGCACTGGCGCGCCTACTTTCACCGGTTTATTGGTCGGCTTACCAAACAAATACCCTTGTCCGCCGCGCACACCCAGACTCAATAGACAATTCCACTGATCGTCATTTTCGACGCATTCGGCCAGCGCGTAGGCACCGGTTGAGCTGGCGAGGGCAGCGAGTCCACGAACAAATTCTTGCGCTTGTTTATCCTCGACAATATCGCGCGTTAAACCACGATGGAATTTAACAAAGCGATACAAGCCCGACTGCAAATAATTCGCCGAATATTGTGGATGACCAACGTGCTCGACGCACAGCGCGCTGCCGCAACGATTCAACATTTCTAAAAAACTGTGTTCGACTGTGCTTAACCGCGTTGCCACCGATTCACCGATCTCAAACACCAAACGTTCCGCCAATAAACGATTTTGTGCCAGATGTTCCAACAACCACATCCGGAAATTGTTATCGGCGATCGCATCTCCGCTCAAGTTTATGGTCAGTACCGGCGAATGCTGCGGTCCGAACAACAGCGATTTTAAAACGATATCGCACACCAACCGATCATAGGCCACCGCCAACCCGACCCGATGCGCCATCGGCATAAAGGTGGCTGCTGAAAACAGATCGCCTTCATCACTGGGGATGCGAGTTAACACTTCGTAGTGCACCACACGACGATCGCTGCCAAGTACCACCGCATGATAAAAAAGATGAATCGAACGCTGTTCAATCACGCGTTCAATCAGCGCGCGCCAGCGCACTCGACCCATCACACTGTTTTGTTGGATCTCACCCTGTTCAAAACGATGCCAGCCCGATCCCACTTCTCGTTGTTGTGCCACGCGCAGTGCCATATCGGCTTCGGAAAGCAATTTGTAAGAATCCAAGCCAGAGCGATAAGTCACCAATCCCATATGCGCGATAACCGTATCGGCGGGTCCGTTTTGTTGTTGATGTAATTGCCGCACATCACCAAGCAATCGTTTGCAAAAAACATCGACCTCGCGTTCGACCATACCGGGCAACAACAAGGAAAAACTGGCGCGATCACGCCGCGCGATCACCGGTTCATTAAATTCACGCACATGATGTCGGATCAATTCGGCAATGCGCTGAACATAGTGACGTTGCTGATCCGCCTCTGCGTTGATATCGCCGATCTCGATCAGAATTAACATACCAGCGACATTGACATCGCGATCGCGTAACTGCACTTCCAAATGCGCATCGAAATACGCGCGATTGCCAAGCGCGGTTTCCGCATCGACAAACGATCGATGACGCACGCTGTCCATGGCTTTGACTTGCGCGTCGTGCAACTCGCGATGTTCATGCAACAGACGCGTAAACGCGCTCAATACCACATGATCAACTTCATGAGGAAGTGCGCTCGGATCGCGCTCACCGGCAATAATCTTTTCGGCCGCCTGGCGTACGACCCGTTCATGGGAAAGCGCGCGCCAGATACTGAACGCCGCCAGCGCAACGGCCACGCCCCAGATCAAACCCAATTTCAACCACCACGCCGAAAACGGCCACCCCCTCGGCGCCACCATCGCCATCACCAAATGGCCACCGCCATCGGCCAGCGGCACCGTCACCACGTGGTGTAACAACATCACGCGGGCCGGCAAATCACTTTTATCGACATACTGCTCCAACAACTCGCCTTGGCTATTACGCAAGCTCAATTGCTGCGGACGCCAGGTTTGAATCACTTGCGCAAACGAACGGCGGCGCGCTTCGGTATCGCGCCACAGCGCAGGGTTATTCAACTCATTTAAATAGCGTTCGACGTCGGCGTCGGCGGGCGCTTGTTGGCGTAATTGCGCCGCCAACAACGCACTGAACAGCAAAGCGAAGGCCACGGCCAACGCCGCGATCATGACGATTCGTTTGAATAGGTGCATTCACGCTCCTTGTTTGTTCGCTAACAGTGTAGTTCGACTTCGCCGATCGCACACCTTTAATGCTTCGTTAAGGATGCCCGCTTACGCTTGCGCCATCACCTTAAAAACCGTCGTCCAATGGCCATTCTTCCCGCGCGTTTACGCCCGCCGTTTTTGCGGCTCACACTGTTTCTGTTACTGGCCTCGTTATTGCGATTAACACTGGCGTTGACTCACCTCACACAGCTGGAGCGCCCTTTCGGCCAAACCGCACACGCGATGTTTTACGGTTTACGTTTTGATTTATGGGTGGCCTTATTAGTGGTGCTGCCGCATTTTTTATGGGCGCTATTAACACCACAACAAACCACGCTCACGCGCTGGCGCTTATGGCGCTATCGCCTGAGTGAATTTTTGTTTTGGTTTTTGTTGCTCTATATTGCGCTGGTTGAATACTTCTTTTTCGATGAGTTTGACGCACGCTTTAATTTTGTCGCGGTCGACTATTTATTGTTCCCCCATGAGGTGTTTGTCAACGTATGGGAAAGCTATCCGATCGTGCGCGCGTTAACAATTACCGCAGTGATTGCGCTCGTATTAACGCGTTTCAGTTTGCCTTATGTGGTGCAGGCCAAACAAAGCGCTTGGTCATGGTCGCGTCGACTCAGTTTGGTCGCACTGTATGGCATCGGCACGATTGTTTTAGGCAGCTATTTAAGTCTGAGTGATGCGCGCATTTCGAGCAATCGCGTGGTCAACGAATTAGCGCTGAATGGTTACTTTAGTTTTGCCCACGCACTGCGCACGAACGAGCTCGATTACGATCAGTTTTACGCCCATTTAAATGAAGATGAAGCCTACCAGCGCGTGCGCAATAAATTGTTGTTAAAAGGCGAAAGCTGGGTTGACCACGATACCCATAGCATTACTCGTCATATCCCCGGCGCCAGCCGCGCCCCCCAAAAAAATGTGGTGTTGATTTTGGAAGAAAGTTTCGGCAGTGAGTTCAGTAAATTACTGCACCCCGAACAACCACGCGACAGCACACCGGCGTTTGATGCGCTGGCTCAAAACGGCTTATTGTTTACCCATTTATACGCCACCGGCAATCGCACCGTGCGCGGTATGGAAGCGGTGTTAACCAGTTTTATTCCGATCCCGGGGCAGTCGATTGTGAAACGTCCGGGCAGCGACAGTTTGTTTTCCTTGCCCAGCGTATTTCGATCATTAGGTTATCAAACTCGTTTCATTTACGGCGGCTACGGTTATTTTGACAATATGGCGTCGTTTGCATTACACAATGGTTTTGAGCGCGTGGTCGATCAGACGCAATTTAGTGACCATGAAATTAGTTTCACGACCAGTTGGGGCGTCTGCGACGAAGATCTATTTAATCGTTCCTTGCGCGAGTTAGATCAAATGCAGCGCGACGGCAAACCGTTTTTTACCACTATCCTCACCGTGTCAAATCACAAACCGTATTTGTATCCGGCTGGACGCATTGACGAAGATCCGGCCCAGCAAAAACGTCGCCATGCCGTGCGTTATGCCGATTTCGCTTTGGGTCAATTTATTGAGCAGGCTCGTCGCCATGCTTTTTTTAACGACACCGTGTTTGTGATTTTAGGTGATCACGGTGCGCGCGTTTACGGCGAACAAGATATTCCGTTGCCTTCTTATGAAATACCGCTGTTGATCTACAGTCCCGGCGCGATTGCCGCGAAGCGTGATGATCGTTTGGCCTCGCAGTTAGATGTCGCGCCGACGCTACTGGGGGTGTTGAACGCCGATTACAATAGTCAATTTTTTGGGCGCGATTTGCGCCGCGTGCCGGATCAGCAGCGCTATGCGTTTTTGTCGCATAACCGCGATGTGGCGATGCTACAAAATAATCATCTCTCGGTGTTATCGATGCAAAATCAACAACGCTTATGGCAAGTGCTGCGACAAGACGGTCACACGATTGCGCTCGATCTGGATCGCGATAAAGAATTAGTCAACGACACGGTGGCGTTTTATCAAGTGGCTTACCATCAATTTAGCGAAAAGAAATTACATCCGCTGCCGCAAGATCATCGTGCGCTCAACCCGCATCATGCCAGCAATTGAGCGCGACTGATGATGTCTTCGCGCTTTTATCTAGTGAATAGCGTCGCGCTATTGCTGTTAGCGCTTAGCATCATGCTGCCGATGCAAGCGCTGCCCGCGATCGATTTCACCGTCTCGGATTGGTTTTATCAAAAAACCAGTGGCTTTATTTATGCGGATCATTGGCTGTGGCGTGATTATTTACACGATGACGTGCGCGCGTGGATTAAACCGGCCAAAGTGCTGCTCAGTGCGTTTTTACTGGCGATTATGCTGTGGCCAACCGCCCATCGTTTTCGGGGCGCCGCCGCGTACACCTTAATGACATTATCGGCCTGCAATGGCGTCGTGTCGTGGTTAAAAGGTATTGCGGGGCGCGTTTGTCCGGCTGAATTAAGCCGTTATGGCGGCGACTACAGTTGGCAACCCTTGTTTTCGTCGGTGTTGGAAAAAATCGGTGGTCATTGCTGGCCCGGCGGCCATGCCTTGCATGCGTTTATGTTATTGCCAATTGGCTATGCTTTTATTTTATTGCAAAAACCCAAATCAGCGGCGTGGGCTTTTGCCTTGATCTTGAGTTTTGGCAGCCTGCTAAGCCTGACCCAGATCGTGCGAGGACAACATTTTTTATCGCATCAACTCGCCACTTTATTTTTTTGTTGGGCGACCAGTTTTGTCGGTTTTATGGCGGCAGAAAAACTGGTGCCACGACTCGTCACGCCATATTTACGCACAACTGCTTCGTTCAGAAAAATCGAATCGTAAACGGATAATTCCACACCACGCCGTCGTTGGCTTTTAAGCCGCCGATAATGGCAAACACGATATTTAAAATGCCGAGCAACCAGAGCAAGGCAAAACCCACTAACACCACCACCAAGATCCAGCTGATGACGACAAACAAGCCAAACGTCAGCAACCAATTCAGCACGTTTTTGCCATTGTCATCAATAAACGGATGTTCATGCTTTTTAATTTGCCACAAAATAATCCGCACCAAAAACTCGGCAAGCGGAATGATATAGCCCGCTAAAATAGATAAATGAATAAACAGCCTCCATTGCCGCGCGCCGACAGCGATGGTTGTTCAAACATTCGATTACTCCCTGATCAAAAAAACGTAGAAA
>CAZYUS010000031.1:2558-7247 GCA_964650615.1 uncultured Pseudomonadaceae bacterium | reverse complement strand
GCCAGCGAACGCTGGCTTTTGTCATAACGTTAAAATTAAAACGGAATATCGTCGTCGAAACCGGCGTCGAAATGATCGTCATTGGGCTTGTTTTGCGAGGCCGATGACGCGACCGGTTTAGTGCCGCCGCCATATTGGCCGCCGCCCATTTGACCACCGCTGCCGCCGCCTTCAAATTGGCCACCGCCAGCACCTTTGCCATCGAGCATTTGCATTTCATTGCAACGGATCTCGGTGGCGTAATGTTTCTGACCGTCTTTTTCGTAGGAGCGTGTGCGCAGACTGCCTTCGATATAAACTTTGGAGCCTTTACGCAAATATTCACCCATGATCTGGGCCAACTTGCCGAACGCGGTGACGCGGTGCCATTCGGTCAATTCTTTTTGCTCGCCGGTGGTTTTATCTTTCCACGTTTCGCTGGTGGCGACGCTGAAGTTGCATAGGGTTTCACCGCTCGGCAAGTATTTCACTTCCGGATCTTTGCCAAGATTACCCACCAAAATGACTTTGTTGACGCCACGACTGGCCATGATTGTTCTCCTACAGGATTAGGTGAAGCGAGCAATCGGGAAAGACCACGCTCCACAGGGATTCGGGCGCATCGTAACGATCAGAAACGGGGTGCGCCACTAACTTTTTCGGTTAGCTCGGCGGCCTGAATTTGCCCGGCATCGAAGGTCACTTGCAGCGCCGCTTGTTGGGGTAATTCGACGATTTCGATGACACCTTCCAGCGCTTGCAAACGCGTCACCGCATCGGCAAAGGCATCGTCTGGTAAAGCGAGCGTCACCTGTTCGATACGGGATAAGGGTTTCTGCCCCACGGCGGCCAGCAGCCAAACCAAACACATTGTCACGACGCACCACGACACCGCCACCGCGCCTCCCTGTGCAAAGGCATAGCCGCCCCCCGCGCCACCGACAAAGGCACCAAAAAATTGCGCCGACGTATAGAACCCCATCGCCGTTCCTTTGGCGGCAGGCGGCACAATGCGTGACACCCAACTGGGCAGGCTGGCTTCGAGAAAATTAAACGCAACAAAAAAGCCACACAAGGCGATGGCGATCAACGCCAACGACGGGGCCGCCAAGGTCACCACAACGGTGATAAGCAGCACACCGATCATCACCAGCAAAAACGGCTTTTGCCGGTGCTGACGTTCAGCGACGCGCAATAGCGGCATCATAAAAAGCGCCGACAACACCATCACAGGTAAGTACACGCTTCCGTGCTTGGCCTTTTCGATGCCAGCGTCCAGCAAATGCAGGGGCAACACCACGAAGGTTGCCGCCATGATCGCGTGCAGCACAAAAATACCCCATGACAGGCGTGACAAATCACTGTCTTTGAGCAAGGTGAACAACTGCGCCCAGCTCTGATTGCTTTTGGCCAGATGCTGCGGCTCGCGCGGCACGCCCCATAACGTGAGCGCGACGCCGCCAAGCGCCAATGCGCAGGTCAACCAGAAAATCGCATTCAAGCCCCCCCGTGCCGCAACCATAGGGCCGAGACCAAACGCCAACAAAAAGCTAGCTCCGATCGACATTCCGATGATGGCCATGACTTTGCTGCGACGATGTTCGGCGGTGAGATCAGCGGCCAGAGCCAACACGACACCGGCAATCGCCCCCGCGCCTTGCAGCGCGCGTCCGGCGATAACGCCATAAATATGCGTGGAAAGCGCCGCCACCACGGCACCAATAGCAAACACCGTCAACCCCACGAGCATCACCGGTTTACGGCCATACCGATCCGACAACTTGCCCAGCGGGATCATCAAAACGCCCTGCACCAAACCATACACCCCGATGGCCAGACCAACCGTTTGCGGGCTGTAGCCGTTCAGGGCTTGACCGTAAGTCGCCATCACCGGCAACAACATAAAGAGGCCGATCATGCGAAATGCAAAAATACCGGCCAGCGAAAAAGCGGCCTTGCGCTCGGAACGGGTCAGGGAGGCATTGTTGGACATGGGCAATTGCGTCTGGTTAACGCGCGTACTATGAGGATGGTCAGCGGGTGGCTATAGTATCAGCTTCGACTGCCGCCTTTCGTCGCTCGCCCGTGCGGTCGCGGTTGGCCAACACCGCTCGTCTTTTTGAACTAAACCACGCCGAACGACGTAACAGCAGCGTGAATTAATGAGCCTGGAAAATAGAGATTCATGGATAAAATTCTGATTCGCGGTGCACGCACCCATAATTTAAAAAACATTGATCTCGAATTGCCGCGCGATAAATTGATTGTGATCACCGGACTATCCGGCTCGGGAAAATCGTCGCTGGCGTTTGACACCTTGTATGCCGAAGGTCAGCGCCGCTATGTCGAATCGCTGTCGGCGTATGCGCGCCAATTTTTAAGTTTGATGGAAAAACCCGACGTCGATCACATCGAAGGTTTGTCTCCGGCGATTTCGATCGAACAAAAATCGACCTCGCATAACCCGCGTTCGACGGTCGGCACCGTCACTGAAATTTACGATTATTTGCGCTTGTTGTTTGCACGTGTCGGCGAAGCGCACTGCCCCACTCACGGCACCAAACTCGATGCCCAAACCGTGTCACAAATGGTCGACCGCATCCTCGAATTTCCCGAAGGCAGCAAGCTGATGTTGCTCGCGCCGGTGGTGCAAGATCGCAAAGGTGAACACAAAGAATTATGGGTGGAGTTGCGCGCCAAAGGTTTTGTGCGCGCGCGCGTCAACGGCAACGTAGTCGAGTTATCCGAACCCATCAAACTCGATGCCAAACTGAAACACACCATCGAAGTGGTGATCGACCGCATCAAAGTCAAAGCCGATATCGCCCAGCGTTTGGCCGAATCGATCGAGACCGGATTAAAACTCACCACGGGCGTAATTCGTGTCGCGTTTATGGACGACGAAAAAAAACCAGAGTTAACATTTTCGGCCACCCACTCTTGCGCACAATGCGGCTTTTCGATTCAAGAATTAGAGCCAAAATTATTTTCGTTTAATTCACCCGCCGGAGCCTGTCAAACCTGCGATGGCCTCGGCATTCATTCGTATTTTGACCCCAAACGCGTGATCGCCGACGACAGCAAGACCTTGAGTGAAGGCGCGATCCGAGGGTGGGACAAACGCAACGTCTTTTACTTTCACTTGCTGCGCTCGTTAGCCGAACATTACGGATTTGATCTCGATACACCGTTTAAAGCCCTGCCCAAAAAAGCCAAAGAAGTGGTGTTGAATGGCAGCGGCAAAGAAAGCGTCGAGTTTCATTATTTTAACGATCGCGGTTTAACCATAAAACGCAATCATCCGTTCGAAGGTATTCTCAATAATTTTGAACGGCGTTACAAAGAAACCGAATCGCAACAAATTCGCGATGAATTATCGCGCTACATGACCACCAAGCCCTGCCCCGATTGTGAAGGATCTCGATTGAACCCAGCGGCGCGTCATGTTCGCATCAAAGATCTGGCCTTACATCAGGCCTGCAATATGGCCGTAAAAGATTCCAAAGTGTTTTTTGACGAGTTGAAACTGCCAGGTCAGCGCGGAAAAATTGCCGCCAACGTGTTAGCCGAAATTTCGGCGCGACTCGGATTTTTGGTTAACGTGGGGCTGGATTATTTAACGCTCGATCGCAGCGCTGAAACCTTATCCGGTGGCGAAGCGCAACGCATCCGTCTGGCCTCGCAGATCGGTGCGGGTTTAGTGGGCGTAATGTACATTCTGGATGAGCCTTCGATCGGCTTGCATCAACGTGATAACGAACGTTTATTAAAAACTCTGCATTATCTGCGCGATCTCGGTAATACCGTGATCGTGGTCGAGCACGACGAAGACGCCATTCGCAGCGCCGATTTTATTGTCGATATCGGTCCCGGTGCCGGTGTACACGGCGGTCAAGTGGTGGCCAAAGGATCATTGGCGCAGATTTGTGCCGAAAAAAAATCGATCACCGGACAATATTTATCCGGCAAACAAGAAATCGTCATTCCGAGAGAACGTCACCAGCCTGATGGTCGCGTTTTGCTATTAAAAGGCGCCAAAGGCAATAATTTAAAAAATGTCAGCTGCGAAATTCCGCTTGGGCTTTTTACCTGCGTCACTGGCGTATCCGGTTCCGGTAAATCAACGCTAATTAATGACACGCTCTATCGCATTGCCGCCACCGAATTAAACGGGGCCGAAAGTTTAGAGCCCGCGCCGTACGATAGCGTTGAAGGCATGGAACAATTCGACAAAGTGGTCGATATCGATCAAAGCCCCATTGGCCGCACGCCGCGCTCGAATCCGGCGACCTATACCGGTTTGTTTACACCCATTCGCGAATTGTTTGCCGAAACCAAAGAATCGCGCGCACGCGGCTACGGTCCCGGACGGTTTTCATTCAATGTTAAAGGCGGTCGCTGCGAAGCCTGCGAAGGTGATGGCGTGCTGCGCGTTGAAATGCATTTTTTACCTGATATTTATGTGATGTGCGACACCTGCAAAGGCCGTCGTTACAACCGCGAAACCTTGGACGTAACGTTTAAGGGAAAAAATATTTCCGACGTACTCGACATGACGATCGAAGATGCGCGCGCGTTTTTCGATTCAGTACCGGCCATCGCCAAAAAATTGCAAACCATGGTTGATGTTGGCTTGAGCTATATCACCCTCGGCCAAAGTGCGACCACGCTATCGGGCGGCGAAGCGCAACGCGTTAAACTGTCCAAAGA
>CAZYUS010000031.1:0-2548 GCA_964650615.1 uncultured Pseudomonadaceae bacterium | reverse complement strand
GAATTATCTCGTCGTGACACCGGCAACACGCTCTACATTCTCGACGAACCCACCACCGGTTTGCACTTTCACGACGTTAAACAGCTGCTGACGGTATTGCATTCACTGCGCGATCACGGCAACACCATCGTCGTCATCGAACACAACCTAGACGTGATCAAAACCGCCGACTGGCTCATCGACTTAGGCCCCGAAGGCGGCCACGGCGGCGGCCAAATTTTGGCCGCAGGAACACCGGAAGACATCGCAAAAACCAAAGGGTCACACACTGGGCGGTTCTTAAAACCCATGTTTAAATAGGACGTTAACATTTTGGCGTCAGCGAACGAAGTGAATGGCGAAATGAATACGCTGCTCGCTGATGCCAAGCGCCGCCGAAAGTGAGGTAGCAAGCTCGACAGACAACTTAAACTTGAAGTGATCTCAACAATCTAGGCCAGATCTCATTTTGCTATCATGCTGCTACATCGGATCGGCAAATTGATTGGTCGCACCTGCCCGTCATCGAGTCTGAACTATGCGCCTGACTTGCGAACAACAGGATTACATTCATCGTATCGCCAGCGAACTTACTGACGGACAAGGCGTCGTTCGGCTATTTGGTTCCCGTTTGGACGACACGCGCAAAGGTGGCGATGTCGATCTGTTATTGCAGTTACCCATAGCCGTGGCTGAACCTGCAATGCTATCCGCCAAACTGGCCGCCCGCGTTTCACGACTGATGCATGGCCGCAAAGTGGATGTTGTCATCTTAGCCCCCAACCTCAATCGCGAACCGATACACGACATCGCTTTGCAAGAGGGGGTGGTGTTATGAATCTTTCACCCACACAGCGTTTCCGACTTCAATTTTTAGCCACCGTGGCGGGCAAAGAATTGCATTCGCTGCAAGGATCGGCAAACCGCTTGTTTCGACAACCGCTGACCATTGAGCATTTACAGCGATTGATCGCCGACGAAGAACAAGCCGAACGCATCGAAGCATTTGCGAGCCGTTTTGGGCGACTACAAGACACCCTGGGTGACAAACTCATCCCTAGTTTATTGTCGGCCTTAGCCGAACCAACCGGTGCCGCTGCCGACAATCTCGATCGCGCCGAAAGACTGGGTTGGTTGCCATCAACCGAACAATGGCTCGATATGCGGCAACTACGGAATCGACTGGTTCATGAATACATCGCTGATACGCAATCACTGCACCAAGCATTGCTCGCCGCGCAAGCATTTGTACCCGTCCTGACTAGTGTGGTGACATCGCTACAAAACGAGATGCACAAACGGGGCTGGATCACTTAGGACTGATCAGTGGTGCGAGCACAAAAAAGCCCGTTGGAAAACCAACGGGCTTTTTAATTGGTGCCGGTAATAGGAGTCGAACCTACGACCTTCGCATTACGAATGCGCTGCTCTACCAACTGAGCTACACCGGCGTTTGCCTTAAACAAGGCGGCGCGCAGTATAAGGACTGTGACCCAATGCGGCAACCGTGAGTCCGTTTCATTTCACCCACGGATTCATAGCCAGAACTGCCATCGGTTTTCCGGTTTGCTCATCAATAATGGCCACGTAATCCAAGCCACGTGCGACCAGCGGCACATAGCGCCAACTGTCAGCCGTACCGCCGCTTTTTGTCACAAAAGCGTGTATGAGGTCATCCACTGATTTGTCGCGGCCCATCAAAACTCGCAGAGGTCGGGCATGCGCTTTAATTTGCTCAAGGCCGGACTCGAAGGGACGGTAATATTCTTGGCGCCAAGATAGATCCCGGCCACCAATCAACGCTTCGATGGTCACGTCCAACATTTCTGGTCCCGAGAGCTTTTCGATGGTGGCATACTTCGGCCCCCATGCGCTGGCCTTTTTGAACTGGGCCAACGCAGTCGGCACCACTACGGCGTCATTTACTTGAACCACTTCAAAGCGATCGACCGCAAAGACTACAAAAGCCGGGCGCGCTATCCACACCACGTATACACCATAAGCAAGTGCCGCCGTTTGCATCAACGCAACCACGGACAGATCAAACTTCAAACCCTTTTTCCCCGATTTGAACAAGACCAGTGTTAACAACGGTCCCAGCACGACATCGACGCCGGTTAAAATTTGCAACAAGCCCCACGTTCCGATGGCATCAAATAAGGGTTGGGGATACCAAACAAAATACGTGAGACATAAGAAAACGGAGAAAATACAGACACTTATTAACAAATGTATAGCTGACGCACGCCAACGACTCATACAAACACTCCTGACCTGACAATAATTGTCACAATCTGCCGGTTGCCGAAAGCAAAACCACGTCAAAACAGTAATAAACCGCTAAAACAATAACAAGCCTTGGTGTTGCCAAATGGATCACAACTATATTCCAGCCTTGGCACAGTCGTTGCTTTAAAATTATCGACGCTGGCGTGATGTAGGCATGCGCAGCCAGTACGCCAGTAACGGTTTTAACGATATCCACTATCCTTAACACCGCCCAAACTTAAGTCCTCTAGAGGAGTGTTTACATGAAAGCTGTACAAAAAGGTTTTACCTTGATTGAGTT
>CAZYUS010000030.1:8030-25162 GCA_964650615.1 uncultured Pseudomonadaceae bacterium | reverse complement strand
AAACGATGCAAAAATTATTGGTAGTTGATGATGACGAAGCGCTACAGCAAAGTGTCGCGAAAGCCTTATGCAAACGCGGTTATGAGGTGGTGACGGCGGGAGACTTTGCGACGGCGACGGCGGCGATTGTGCGGGAGGAATTCGATGGCGCGTTGGTCGATTTGAAATTGCCGGATCGCAGTGGGTTACATGTAATTCAACAATTGCGTCAGCACGATGCCGAATTACCCATTGTGATGTTAACCGGGTACAGCAGTGTGGCCACGGCCGTGGAGGCGATTAAATTGGGGGCCATGCACTATTTAGCCAAGCCGGCCTCCATTGATGAAATTTTAGCGGCATTTGATCGTGTGCGCGGCGAAGCAGATGTTGATGCCATTGAAACGCCGTCGGTGGATCGCGTTGAGTGGGAGCATATCCAGCGCGTGTTATTGGAGCACGACGGCAATATTTCGGCGGCGGCGCGTGCGTTGAAAATGCATCGTCGTACCTTGCAGCGCAAATTATCGAAAAAACCGGCGAAAGATTAAGTCAGCGTGGTGATGCCACGTGTGACGATTTGTCGCATTCGCGGTGAGTAAAAAAATCGTTAGGATTCGTCACGAAGTTGGGTTGATGATATGTGTCGATATCAGCAACCGTTATCACTTCAATAAACCGGCGTAGTCGTTGCACTTTTCTCCCGACCGCGCCGGTTTTTTTTTGCAAAAAAAACGCGTCACTTAAATGCGTTTTAATCAAAAATACCAACTTAATTTTGACCACACGACGCGCCCTGGCTCGTTGACGCGCGTGGTTTGGGTGTACCCCGGAATGCTGCCGCCCATGCCGTTACCGCCGGCGCGGCTGACGAATTCGGCGTAGGTTTTGTCGAATACATTGTCGATACCGGCGCTTAAACTGACCTCGTCGTTAAAACGATAAGCCGCATTCAATGAGGCGATGATAAAACCGGCGCTGGGAGCAATGTCTTTGCCGACGATATTGCCTCGGCCGATGTCGACGCGGTTTTGATCATCGACGGCGCGCAACAAGCCGCCTACGGACCAGACTTTATTATCGTAATTGAGCGCGATGCGTGCCTCCAACGGTGACACTTGCGCCAGTGCTTTATCGTCGCTGAGATTGTTGCCACGGGTGTAGGCGAGTGTGCCATCAAGCACCCATGTATCGCTTAGACGATATTTCATTTCCATTTCACTGCCGTAACTTTCGGCGTCGATATTGCGCACGAAGCCGGTCATTTTCATCGGATTGCTATAGTCGACCAAAATAAAATGATCAACGTGATTTCTAAACAGTGAGATCGAAAAATCGTAACGCGCGGACTTGATGATCCAGCCAAGATCCCACTGTGAGGTTTCTTCGTGGTCGATATCAAATGCGCTGACACTGGTGGCACTTTGTTTAGCGATCAATTCCCAGTAATCGGGAAAACGCTCGTTATGTCCCCAACCCATGTACCACGTTCCGTTGCCGTCGCCATGATATTCCGCGCGCGCAAAATAGCTGTTGAGTTTTTCATCGCGAGTGTGGTTATAGCTTGGATTAGGCATCGGCATCATGCCGCCGGTAGTGGCGCGTTCGTCGCGCGCAAACCAACTGTCCTGACGCAAGCCAGCTATGTAATGCCACGCATCGACGGTCGCCCAATTCACTTCAGCAAAGACGCCACTTTGCTTGAATTGCGCATCATCTTTCCACGCCATATACATGCCGTTGACACCGGCCGAGCGCGAATCGTGTTGATTTTTTTCGTGGTCAAAACCGCCAGTCAGTTTAACTTCGGGTGCCAGTTCCAATTCCATTTTGGCGCGCCCGCCTTGCATGTCGCGCAATAAATCCGCGTAGCCCATCATGCCGGGTGTGCGCAACGTTTGATCATCCATAATGTGATCGACGCGGCTGTCAAACCAATTCAATTCAACACGATTAAGCCACGAGGTAATATCGGATTTCACCACGCTTAATGTTGATGCCTCGCGCAAGAATTGCGTGCCGTCCATGGCGCGATCGGCGTAGGCCGCTTCACCATCGCTGCGCACAACACCAAACTCGACGCGGGTGTTTTCATCTGGTGTCCAGCCGAATGCGCCATTGCCGCTGTAGCGTTCGTATTCGGAATGCACGCTCTGACCATCGCCGTCTTGATAATCATCGGCACGAGAATAACTGCCAATGAATTGCGCATACGCAAAACTGCTGCCAAAACTGCCATCGATTAAGGTATCGGTGCGCCCGTTGCTGCCCACTAATACACCGGCGTATCCGCGCATACCGGCGGTCGTAAACGGTTTAAATTGACGTTCGAACAACACCGTTGCGGCTGAATTGCCGGCACCGTATAAGACCGTTTGCGGGCCTTTAATTAGCGTTAAGCGATCATAAACTTCCGGAAAAATATACGCGGTGGGCGCATCCATACGATTATTGCAACCACCTAAAATACTGCTGCCATCGCTTAAAATGTTTAAGCGCGATCCGGCCATGCCGCGAAAAGTGGCGTCGCCGTCGGCACCACCTTTGCGGATCACATTAAAGCCGGCCATGGTTTTTAAATAATCGGCACCGTCGTGTGCGGGAATCGGTTGGCGCGGCAATTTTGTGTCGCTGCTCACCACCAAAGGTTGTGTCATGGGCGTGCCGGTCACGACGATGGTCTCGACGTCGTGCGTGGTGTCGGTTTTGTTGTGATCGTCACTCGCGATAGCCGGATAAGCCGCTGCCGCGACGCACAGCGCCAGTACATTGAAACGAAATGAAAGCATGATGTTTTCCTGATGAAGCGAATTGGTTCGTCCGCTATTCTAAGGAAACAACAGTGCGCGTCCCTGTGGCAAATTGTCGCACTGACGCGCGATCGGTTTTTTTGTTGAGGATGGTCAACTTGGTGGTAAACAGCGAATTGATGTTGATCAGAAAACGCGCCGATGATTTTTATTTCGCTGCGCGAAAAGCCATTCGCTTCTGGCGTGTGACCGTTATTGCGAACAGCGGAAGAACATCATGAAAATGACCTCGCTGCGCGCGTTGGTGTTACACCTGATGGCGTTGGCCTTGTTATTTTTGATTATCACCAAAGGCGATGATTACTGGCGTAAAAAACGCGCCGAGAAAGAAGCGTTGGAATGGTTACCGATGTGTTCGGTGCAAGGCAATTATTGGGTAAAACTGGATCAGCGCGGCGTTATCATCGCGCGAAAAAATCGTGACGGCATCGAAGAGTCTATTTTGCCGCAATAAAAAGGCGGCCTAAACGGCCGCCCTACAACACAACAAATCAACAAACGTCTAGGCGATTTCAGCGCCAAGCGATTGCTCGCCAGAATCGCCGTTGTGGTCGAGCGCGATATCAGCAGGCGGCGCTTCAGCGTAAATCGGAGCCGGACGTCGACGCGCGACTTCGCTTAACACCACGGCAGCGGCGACACCAACATTCAAGCTTTCAATTTTGCCAGTGCCGGGGATGCCGACGCGAACGTCGGATTGTTCCAGCACAAAGCGCGTTAAACCACGGTGCTCTTCACCGAAGAAGATCGCGCTGCGTCTGGGAATATCGACGGCGTAAATGTTTTCTGCTTGATGCGAACTGGTGGTGACCACTTTAATGAAATTGTGGCGTAAGTTTTCCAGCAATTGTGCGATGTCGTTGTATTCGACCAAGGTGACGTGTTCAACACCCCCTTCGGCGACACGCGCGGTAGCGCCGGAATGCACCGCCGCACCGGCATTGATGAACACGGCATCGACACCAAAATGCGCGGCGCTGCGCAAAATGGCGCCGAGATTGTGCGGATTGCCGATGTTTTCCAGAATCAACATCGCGCACGGTTGATCATCGGGTAATTGCGCTAAAAATTCATCGGCCTGCATCACCGCGCGGCGCTTAATCAACATGCAAATGCCTTCGTGGTGTTCACTGCCACTGGCGTTGATCAATTCGTCTTCTGGGATCACGTGATAAGCGCGGCGCGAGGCGGCGCAAAATTTCATGATCTCGGTAAATTGCGGAATACGATTTTGTGCCACATACATTCGCACGATGGCATCGGGACGATTTTGGAACACGGCGCGACAGGCGTTAACGCCAAAAATTCGCGTCTCGTCGCCGCGCTGGGCGTTTTGCGGTTTATTGTCGGCGTTTAGGTCGTTATTTTTGTCGAACGTAACGGTGGCATGGGCATCGCGTTGATCGCTGACAGCGTTTTCTTCGCGTGGCTTGCGCGTTGTGGGCGCGCCACTTTGCATATGTAAACGGAATAAACGCGAGCGACGTTGCGGTGCGGTATCGCCGTTTTCGGTTTGATGCTCCGGGTTATCAATGCTCAGCCATTTTTAGCTAGCGGCCACCCGTGCGACATCGGTTTGGGCCCGCGGCGGATTGCTGCGTGGTCCGTGTGGGTTGTGGCGACGACGATTATCGTACGAACGGTTTTCACCGGAGCGATTATCGTAACGCGTTTCGGTGCTGCGTTCGCCGTATTGACGCGGTCTGTCATTTTGACGACGCATTTCTTGATCGCGGGCGCGAGCGTCGTTTTCCGGTGTGCGCGGGCGATCGGCGTATTGCTGACGCGGTCTATCGTTGTCATAACGACGCGGACGCTCATGATGGTCACGCCGTTCGCCGTAATAGCTGCGTTCATTGCCGTAACCACGGTTTTCATTAAATTTATTCGCCGCGCGAAATTGCATTTCGTTGTCGCTGGGGCTGTGGTAGGTCGGTCTTTCGTTATCGTTACTGCGGAAGCTGTTGCCGCGATTATCATCCGGGTTTCTACGACCGGTTAAGGTGACCGGTTTGCGGGGTTTTTCGTTCATGCCAACTCACTACTATTAATGCGCTTAGGGTAAGCGCTCCAATTTCGGTTGCGGTCCCGATTAAGACAACAATTTTTAAGAATAGACACTGTCATCCATATCGGTAGTGCGCTGCAACCTTGCTATTTCCTGCACACGCAACTGCGCCAAACGTTTCGCCAAATGTTCGCCTTGCAATCCTGATTCCACTAACGGTTTTACCGGCACGGCGCGCGCCACATCGAGCGCTTGTTGCCAAAAGGCGCGCTGCGGGTAAGCACGGTCTTGCCACTGTAATCGTCCACGAAAATCGCTTTCACAGGTGAGTAATAACTTTGCAAATCGTTCGGGTCGCCGGAATCCGTCCGCTTTAACTAATGTGCGGAGGATGGTTCCGGGACGAAGCAGGAATCCACGATGAATCATCAAATGGAGATCTGAGCATAGCACTGCCAACTCCCTATGGTCAGTAGGGATCTTAAGCCGTCGACACATTTTGTCGATGATCGGCACGCCGGCTTCTTCGTGACCGCGATGACTGGGCCATTGCTGGGGTGGCGTAACCCCTTTGCCGATGTCGTGCGTCAGTGCGGCGAAACGCGTGGCGTTGTCGTCGCAAAGCGCCACAGCGGCTTGCAAACTCATCATCGTGTGCACACCGGTGTCGATCTCGGGATGCCATTTTTCGGGATTGGGTATGCCCCATAAACAATCGAGTTCGGGCATCAAAACCTTGAGTGCGCCGACGTCGTGCAAACACTCGAAATACGTCGATGGCCGTGTCGTCGCGAGCGCTTTTTCCGTTTCTTTCCACACTCGCTCCGGTGTTAACGCTGCCAGCTCACCCGAGCCGCTTAACTGCGTCATTAACGCGCGCGTCTCGGCGGCGATGGTGAATCCCATGGCGGCAAATCGTGCAGCAAATCGTGCTACCCGTAACACGCGCAAGGGATCTTCGGTAAATGCGGGCGACACGTGACGTAAACATCGCGCTGCCAAATCACGCTGACCACCAAACGGATCAATCAACGTGCCGTTTTGATCTTGTGCGATGGCGTTAATGGTTAAATCGCGGCGCGCCAAATCGTCTTCGACGCTGACGTTTCGATCGGTGTTAAACACAAAACCGTGGTAACCGACACCGTGTTTGCGTTCGGTGCGTGCCAGCGCGTATTCGGCTTTGCTGTGCGGGTGCAAAAACACCGGAAAATCGCGCCCGACCGGCATAAACCCCTGCGCTAGCATCTGTTCGGGTGTTGCACCGGTCACGACATAGTCGCGCTCGGTGACCTCAAGGCCCAATAATTGATCGCGGACCGCGCCGCCAACGAGATAGATTTGCATATCAGCAGTATATGTCGATAATGCCGCCATCTTGAACGATCCGCGTGCTGCGATCCATCTCTTTGCTCACTATGTACCATCATCATTACGGCTTAAAACAAGCGCCTTTTTCGATTTCGCCGGATCCGCGTTTTCTGTATATGAGTGAACGCCATCGCGAGGCGTTGGCGCATCTTGTTCACGGCGTTTCCGGCGGTGGCGGATTTATTTTGCTCACCGGCGAAGTCGGTACCGGCAAAACCACGCTATGCCGATGTTTGTTGGAACAATTACCCGACAATGTGCGCCTCGCTTATGTGCTTAATCCACGTGTGTCACCGGTGGAATTGCTGCAAACCATTTGCGATGAATTGCGCATCGCGCTGCCGGATGCCAAGCACTCGATTAAAGCCTTAACCGATGTCATCACCGAGCGTTTAATTGACAATCATCGTCGTGGTTTGAACACCGTGCTGATGATCGACGAAGCGCAACAACTCTCGACCGATTGTCTGGAACAAGTTCGCTTGCTCACTAATCTTGAAACCACGGAAAAAAAATTGCTGCAAATCGTGCTGATTGGACAGCCCGAATTGCAAGAAAAATTGGCCACCAAAGAGTTGCGACAATTAGCCCAGCGCATTACGGCGCGTTATCATTTACTGCCCTTATCTTTGCACGAATCGGCCAGCTATGTTCTGCATCGTTTGCAATTAGCGGGGCTGCAACGCTCACCGTTTACGCGCACGGCATTGCGCGCCTTGCATCGGTATAGTGGCGGCATTCCGCGTTTGATTAACACCATCAGCGAGCGCGCCTTGATGGCCGGTTTCGCGCGTCATCGAACCACCATCAATGAATTTATGATGCGCGGTGCCGCGAAAGAAACTTTAGGTGCGCTTGAATTTGCGCGTCGCACACCGTTAGCGCGTCATCGCCCAGTTATTATTATTACGATAGTCGTTGTTTTGGTGCTAGCCGCCTCCTTACTGGGCGGGTATTTATGGCAACCACACGCCACGCCCACGCCGGATGTCACTGCCTTGGCGCATGAAATTGCACCGACGCCAACGACAATCGACGCGGCGTCTACGCCGAGCGATGATCGCGATGAAATCGTAACGGTATTACTGGGAGAGCAAGCGTTTGACCGTCGCGGCGATGACGCCGCGCGCACCCTGTTGCAACAATGGCAGCATGATTTTGTTGCCGTGCGTGACGGCAATTGGTGTGCGTTCGCCGAAACGAAAACGTTACGCTGCGAAAACGGTTATGCCGATTGGGGGCAAATGGCGGCGCTGAATTTGCCGCTGATCGTGCGATTGCAATCACCGACGCGCGGACCCTTTTACGCCGCCGTCACGCGTCTCACTGACGACAACATTACGCTTAGGTTTGGTCGTCGCGAAGCGCTGTTACCGCGCGTTGATTTTGAAAAATTATGGAGCGGTGAATACACGTTGCTGTGGCAAGCGCCGTTCGAAATGAAGAAAGCCTTAAGCGAAGGCAGCAGCGGTCCGAATGTGATCTGGTTAAGCACGGCACTGGCGCAAGCACAAGGGTTAAGTGGCAGCGCAACGGTCGCGCGATTCGATGCCGGATTAACCGAACAAGTGAAACAATTCCAACAGCAACACGCGCTGGTCGCCGATGGTGTTGTCGGCACACAAACCTTGATTGCTTTAAGCAGTCGTCAACCCGGTTCGCAACCGCGTCTGGATGGAGTGCGTTTGCCATGAGTTATTTATTAGAAGCGTTGCAAAAATCGCAGCACGAGCGCGATCGGCAATTACCCGATTTGCACACGACGTCCGTGTCAATCGACGTGCCGGACGAGGCTCCGCGCTCACCATGGTTTTGGATCGCGATAGTGACGTTAGTCATTAATACCGTGGTGATTTTTTATTTATTATTGAAATCCGATCCGGCGTTTAAATCGAGCGATAACGAGGCGACGCCAATCGTTACCGTGCCGGTCGTCACATCCAGCTCGTCGGTCGCGCCCACACCAACCCCCGTGCGTGTGAGCGATCGCATCGTGGTCAGCGAGGTCGATGACAAAACACCAGTCATGCCTGTAACGCCGCGTGCCAACAGCGTCGCGGCCCAAAATCCGGTCGCGGATGCGAACCTTGTTACGTCGCCATTTGGCACAGCGCAAGTGGCTGTCGCGCCGTCATCCGCCATGGTTCCCGAGGTGTATGCGTTGCCGTTGGAGCTGCGTAATCAACTTCCTGCGCTGGAAATGAATTCCCATATTTACGCGCCCAATCAAGCCGACAGCTTCGTCATGATCAACAACAGCAGTTTGACACCAGGCGAAAAATTAACAGCGGACTTGGTGTTGATCGCGGTAACGCCGGAAGGTGCGGTTTTGCAATTTCAAGAGCAACGATTTTTATTACCGGCTTTGAAGCGTTTTACGCCGTAATTGTTTCGTTCCATTTTTTTCATCTTTGTTTCTGGGTGACTTAAAAGCGTGAGTTTTTTATGACCGATATCAGCCGCCAAAGCAGTAATACCGATATTTGCCCGCAGTGCGAAAAAATCATCCCCTTGTGTTTTTGCGCCGAGCTAACCGCGCACGATAATCGCGTTCCGGTGTTGATCTTGCAGCACCCACAAGAGCCGGATAAAGAGTTGGGCAGCGCACGCATTGCCAACTTGTTGCTGAAAAACTCGGTACTGCGTACGGGACTTTCGGTCGCGAATTTGAAAACGGCGATCGGTTATGAATCCGATCCGTCAAAATGGATCGTTTTATTTCTGGGGGCGAAATATAAATTTAATGAGATCCAGCGCGATGCCGCCCGCTCCGATATTTATATTTTCGACAAAAAAGACCAAGTGGTGTCACTGCCGCTGGATGACATCAAAGGCGTGATCGCCATTGATGGCACGTGGGCGCAAGCCAAAACGATGTGGTGGCGCAATCCGTGGTTATTAAAATGCAAACGCGCGGTGATTAATCCGCGTCGTAAGTCGCTGTATGGTCATTTGCGCCGCGAACCGCGTCCCGAGTGTTTGTCGACCATCGAAACGATCGCGTATACCTTGGAAGTTTTAGGTGAAGAAGAACGCGTGACTAATGATTTGCTGCACGCGTTTCAAACTTTGTTAAACCGCTACAAAAATTACGCCAAAAACAGCAATCGCGTCGCCAAACCGCAGCACCGTTCGTCGCCGCACCGGCGCGCGACAAATAAGCCGAGCTATCGCAAACGCTCACCGCAAAAGTCAGATTAGCCAAATTGTCGAAACGCGTTGATAACGTATTGAATATCGTCATCGCTGATATCCAAGTGCGTTACTAAACGTAAACGATATAAGCCAGTGACCAAAATGTGTTTTTCTGCCAAATAGTGCTGCAATTTTTTGGCGCGCGCCTCGTCAATATCAACAAAAACCATATTGGTTTCAGGCGGGCTTACGGTTATTCCGGGCAGATGTTGTAAACCGTCGGCGAGCATGGTGGCACGGCGATGGTCCTCGGCTAAACGGTCAATATTATTGTCGAGCGCATACATGCCGGCGGCGGCCAAAATCCCTGCTTGCCGCATACCGCCACCCACCACTTTACGCCAGCGTCGCGCTTTTTGAATGAAATCAATTTTGCCGAGCAAAACCGAACCAACGGGCGCACCTAATCCTTTTGATAAACAGATCGATACGCTATCAAACGGTTTTAGCATGGTGTTTGCATCACCGCCGCTTGCGATCACGGCGTTAAAAAACCGCGCGCCGTCGAGGTGGGTTTGCAAACCATTCGCGTGCGCTAAATCACACGCTTGTTGGATATAGGATGGGTTCAATACTTTGCCGTGAAAGGTGTTTTCGAGCGCCAATAATGTTGTGCGGGCGAAATGCGGATCGAGCGGCTTAATGGCGTGTTTTAATTTGTGCAGTGCGATGCTGCCGTCGTGCTCTTGCTCTAATGGCTGCGGCTGAATACTGCCCAGCACGGCTGCACCGCCGCCTTCGTATTTGTAAGTGTGTGCCTCTTGACCGACGAGGTATTCATCACCGCGTTCGCAATGCGACATCAACGCCAATAAATTGGATTGCGTGCCGCTGGCGACAAATAAACCTGCTTCAAAGCCGAGCCGCTGCGCCAATATCGTTTGCAAGGTATTGACGCTAGGGTCATCACCGAACACATCGTCGCCGACCTCGGCGCGGTGCATGGCATCGCGCATGGCCGCGCTCGGGCGGGTGACGGTATCGCTGCGTAGATCGATCATGACGGGGCTTCCGAGGTTAAGTGAATGAGGTTAAGTGAATTAAGTTAAGTAAATAGTGGGGCTTGGCAAGCGGGGGCGATTGGCTTACCTTTCGCGCCCGATCGCGAACAGCCCTGTCTGTTCGCATAATGCACAACGCCGTAGTGTGAGCGATGTTAAGTTATTCGATTTTGGCTGCCACGAAGAGTCTGTCGACGCTGTTTTATCGTTTCGAAACGCAGTGGCTCAGTCACGAACGCTTTGAAGTCAGCCAACAGGTGCGCTTGCTGGTACTGCTCAACCACACCAGTTTATTTGAACCGATTTTTTTGCGCATCGCACCGCATCAGTTGATTTGGCGTATTTCACGTCGTTTGCTGATCCCAGTGGCCGACACCACATTGCAGCGCCCCATTGTCGGCAAGATCTTGCGCACGATCGTGCCGGGTATCGTGCCGATCACGCGTAAACGCGACGACACATGGCAACAATTTCTCGCGCACGTACACGATGACGCGATGGTGGCGATTTTGCCCGAAGGACGGATGAAACGGATCAACGGTCTGGATAAAGAAGGCAAGCCGATGTCGGTGCGTGGCGGTGTCGCGGATTTATTAAGCCGGATGCACGACGGTAAAATTTTATTTGTCTACAGTGGTGGTTTGCATCACGTACAAACGCCGGGACACGGCAAAGTCAGTGTGTTCAAAAAAGTAAAAGTGAATTTGGAAATGGTGGATATTGCCGAATATAAAAAAGCGCTGCACGCCGAACAGCACACCCATTTTGTGCGCAATGTGGTCAGCGATATGGAACGTCGTTTGCGCGACAATGTACCGCACTGCGAACAGCAGCCGTGCAATAAAAACCGCTAAGTGTTGGCGTAGGGGCAATTCACGAATTGCCCTTTGCTGGCCTTCGAAAGTTAAAAAAAAGGGCGATTCATGAATCGCCCCTACAACACCACTTAATCACCCAGCGATAACAATGTCGCGTTACCACCCACCGCCGCAATATTATTCGATACCGTGCGCTCGGTAGCGAAGCGGTGCAGATAATGCGGACCGCCGGCTTTCGGACCGGTGCCGGATAAACCTTGACCACCAAACGGTTGTACACCAACGACGGCACCGATCATATTGCGATTAATGTAAACATTGCCGACACGGGCGCGGCGCGAAATATAGTGCGCGGTGCTTTCGATGCGAGTGTGAATGCCCAGAGTTAAACCGTAGCCGTAATTATTGATGCTATCAATGACCGCATCTAAATCATCCGACGCGTAACGCACGATATGCACGATGGGGCCGAAATTTTCTTGCTTCAGATCGTTGATCGAATCAATCTCGAAGGCGATCGGTGCGACGAAATAACCTTTTTCCAACTCGTGCGGTAATTTTGCTGCCGCGAGAAATTTTTTCGTCGAACGCATGGTGTCGATATGCGCCAGTAGATCTTTTTTCGCTGCCGCATCAATGACTGGACCGATATCGGTGCTAATGTCGATCGGATCGCCTAATTTCAATTCCTGCATCGCGCCTTGCATCACTTCGATAACGCGATCGGCAATTTCATTTTGCAAAAATAATACGCGCAAAGCCGAGCAGCGTTGTCCTGCCGACGTAAACGCCGAGCGAATCACATCCGACACCACTTGTTCGGCTAAGGCCGATGAATCGACAATCATCGCGTTTTGTCCGCCGGTTTCCGCAATCAAACTTGCGATCGGTGCGTTACGCGCCGCCAGTGTGCGATTAATTTGCCACGCGGTTTCGGTCGAACCGGTAAAGGCAACACCCGCGATGCGCGGATCGGCGGTTAATACCGGCGATAATTCGGCACCGCTACCGGGTAGGAAATGCAGCACCTCGTTCGGCACGCCCGCTTGCAACATTAATTGCACGGCGCGAAATGCGATCAAACTGGTTTGTCCGGCTGGTTTGGCTAATACCGCATTACCGGCCGCTAACGCGGCGGTGACTTGGCCCGCGAAAATAGCGAGCGGGAAATTCCATGGCGCGATACACGCGAACACACCGCGACCATCTAAATACAATTCGTTTTTCTCGCCGGTTGGTCCCGGCAACGTCGTCGGCGCGGCAAATTCGGCGCGCGCACGCTGCGCGTAGTAGCGACAGAAATCGACCGCTTCGCGCACTTCATCAATACCGTCTTGCAAGGTTTTACCGGCTTCGCGCGAACACAGTGCGATCAATTCGCCTTTATGACTTTCAAACAAATCGGCGATTTTATCCAAAATTTGCGCGCGTTTTTCCGCTGGTGTGGCGTTCCAACCGGGTTGCGCTTGATAAGCAATAGCGAGTGCTTGTTCGGCATTCATGCGATTCGCACGCACGATGCTGCCGACGGTTTCGTCAGGCTTGGCCGGATTGGTTACCGGTTTTTTATCACCACTTAATTGTTCACCGTTGATGATCGGGCCGCCGTGCCATTGTGTGGTTTGGTGCGCGTTTACGGCGGCAACAAATGGTTCGACTTGGGCGCGGATAGTTAAATTGGTTCCTGACGAGTTCATGCGATCGTCTCCAAAAAGATGTGGCGGTAAGGGAATGCGGTTGTTGTGCAATGTGGGATAAGAACGCAGTGTGCTAACCGGATGTTTAACCAATAAGGCGCTGGGCGTTGCTTCATCGACTAATTGATGCACAAAGGATGTGTTAGCACCGTTTTCGAGCAAGCGACGCACTAAATACGGCAACAGATCTTTGTGCGCGCCAACGGGTGCATAAACGCGGCAATAAATATCGGGATGTTGTGCGATCAAGGTGTCATACAGCGCTTCACCCATGCCGTGTAACCGTTGAAACTCAAATTGTTTTTCATTACCGGCCAGCGCCAGAATGCTATTTACCGTTTGCGCATTGTGAGTCGCAAATTGCGGGAAAAATTCGTTGCTATTTTTCAGCAAAAATTTGGCGCAAGCCAAATACGATACATCGGTAGCCGCTTTGCGGGTGTACACCGGATAAGAAGCGTGGCCCGCCATTTGCGACCATTTGATTTCCGAATCCCAGTACGCGCCTTTGACTAAACGTAACGGTAATTGTTTGCCTAAGTCGCGCGCTAATTGCCGTAAAAAGCCGAGCACCGGTAAGGCGCGTTTGGAATATGCTTGCACGACTAAACCGAAACCGTTCCAGCCTTTGGTGGCGTCGTGACGCAAAACGGCTTCAATGACATCGAGTGATAATTCCAAGCGATCGGCTTCTTCGGCGTCGATGTTAATGAACACATTTAACTGTCGCGCTTCGGTGGCCAAATCAACCAGCGTATCGACCATCTCGCGCAGCACACGATCTCTTTTACTGACTTCATAACGCGGATGCAACGCGGATAATTTAATGGAAATACTGGCCGGTGGGACGCGTTCGGGACGCGGTGTCGCGCCGATGGCGCGAATCGCCGCGCGGTAACTTTCGCGATAACGAATCGCATCGTCGTGCGTAAACGCCGCTTCGCCGAGCATATCGTAAGAATGCGTGTAACCACGCGGATTATCTTTGGCCGCACGCTCGATGGCTTCGGCAATGGTGCGTCCCAGCACGAATTGCTTGCCCATCATTTTCATCGCTTGATTCAAACTTTGACGCACGATCGGTTCGCCGCAACTTTGAATTAAACGTTTCAATAAATTTGCCGGTTGACCATCCACTTCGTCGCTTAAGGTCATGACTTTGCCGGTTAGCATCAAGGCCCAAGTGGAAGCATTGACCAGCAGCGACTCGCTTTGACCAACATGCTTTTCCCAATCGGCGACGCGCAATTTATCGGCAATTAATTTGTTGGCCACATCGGCATCGGGGATACGCAGTAATGCTTCGGCCAAGCACATCAAGATCACGCCTTCCTGTGTGCTCAAACTGTATTGCTGCAAAAAGGCTTCGACGCCTTGTTTGTCGCGATTGCGACGCCGCACTTCCTCAACAAAATCCACCGATGCTTGCGTCGTCGCCGCTATTTGCGCGTCGCTGTAATCGAGCAGTTCCAGCAATTCGGTCAAATAGGCGCTTTCATCGACGTTGTAATTGTCGGTGATGAGCGTGCGCCACTGCGCCAGTGACAAGGATTCGTAAGCCGGTGCGAACACCTGGCGGGCGGGAAACATGCGTACCTCCTTTCATCGTAAGGCCATCACAAGACCTCAAGTATGGCCTGATTTGCGGCGCGTATTGTGCGGATCACCACGGCGGATGACTTGTAGCCGGTGATCGGCTGGCACGACGTCGGCATACAAAGCCGACAAAAGAAGCTTGGCAAATCTTGCGCTTGCCGATAACAATGCCTTAACGCCTTGAAATTACAGTGTTTAGCCCATGACCGCCGATGTTGCCAAATTGCGCAGCGAGTTTTTCAACAGCCTCGCGACGCCAACCTTTATCGAAACCCTGCTCGATCCGGTCAGCGATATTGTGTTCGCACTGAAAACCCGCGACGGCATTTATTTGTCGGTCAACGAAGCGTGGGTCAAGCGCTGTGGCCTGAAACACAAATCGGAAGCATTGGGACGGGTGGCGCGTGATTTATTCCCGCCTCATATGGCGGCGCGTTACGAAGCGCAAGATAAAAAACTGTTAGCCACCGGCATGCCCATTATCGACTCGATTGATTTGATTGTTATGGCCGATGGCAAAGCCGGTTGGTGTTTGTCCAATAAAGTGCCGCTGCTCGATAACAAGAAAAAAATTATCGGTATCGCGACGTTTTCAAAAGATCTGGTTGAGCCCAGTCGCGCCGGTTTGATCGACACCGCCTTCGCCGAGGTCATTGATTACATCCAAGCGCATTTCGACGAACAAATGCGCATCGACACATTAGCCAAAAAAGCCGGCTTAACTGCGTCGCAATTCGAACGGCGTATGAAACGGGTATTTCATATTTCGTGCGCGCAATTCATCACCAAAACTCGTATTGACGCCGCCTTGCAAAGTTTGATCAACACCGATATTCCCGCCGGTCAAATCGCCATGGATTGCGGTTGGTACGATCATGCGGCGTTTTCGCGTCAATTTAAGCAAGTAACGGGATTGACGCCGAGTGAGTTTCGGCAGTTATCGGGAAAATGGAAAGCTTAAACAAAAAAATGGCGTTGAGATTAGTCGCCAATGAGCGCGTGATTTGCGCTCAATAAAGAAGTTAAAATAGCCATCAAGTCATCCATGAGAAATAATTATGTCGTTAACCTCGTTAGAGATCTGCGCAGGGGCCGGCGGGCAAGCATTAGGGCTTGAATCAGCCGGTTTCGAACCCGCCGGTTTAGTCGAGATTGACGCTCACGCGTGTAAAACATTGCTTCACAATCGTCCAAATTGGAATGTTATCGAAGGCGATTTGCGTGAATTCGACGGTAAGTCATTTCAAGGTGTCGATTTGGTGGCAGGCGGTGTGCCGTGTCCGCCGTTTTCAAAAGCCGGCTTACAACGTGGCAGTAATGATGAGCGCGATCTTTTCCCTGAAGCGATTCGTTTGGTAAAGCAAATTCGTCCGCGCGCGGTGATGCTTGAAAATGTCCGAGGGTTGCTGGATAGCGTTTTTGATGACTATCGCTTAGATATCATTAAACGTTTACGTCGTTTAGGTTATGTCGCTGAATGGCGTTTACTAAATGCATCCGATTATGGCGTTTCCCAATTACGTCCTCGCGTTGTCTTTGTGGCCCTTAAGGCTGAATTGGCAGAGCATTTTAAGTGGCCGACACCACACTTTGAGCAACCACCCACGGTGGGCGAATTGTTGCTCGATTTGATGTCGGAAAAGGGGTGGAAGGGCGCAAAAAAATGGAGCGAGTTAGCGTGTGATATTGCACCGACATTGGTCGGTGGATCAAAAAAACACGGCGGCCCCGACTTAGGGCCAACACGAGCCAAAAAAGCATGGGCGGCTTTAGGTGTAGATGGTCTAGGCATCGCTGACGCTGCGCCCGATCGTTCATTTATCGGTATGCCTCGCTTAACGGTGAAAATGGCCGCTCGCCTGCAAGGCTTTCCTGATTCGTGGGAAATTACTGGACGTAAAACGGCCGCGTATCGCCAAGTGGGAAATGCGTTTCCTCCGCCGGTGGCGAGTGCTGTGGCAACACAAATCCGTTTAGCGGTGACAAAAGCAACGCGAACAACACTACAAAAAGTAGGATAACGATGAATGTTTCATCAATTTCCATTTTGCGAAAACAGTATCATGCTGAACTGTTGAAAGAAATTTTAACCACCAAAGACGGGATCCCGAGTAATGCCGATAAAAGCAGTAGAGTTTCTATCGCTATTGCTAACGAAATTGGTCGCTACTTGAATAGTAGCGTCGGCGAAAAAGTGGCTGGCCAGACGGCGGGTAACGAATTCGAAAGTATCAATGCGAGATTTATCGAGCTAGCCTTTTCCGAACTAAAACACTTGCGGCCGGGCGACTGGGAAGTAAAAAAAGTCGGCGGACGAAACCGAACTGCCATCGCCGATTATGAGCAATATGCGCACCTTATCGCCTTGGAAAGTGCTGCTAAAAAAGATCCGGAATTAGCGGCGGCATTGGGCAATGATTACACCATTTCACCCGACATCGTCATTTCACGCGCTCCAGTTAGCGATCAAGAGATCAACGTTGAGGGGCGATTTATTGTTGACCACGGTATCGCACAGCGCACATCGTTTAGAGCGGTGAACGGTGGCAAACGAATTCTGCACGCCTCCATTTCTTCGAAATGGACCATCCGCTCTGATCGCAGTCAGAATAGTCGTTCTGAAGCATTGAATTTGATTCGAAACCGCAAGGGGCATT
>CAZYUS010000030.1:0-8020 GCA_964650615.1 uncultured Pseudomonadaceae bacterium | reverse complement strand
CGGGCGAACCGTTACCCAGTCGTTTGGCTTCAATTGCTTTGGGTACAGGCGATATTGATTGTGTTTATCACTTTGCGCTGTATGAACTTGTGCAAGCAGTAGAGCGAGTCGGGAATGATGATAACAAGGAAATGTTAAAAATCATGATTGATGGTAAGCGACTAAAAGATATTTCAGATCTGCCATTTGATTTAGCGATTTAGCTCGTTCAACGCCATCATCGGCCAGCGCGCTCTGGCGTTAATTTCCATCGTTTCGCGATCACCGCGCTGCAAGCGTAAGCAACCGGCTAAGGCGATCATGGCCCCGTTATCGCCGCAGTATTTCAGCGCCGGATAAAATGCTTTGCCACCGCGTTTTTGCATCATTTGTGTCATCCGCTCGCGCAATTCCAAATTGGCGCTGACGCCGCCAGCGATCACCACTTGCTTCATGCCGGTTTGTTTGATCGCGCGTTCACATTTTCCGACTAATACGTCGACAACCGCGCGCTGAAATTCGATCGCAATATCAGCGATCGCCTGTTCGGATTTGTCACAACTTTCCCATGCTAATAGCCCAGCGGTTTTCAGGCCGGAGAAACTGAAATCCAGATTGGGACGATCCATCATCGGGCGCGGAAACTGATAAAGACCAGGACGGCCGTTAAGTGCGCGCTTGGCGAGGTGAGCGCCGCCGGGGTAGCCAAGTCCCATCAGTTTGGCCGTTTTGTCGAAACATTCACCGGCAGCGTCGTCGAGCGACTCGCCAAGCAGTTGGTAGTGGCCGATGCCGTCAACGGCAACAATTTGGGTGTGGCCGCCGGACACCAGCAGGGCCAAAAACGGAAACACCGGTTTATCGGCTTCGAGCAAGGGGGCGAGCAGATGTCCTTCCATATGGTGGACACCAATCGCCGGAACGTCCCAAGCGTAGGCGAGGCTACGGCCGATGCTGGCCCCCACTAACAACGCGCCAATAAGGCCTGGTCCGGCGGTGTAGGCGACGCCGTCGATGGCGCTTTTTTGCAGTCCGGCTTGCTTAAGCACCGCGCTGATTAAGGGCAGAGTCTTGCGCACATGGTCGCGTGAGGCCAGCTCCGGCACCACGCCGCCGTATTCGGCATGCAGCGGAATTTGGGTATAAACGGCATCGGCCAGCAGACCCTTTTCGCTGTCATAAATGGCTATGCCGGTTTCGTCACAGGACGATTCGATGCCCAAAACACGCATGGCAGTAAGGCTTACGCTGAAGATCGCAGGAGCCGCATGATAGCGGGGTCATTGATCATTTGCATTGGGGCAGGGGCTTGATTAGAATGCTGGCCCTTTCGTGAGCAGGCCCGCATTCACGGAAGCCGAAATTCACTAGCGAGTTGAAGTAATGCCTAACGTAAAACTGAAAGAAAACGAACCATTTGACGTCGCTCTGCGTCGTTTCAAACGCGCTTGCGAAAAAGCCGGTACGCTGGCTGAAGTGCGCTCACGCGAAGGTTATGAAAAGCCGACGACTGAACGTAAGCGCAAGAAAGCCGCTGCCGTTAAGCGTTACCAAAAGAAATTGCAGCGCGAAACCATTCGTAAAGAACGTCTGTATTAATCACTTCATCCTGCGCACCGATCATGGAACTTCGCTCCCGTATTACGGAAGACATGAAGACTGCAATGAAGGCGCAGGATAAAGCACGCCTCGCGACGATACGCCTGCTTCAGGCGGCCATTAAGCAGCAAGAAGTCGATAACCGCATCACGCTCGATGATGCGGCGGTCTTGTCTGTGATCGAAAAAATGGTCAAACAACGTCGCGAATCGATCAAGCAGTACGAAGCGGGCGGCCGTCCTGAACTCGCGGCGGCCGAACAAGCCGAAATTCTCGTACTGCATGATTATCTCCCGCAAGCACTCAGCGACGCTGAAGTTGCTGATCTCATCGCTAAAGCGATTGCCGAAACCGGTGCCGCTGGCATCAAAGACATGGGCAAAGTGATGAATTTCTTAAAGCCGCACATTGCTGGCCGCGCCGATGCCGGTGCCGTTTCAGCGTTAATCAAAGCCAAACTCTCGGCCTAACGCCGCTCAATTTATCGTCCTTATTTTTCGAATTCGCGCGGGCAACTGTGGGCGGATGCTCTTGTTTTGCGCTTTTGTTTACCCCTAGTATCAACGTCGAGGGTGATCCACGGCAGCAGGATCAGCGTTCCCTAAACAACTCCAACAACAACATCACAGGAAGAACCATGCGCAAACAACACCGTAATGCCGGTTCGTGGCCGGTATTGGCTTTATCCACGCTCACTTTAGCTCTCAATCTTGCTTATGCCGCCGACGAAAACGCCGCCGATGAAGAAACCATTCAAATCGTCGGGTCGCGGATCGCGGTGCGTTCCGAAACCGATACCGCCGCGCCGGTCGACATTATTCGCGGCGACGAGTTACGCAAACAGGGATTCAGTGATGTCGGCAAGGCGTTGGAAGCGTTAGCGCCGTCGTATAACTTTGCCGAAATGACCATTACCGATGGCTCTGATCACGTTAAACCGGCGATGTTGCGCGGTTTGGGGCCGGACCAAACGCTGGTACTGATTAACGGTAAGCGCCGTCATAACAGCGCGCTGATTCACACATTTTCAATTGGTAAAGGCACCGCCGGCACCGACTTAAACGCGATCCCGATGAGCGCGGTAAATCGCATCGAAATTCTGCGTGACGGCGCGTCGGCGCAGTACGGTTCCGATGCGATCGCCGGTGTCATCAACATTGTATTAAAAGGCGATACCGACACCACCTTGAGCCAGCAATACAGCGTTACCTCGAAAGGTGATGGCGACACGTTGCAAACCGGCATCAACAGCGGTTTCAATATCGGTCAAGGCTATTTAAATTTAACCGGTGAATATAAAAAACAAGACAGCTTAAATCGCGCGAAAGACGATCCGCATACCGGTGCCGATCACGCCGGAACGTGGTTGATGGGTGAACCGGAATTAACACAAAAAGAGCTGTTTTATAATTTTTGGTTACCGCTTGCGGGCGGGTCAGCCGAGTTGTATTCCTTCGGCGGTTATGCGCAGCGCGAAGGCCATGCGGGCGGTTATTTTCGTTGCCGCGAAATTCTTGATGACGGCACGACACCAGACGACGATGGTCACCCCACTAATGACACGTATTGCGGAACTATCCCCGATCTGCAACGCGATGTGTATCCGCGCGGAACCTTGCCATTAATTGATTCGGATGTTGAAGACACCTCGTTTGCCGCCGGTGTGAAATTCGAATTGGCCGGATGGCAATCGGATATATCGGTGGTGCAGGGTGAAAATTCATTTGGCTTCGATGTGTCGCATTCGATCAACTATTCCTACGGATTAGGTCCAACTGGCGACGCCAGCGATGTGCCGACCTCTGCACACAGCGGCGATCTCATTTTTGGTCAACGCAATATCACCGCTGATTTCAGCAAAATGTTCAGCGACACCACCGTCGCATTTGGTTTAGCGCAACGACACGAAACCTATGAAATCAAAGCCGGCGATTGTTATTCGTATGCCAATTATTCTGATCCCAATAACGGATGCGATACCAGTGGCGTTGGCTTGTGGGGACAAACCGGCACACGCTCGGGGATCCAAGTTTTTCCCGGTTGGCGACCGCAGCAAGAAGTTGATTTAGCGCGCGACAGTCGCGCCATTTATGCCGAAATCGTACACGAATTTACGCCTGACTTTCGTCTTGAAGCCGCAGCGCGACAAGAGCATTACGATGATTTCGGTAATGACTTTAGCACCAAGTTAGCGATGCATTGGGCGATTAACGATGTGGTGAGTATGCGCGGTTCGATTAGTGACGGATTCCGTGCGCCATCGTTGCAACAAGTTGGTTATTCGCAATTTATTTCGGCATTTGATCAAAGGCCGGTGACTAAAGGCATATTCCGCGTCGGTAGCGATGTCGCCGATGCCTTCAGCATTCCTGAATTGGACGCTGAAGATTCTAAAAGTGTGACGGTGGGATGGGTTATCAAACCAGCCGATGACCTGTCGATCACGGTGGATATGTATCAAATAAAAATAGCCGATCGTATTACCATTTCAGGCGAGTTTGCGCGCGAGCGTGACGATGATGACAATTTGATCCCTTGTGACACGCAAACCGCCGAACCATTGGTGGCGTGTGTGTTAGACGCCAATAATCTGCAAGATGTTTCTGCCGTTTCGTTTTTCACCAACGCCATCGACACCAAAACTACGGGCGTTGATTTGATCTTGCATTATCGTCAAGACGTAGAAGGTGGCCAAATTGATTACACCTTGGCGAGCAGTTATAACCACACCGAAGTCACTGCCGTTGATGACGCGCCGGGCGTGTTGGCCGGTCAGGGGTTGGGCGATATTTATTTCGATCGCCACGAACGTGCGCGCACCGAAAAATATTCACCGCGCAATCGTCATACCATCAGTGCCGTTCACAGTGCCGGTAATTGGCGTATGGGTGTCGCCGCGAATTATTACGGATCGATCACCACGGTTTATGATGCCAGTGACAGTGCTTATGATTACCGTGATCGCGGCCGTTGGATCATGGATCTGAGTCTGGGTTATGACTGGGGCAACGGCGTTACGTTAAACACCGCGATGAATAATGTCACCGATGAATACCCGTTAGCGCAACATCAGGATTGGAACGGCGTGACCTTGCCGTATTCGGAAGAAACCCTGCAATGGGGCTTGGCCGGTCGCACCTATAGTGCGATCGTCGGTGTGAAGTTCTAAGTCATTTGTAATAAAAAAGGCGCGAATCTGCGCCTTTTTTTATTTCCTCAAATTCTTGCGCGCCAACTCGCTACAATAGCGGCATGAGCACAGGCCGTATTCCCCGCGAATTCATTGATGATTTATTGACCCGCGTCGACATTGTCGACGTGATTGGACGACGCATTCCGTTAAAAAAGAAAGGCAAGGATTCGTGGGCTTGTTGTCCTTTTCATGGCGAAAAAACGCCGTCGTTTTCGGTATCGCAACCGAAGCAGTTTTATAAATGTTTTGGTTGTGGTGTATCCGGTAACGCGATCAGTTTTATCATGGAATTTGATCGCTGCGATTTCGTCACCGCCATCGAGTCGCTGGCCGATATCGCCGGAGTCGATGTACCGCGCGAACAAGGCAGTGATCCACAAGCCGGTTTGCGCATGGAGTTGTATCAACTGCTTGCTGACGTCAGTTTGTTTTTTCAACAACAACTGCGTGAAGAAAGCGGCAGTGCGGCGATCGCGTATTTAAAAAAACGTGGTGTCAGCGGTGAGGTGGCGAAAAAATTCTCGCTAGGGTTTGCCCCGCCAACGTGGGAGTCCGTATTAAAAAAATTTGGCGGTTCGGATAAGCAGCGCGACCTCTTGCTGCAAGCGGGTTTATTAAGCAAAAAAGACGGCGGAAAATATTACGATTTCTTTCGTGATCGGGTGATGTTCCCAGTGCGTGATGCGCGTGGTCGCACCATTGCGTTTGGTGGTCGCGTGATGGATCAGGGCGACGCCGGTAGCGCAAGTGTCGGCGGAGACCGGATGTCGGCAGCCGGCCCCAAATATTTAAACTCGCCCGAAACGCCGGTATTCCAAAAAGGCCACGAGCTGTATGGTTTATTCGAAGCCAAACAAGAACGTCATGCCTTAAATGAGCGCGTGATTTTAGTTGAAGGTTATATGGATGTTGTCGCGTTGGCGCAACACGGTGTTTTTAACGCTGTAGCCGCGCTCGGTACGGCGGCAAGCAAATCGCATTTGGAAACGCTGTTTAAAATCTGCCCCGAAATTGTGTGCTGTTTCGATGGCGATAAAGCTGGTCGCAATGCCGCATGGCGTGCGCTGAATCACGCCTTGGCTTTGCAACGCGAAGGCCGCCAAGTGAAGTTTTTATTTTTACCCGAAGGTGAAGATCCGGATAGTTTGGTGCGTCAGGAAGGTAACGAAAAATTCAATCAACGGCTAAAAGCGCAAAGTTTAAGTTTGTCGCAATATTTATTTGATGAGTTGTCGCGCCAAACCGATATGCATACACCAGACGGTCGCGCGCGATTGGCGGCGCTGACCAAACCGTTATTGACGCAGGTCGATGATCCGGTTTTCAAACAATTACTCGAACAAGAATTGGAAACGCGGATCGGATTACGTCGCGAGGTGGTGGCTGCGCCGCGTATCAGTCAACCGGCGAAGAGCATCGCTCGTCGCGCCACCGTTGCGCTAACGATGAATCCGATGCGTACCGTGATCGCACTGTTACTGCAATTTCCGCATCTGCATCAGGCGCTGTCGGTGCATGTGTTGCACGCGATACACGCCGCTGCCGGTGCCGATTTATTGCATGAGTTGTGCGCGCATTTGCATGACCATCCGGGCATCAACACTGGGCGTGTGCTGGCGAACTTTCAGGAACATCCGCAGGCGGCCTTGTTAAATCAACTGGCGGCGTGGGAGCATCAACACCGCAAAGAGGATGGCGAAGCGGATCTGGAGCGCCTCAAAACCACCTTCGACGATAATTTGCGCCGCGTGGTCAACGCGGTGGACAGCGCCACCTTAAGTAGCGATGCCCTGTCGCTGGAACAACGTATCGCAGCTGGCACCGCCACCGCCGAAGAAAAAGCCGAATTCGCGCGCCGTCTGCGTGAGCGCCGCTAGATGCTCCACCTGAGGGAATTTTTCCGTCCCCATCACGCCAAGCTCAACTAAGCTTTGATCCTTTGGCGTGAACCGTTAGCGGAGCCAGACCGGAACCGCTATAATCTCGCCCCTTTTTTGTATCACCTCTTGAAGTAGGTTGTCCGGCATGGCATCGAATGAGCAGCTTCCCCCCGAAGAGAATACCCAGCAGTCTCAGTTAAAGCTGCTGATCGCGCGTGGCAAGGAGCAAGGATACCTCACGTTCGACGAAGTCAACGACTTCCTTCCTCCGGACATTATCGACTCTGAACAAGTCGATGAAATCATCAAAATTATCAACGACATGGGCATTCAGGTGTTTGAAAAAGCACCGGACCAAGACCAGCTCACCATGTCAGACGCGACGCCCGTGGCCGACGACGATGTGGCTGAAGAAGCCGCGCAAGTGCTGGCCAGTCTCGACGGCGAGATCGGTCGCACCACCGACCCAGTGCGTATGTATATGCGCGAAATGGGTACGGTCGAGTTGTTGACTCGCGAAGGCGAGATCGAGATCGCCAAGCGTATCGAAGAAGGTTTACGCGAAGTATTGATGGCGGTGGCCGAGTACCCGGCCTCGGCGCAGTACTTGTTAGACGAGTTCGACCGCTTTTTAGCCGGAGAAATGCGTCTGGCCGACATCATCGCCGGATTCAATGATCCCAACGCCGATGCAGCGGCGGCGTTGAGCGCGGCGGCCCATATCGGCTCGGAGTTGGACGAAGCCAGTCTGAACGAAGAAGACGAAGAAACCTCTGAAGGCGGTAGCGACGACGAAGAAGAACAAAACGTCGGCCCCGATCCGGAAGAAGCCAAACTGCGCTTCAATGAACTGCGTGAAAAATACGAAGCCGTGATGGCGGTGTTGTCGAAGAACGGTCGTCAACACAAAGCCACTCGAACCGCGCTGGAAGAACTGGGTCAACAGTTTTTAATTTTGAAATTGGTGCCGAAACAGTTCGACCGTTTGGTCGCGCGTATGCGCAAACTGATGGACACCGTGCGTACGCAAGAGCGTTTGATTTTGCGTTTGTCGTGCGACAAAGCCGAAATGCCGAAGAAAGAATTTATCGCGTCTTTCCCTGGCAACGAAACCAATCTGAAATGGATCGACAAGCATTTAAAGAGCAAAGCGCCGTATCGCGACAAACTCGAATTATTTGCCGAAGACATTTTGCGCGCGCAAAAGAAATTGCAGTCGATTGAAAGCGAATCGCATTTGTCGATCGCCGACATTAAAGAACTCAATCGTCATATGTCGATTGGCGAAGCAAAAGCCCGTCGCGCCAAAAAAGAAATGGTCGAAGCCAACTTGCGTTTGGTGATCTCGATCGCGAAAAAATACACCAAC
>CAZYUS010000029.1:0-25319 GCA_964650615.1 uncultured Pseudomonadaceae bacterium | reverse complement strand
AAGCGAAAGAAGAAAAAGATGCCGGCAAACGTCGTTCTGACGATGGCGAAGATTTTGGCTTTGACGCGGCTTAAGCGGGAGATTAAATAAAATGTCACGTTTTTTCCGTCGTAAAAAGTTCTGCCGTTTCACCGCCGAAGGCGTTGCGCAAATCGATTACAAAGATGTTGCCACCCTGAAAGCCTACATCACCGAAACCGGCAAAATCGTTCCTAGCCGCATCACCGGTACCAAGGCGAACTACCAACGTCAACTCGCTACGGCGATCAAGCGCGCTCGTTACTTGGCGCTGCTGCCGTACTGCGATGCGCACGAATAAGGGGTAAGCCATGCAAGTGATTCTGCTGGAAAAAATCCGCCGTTTGGGCGACTTGGGCGAAATCGTTAAAGTGAAAGCCGGTTTCGGTCGTAACTTTTTGTTGCCCCAAGGCAAAGCCGTTGCCGCGACTGAAGCGAACAAAAAAGTGTTCGAAGCCCGTCGCGCCGAGCTGCAAAAGAAACAAGCCGAAATTTTAGGCAAGGCACAAGCCGCTGCCGAAAAACTGACTGCCGTCGGTGCGATCACCATCGCCTCGAAAGCCGGCGAAGAAGGCAAGTTGTTCGGTTCGGTAGGCACCCGTGACATCGCTGATGCGTTAAGCAAAGCAGGTGTTGAGGTGGCCAAGGCCGATGTTCGTTTACCGACCGGCGCGCTGCGCATGATCGGCGAATACGAAATTGACATCGCGCTGCATGCCGAAGTGACCGGTAAAGCAAAAATCGTCGTTATCGCCGAGTAATAGCGATTGCCGGATTGAAGAAGCCACCCTCGGGTGGCTTTTTTATTACCTAAAAAATAGATCGGTTGTCGGGGCGAATCACGAATCGCCCATTCTTTAACACCACGCGCCGAGGCAATGAACCATTCATGAATTGCCCCGACACGGTGTTGCGCGTCGCTGTGGATAACTCTGTGAGCTTTTTGTGGTCGCGCTGTGTTGTCCGCACAAGCTTAAAACCCTTCAGTAGAATCCCGCCACGCCGCTGTCCCTTAGGTGCCTTGTGATGTTCGCCAAAGAAAAACCAACGATTGATCGCGAAATAGCGCAGCTGAAAATACCGCCGCATTCGGTCGAAGCCGAACAGAGTATTTTGGGCGGTTTGATGCTGGACGATAAGGCGTGGGAACGGGTTGGCGATCAAGTCGCTGAAGCGGACTTTTATCGCGCCGATCACCGTTTGATCTTTGCAGCGATTGCGCACCTTGCTAATGAAAATCAATCTATTGATGCGGTGACGGTTTTCGAGTTATTGCAACGCCGTGGTGAAGCCGAACACGCCGGTGGTTTACCGTATTTAGCCGAGCTGGCGCGCAATACTCCGTCTGCGCAAAACATTGTGGCTTATGCCCGCATTGTGCGTGAACGCGGTTTGTTGCGCGAAATGATCAGCGCGGCCAATGAGATCGCGGATTCGGCCTATGCACCGGCCGGTCGCACCGCTCAAGAGTTATTAAATTCTGCTGAAAAATCCGTGTTTGAAATTCGTGATGCGCGCGCTAAACAAAACAGCGGCCCGCAACGCGTTGATTTCAAAATGTTGTCGGGGGTGCTCGAAAAACTCGACAAAATTGCGCGCGGCGAAGCTGATGTCGGTATTAAAACCGGTTTCGATGAGCTTGATAAACTTACCTTCGGTATGCACAAATCCGATCTGGTGATTATTGCGGCGCGTCCGTCGATGGGTAAAACCACCTACGCGATGAACATCTGCGAATACATCGCTCTTAAACAAGATAAACCCGTGTTGGTGTTTTCGATGGAAATGCCCGCCGAACAGTTGATTATGCGTTCGCTGTCATCGCTTGGTCAGGTGCAATTCCAAAATTTACGTTCCGGTATGTTGGAACCGCACGAATGGGACGGTTTGCAAAATACGGTCAAATTATTAAAAGAAAAAAATAATTTATATATCGACGATACCGCCGGTTTATCTCCGATGGAAATGCGCGCCCGCGCGCGTCGTGTACATCGTCAGCACGGCGGTTTGTCGATGATTATGGTTGACTATTTGCAGTTGATGAAAGGCGACAGTCAAACCGAAAACCGGACCAACGAAATTTCAGAAATTTCGCGTTCGTTAAAAGCGCTGGCGAAAGAATTGAATGTGCCGGTGATCGCGTTATCGCAGCTCAATCGCGGTTTAGAACAACGTACCGACAAACGCCCGTTAATGGCCGACTTGCGCGAATCCGGCGCTATCGAACAAGACGCCGACGTCATCATGTTTATTTACCGCGACGAGGTTTATCACAAAGATAAACCGGATAATAAAGGCAAGGCCGAAATTATTATTGCCAAGCAACGTAACGGTCCTACCGGCACGATTCATCTGAAATACGAAGGGCGGTTTATGCGTTTTCGTGATCACGATGGTGATATGCCGATGGGCGGGAGTGATTATTAAGTTCAGTTGGCGCTCGATGTCAGAACGCTTAACGGGCGGGCTTTTTTGGGGCGGCGGCGAAGGGGCCGAAAAGGGTTTCAACATGGCCGGTGTTGCCGTCGCTTTAAAGTACAAACGTATTGGTTTCTCCCTTTGTCACCTTCGCGCTCTTCGTGTACTTTGTGTCCTTCGTGTTGAAGTTAATTTCTCTTTTTCCCCATGCGTTCCGCTCGTGCCTTAATTGATATTGCTGCGCTTAAACATAACCTCGATGTGATCCGACGTTTAAGTCCGGGTCGCAAGGTAATGGCGATGTTAAAAGCCAATGGCTATGGCCATGGCATGTTGCGCGTCGCACATGCGCTGCGTGATGCCGATGCGTTTGGTGTGGCTTGCGTCGAAGAAGCGTTGGAATTACGCGACGGTGGTATCGCGGCGCCGATCGTGGTGCTGGAAGGATTTTTTGCCAACCGCGAAATTCCCTTAATGGCGAAAATGAATTTCGCCACCGTTGTGCATCACGAAAAACAATTAAAAGCGTTGGAAGAAGTGCCTTGCGATCCGCCGCTCAAAGTGTGGTTAAAAATCGACTCCGGCATGCACCGTTTAGGTTTTGCACCAGAAGCCGTTGCGCAAGCACACGAACGATTAGCGCGGATCAGCTGGGTTCAACAGCCGGTGGGATTGTTATCGCATTTGGCCTGTGCCGATGAAATGGCTAACGACGCCACGACGCAGCAGTTGAAATTATTTAAGCAATTAACCAAAGGCTGGCCGGGCGAACGCAGTCTTGCCAATTCTCCCGCTGTGTTGGCGTGGCCCGAAACGCATTTTGATTGGGTGCGGCCCGGTTTGTTGTTGTACGGTTGTTCACCGATCGCGGGCAATGTTGGGGCTGATCACGGTTTGAAACCGGCGATGACGTTGGAATCGCAAGTGTTCGCCCTTCGCCACGTCAAAAAAGGCGAGCGCATTGGTTATGGCGCGGCTTGGTATGCCCAACACGACACCGTCATCGGCACTATCGCGATGGGGTATGGTGATGGTTATCCGCGTCATGCGCCGTCGGGTACGCCGGTGTTTATCAATGGTCGCAATGTGCCGCTCGCGGGACGCGTTTCGATGGACATGCTGGCGGTTGATTTGGGGCCGGATAGTCGCGAACAAATTGGCGATCGCGCGTTGTTGTGGGGACCCGAATTACCGATCGAAACCGTGGCGTCGGCCGTTGGCACGATTGCTTATGATTTGATGTGCGCGGTGACGCCTCGCGTGCCATTTTTCAGCGTCAACGAATAACGCAACTTCGTCTATCTTTAGGACATGCCAATTAGGGCGTGTCCTGATGTTGTTATCGTGCTTTCGCTCCCTCATCGTTTTATTGTGCGGGTTGTGTTCCTCCTTGGCCGCAACGCCATTGGCGTTGACGTTTGCCACCTTAAATAATGAATCCGGTTTATTACAAAACACCGTGTCGGACATGATTCAAGATTCGCGCGGATTTATCTGGATCGGTACGCAAGGCGGTTTGCATCGTTTTGATGGTTATGAATTAACGGTGCTTAATTCGCCAAGTGATTCACCGTTAGCCGATTCTTTGATCACGTCATTCGTTGAAGATCCACAACACCGTTTATGGATCGCCACACGCACCGCCGGTTTAGCCATTTTTGATTTGCCATCGGGGCAGTTTATTGACGTCGCCAAGGTGCCGGTTTTGGCGCAGGAACGCGCGCACATCACACAGGTGATCAGCGCGGATTCGACACTGTGGATCGCCCACGCGTTGGGCGTGAGTCGTGTCGCATTAACCAATCATGCCGTGACCAACGTCGATTTTGCCAGCGCCCGAACATTAACCAGTGATGGTGAGGGCGGCGTGTATGTCGGCACCGACAACGCGGGATTATGGCACGTCGATGCAGCGAATCACGCAAGCGAAGTGAGTGCGCCACTACTCGGGCGACAAATCAATGCGCTGTATCGCGATGAGCAACAATTATGGATTGGCAGCGACAACGGTTTGTTTCAGTTGGCGTTAAAAAAGAATGTTGTGACGCGTGTACTCGGTGATGGCGAGTCCAACGACGCGTTAAATAAATCCATACGAGCCTTGACGGTCGATCGCGATAACAATCTCTGGGCCAGTGTTGAGAACAATGGCTTATTGGTTTGGCGCGCGGCGCAAAAACAATGGGTGTGGTTCCGTCACGCAACAATAATCGGTGGCGGAGCATTAAGCCAATCCATTTCGCATTTATTTGTCGACCGCCAAAATGTGTTGTGGGTTGGCACCCATACTGCCGGTGTCGCTTATGTTGATCTCGATTCCTTACGTTTCGGTTTGCATCGCGATTTCACGTTCGCCGCGCAACAAAATAACAGCGACGAAAATAATATTCGCGCGATTTTTGTTGATAACGACGGCACCACTTGGCTTGGCGGCGACCTCTTCGGTTTAAAAAGTCTTGCGGCGAATGACGCGACGTTTCAACAGCACACCCATGTGTTGCAAGGAGAAAATAAACATCGTGGTGCATCGCCGATGCGCGTTATGGCGATTACCGCAGCGGATAAAAACGAATTGTATATCGGCAGCAATCGCGGTGTTTATCGTTATGATCATCGTCGCGCGAAGGCGACATTATTTAACGCATTTCCAGCGCTCGCTCCCAATAGTGATAACACGATACATGCGATCAGCGTCGCGCCCGATCAATCGTTGTGGATCGGAACGCATGACAGTGGTTTATTGCATCTGCAATGGCCGAAAAAAATACTTGAGCATTATCATCGCGATGCCGCTGATCAGTTTTCGCTCAGTCATAATATGGTGTTAAGTCTGGTGCGGCGCAGCAGTGGCGATTATTGGGTCGGCACGCTGCGCGGTTTGAATCGCGTGCGTATAGGTCAAACCACGCGGCAATTTTTTAAACGCGACAACGTCAACGACGCGCTACCAGGTGACATAGTCTCCAGTGTGATGTCATCAAAAGACGGTCCGTTATGGGTCGGCGTGCACGGTGGGCTAACGCAGATTAACGATCCCGAAAGTGATGCACCGCGATTGCAATCGTGGCGCACACAAAACGGTTTGCCCGATGGCACCATTTATGGCATCGAAGAAGACGAGAAGAAACACCTCTGGCTGTCGACCAATCGCGGATTAGTGCGCTTTAATTTGGCAACGCAACGATTTACCCGTTTTGATCACCGCGATGGCCTACAAGGACTGGAGTTCAATGCCGGTTCGCATTTTCAAGATAAAAACGGGCGTTTGTATTTTGGTGGCGTTAATGGTTACAACGTGTTTGAGCCTTCCGTCATTCGCACGCGTTTTTTACCATCGGATGTGGTGGTAACCGCTTTGCAATATGGTAATCGGTTGCGCGATGTGGTGATGGCCGAACGATTAGCGCCGTTAGCGATCGCGTTTGATGATCGCATTGTGTCGGTGCAAGTTTCCGCATTGGATTATCGCGCGCCGGATCGTTTGCATTACTCGTATCGCTTGCACGGTTTTGATCGTGAATGGAGCGCGCCGACATCGCGCCGTGATGCGACCTACACCAATCTCGAACCCGGCCATTATGAATTGCAAGTGCGGGTGATAAATCGTGATGATATGTGGAGTGCGCCCATCACCTTATTGCCGCTCGAAGTGCAAGCGCCATTGTGGCTGACCGCGTGGGCCAAATTAATTTATGGGCTGATTATTTTTTGCGTACTGGCTTTTATTATTTGGACCCGTATCGTTCACGAACGAGAACGTCAACGCGCCGAAGCGTCGGTGCGTGAATCGGAGCAGCGATTGAAGTGGTCGTTGTGGGGAACAGGCGATGGATTATTTGTCTCGGATCTCAAAAATCGATTGGTTTATCGCGAAGGATTCGCGCGCGTTCTCGGTTACGATGATCATGAAATGACGTCAGATTTTGAGTGGCGCAAAGCACACACGCATCCGGATGATCAACTGATTTTAACCAACGCGTTGCAGCGACATTTAAATGGCGAAACCGAACAATTCGAAGCGACGTATCGTATGCGTCATAAAGACGGCAGTTGGATCTGGGTCATGGATCGCGGACAAGTGGTCGAGCGCGACGAAAACGGCAATCCTGTGCGTCTGGCCGGTACCACCAAAGACGTGACGGATCGTCAACGGTATGAAGAAGAATTGCGCCACTTGGCCAATTACGACACGTTAACCAATTTACCCAACCGCACGTTATTTCACGAACGCTTGCGTCACGCACTTGCGCAGGCGCGTCGCGGTCAGTATCGCGTGGCGTTGTTGTTTCTCGACCTCGATCGGTTTAAACACATCAATGATTCGATGGGGCATGCCGCCGGTGACGCACTGTTGCGTCAAGTGGCCAAGCGTTTGCTGGCCAGCGTGCGCGATGATGACACGGTGGCGCGATTGGGCGGCGATGAATTTACCGTTATTCTCGAAGCGATCACGACGATGGAAAAATCCGCCATCGTCGCCGAAAAGATCGTCAGTGCGTTTGTTAAACCGTTTGCGATTGAAGGGCATGAAGTGGTCGTCACGCCCAGTGTCGGTATCAGCGTGTTTCCCGAAGACGGAGACGATACCGCGACACTAATCAAGAATGCCGATCTGGCGATGTACCATGCTAAAGAACAGGGGCGCAATAATTATCAATTTTTTATCGGTGCGATGAACGAGCAAATGCGTCGCCGTCATGCACTCGAAAATGCTTTGCGCAAGGCCTTAGCGCAAAATGAATTCACCTTGAATTTTCAACCGAAGATGAACTTTAAGCGTGGGCATATCACTGGGTTGGAAGCGTTATTGCGGTGGCACTCACACGATTTGGGGGCGGTGCGTCCTGATGAATTTATTCCACTCGCCGAAGAAACGGGATTGATTGTCAGTATTGGTGATTGGGTGATCGGACGCGCGTTGCAACAATTACGGCAATGGCAAAAAGAGTCGGTGCCGCGCGTGCCGGTGGCGGTCAATTTGAGTTTGCGCCAACTGATGACCGGTAACATTCGCGAACGTATACAAACACTGCTCAATGCCAACAGTGTCGACGCGAGTTTTTTGCAACTGGAAATCACTGAAAGTCTGGTGATGGCCAATCCCGATCAATCTACCTTGCGTTTGAATGAATTGCGCGCCATGGGTATTCGTTTGGCGGTGGATGATTTTGGTACCGGTTATTCGAGTTTGAGTTATTTAAAAAAATTGCCGATTGATACCATCAAAATTGATAAATCATTTGTGCGCGATTTAACCGTAGACAATGACGATGCCACCATCACTCGCACCATTATTGCGATGGCGCATTCACTGCAATTATCGGTGGTCGCCGAAGGGGTCGAAACGGACGAGCAGCTGGCGTTTTTGCGCGATGAAGGTTGTGATGAATTACAAGGATTCTGGCTGGCTAAACCCTTGCCAGCCGATCAGTGTGCCGAGTTTTTACACGCGCGTTCAAAACCACTGCGCGAAGAATAATCCTAAGCGTTCGTGCAGGGCGCGGCTGGAGACGAGCAGTGCTTCGGCGCGCGGAACATAAAACAATAAACCACGCGGTCCAAGGGGGGCTAATTCAAAGCCGATGGGGGCGGGAACCACGTCTAGGCCTTTTCCTTCAAAGGCGAGTAAGGCGCGCGGCATATGCCACGCGTGCGTCACCAGATAAATTTTGTTGATGTTTTGCTGCGCCAGAATGCGAGCGCTAAATTGTGCGTTTTCCGCCGTGTTGCGGCTGTTGGTTTCCAACCAGTTTGGCGCACCGCGAAAATCGGTAATGAATGTCTCGTTCATCAACACCGCCTCCGGTGTCGGTTCGTTGAACACCTTGCCGCCTGATAACAGCACCGGCAAATGCATCTGTTTTTGCAACCGCGCGGCGTAACGCAAGCGATCCAGTGTTTCATCGCTCACGGTATCAATGTCGTCGTATTCCGGCGCACTGGCGCGGCGACCGCCACCCAGCACCACGATGGCACTGTGTTGTTCGTCAATTGGCAGTGCGTTTAGACGCAAAGCGGCAGACGGTTGGATCTGACTCATCAAGGCGGTGGCCACAAACGGCGTTGCCAAGGCGTACAAGCTGATAAATGCCAGTGTAAACAGCGCCACACCGATGACGCGGAATTTGCGTCCGATGACAAAGGCCAGCACAAACAGCGTGTTAAACAATCCCGGCGGCAAACAAAATGCCGCGATGGCCTTGGTGGTGACGATATCCCAGTTCATAGTGGTCGCGTGTCGTTATCGTGAGCGGGTGTGCAGACATTCATGCTAGGCGACCGGCGCATACCTGACAAGCGAACGGGGTCGCGTTTTCAGTGCAAGCCGAACGCCGGTAGGTTAGAATTTTCCAAGCAAAAACAATGATTTCAATACCTCTCACGGTAACGCCGAATGACCATTATGAACGAACACTATCATCCCGATTCCATCGAACCCAAAGTGCAAGCGTTGTGGAATCACAGCAATGCCTTTGTCTGCGAAGAAGACAACACGCGCGAAAAATTTTATTGCCTCTCGATGTTTCCTTACCCCAGTGGTCGCCTGCATATGGGGCATGTGCGCAATTACACCATTGGCGATGTGATTGCGCGCGTGCAACGCATGTTGGGTAAAAACGTGTTGCAACCGATGGGCTTCGATGCCTTCGGTTTACCAGCCGAAAATGCCGCGATACAAAACGGCGTGGCACCGGCGGCGTGGACCGACGACAACATGGCCTACATGAAAGGCCAGCTCAAGCGTTTGGGATTTGCTTATGACTGGTCGCGCGAATTGGCCACCTGCAAGCCTGAGTATTACCGTTGGGAGCAGTGGTTTTTTACTCGCTTGATGGAAAAAGGCATCGCCTACAAAAAAATGGCGGTGGTGAATTGGGATCCGATCGATCAAACCGTGCTGGCTAATGAACAAGTGATCGACGGTCGCGGTTGGCGTTCGGGAGCGTTGGTCGAGCGTCGTGAAATTCCGCAATGGTTTTTGCGCATCACCGATTACGCCGACGAATTATTAACGGATCTGGATCTGCTCGATGGTTGGCCGGAGCAGGTGAAAACCATGCAACGTAATTGGATTGGCCGCTCCGAAGGGATGCAGATCCGTTTCGTTATTGATGGTCGCGACGACATTCTGGAAGTGTTCACCACGCGCCCCGATACGTTTATGGGCGTGACGTATTTAGCGGTGGCGGCGCAACATCCGCTGGCACTCGCTGCGGCTGAAAAAAATGCCGCAGTGGCCCACTTTGTCGCCGAATGCAAAACGCAAACGACGATGGAAGCCGATATGGCCACGATGGAAAAGAAAGGCGTGGCCACCGGTTTTTTTGCCATTCATCCGATCTCGCAAGAAAAAGTACCGGTATGGGTGGCGAATTTTGTGCTGATGGAATACGGCACCGGTGCGGTGATGGCGGTGCCAGGACACGATCAACGCGATTACGAATTCGCACAGAAATATCAATTACCCATCAAACAAGTGATTGCGCCGCTGCATAACGAGGTATGCGATTTAAGTCAGGCCGCGTTTACCGAAAAAGGGAAGTTAGTGAATTCCGGTGCGTTTGATGGCAAAAATTTTAAAGAAGCGTTTGATGCGCTGGCCCAACAACTGGGTGCGAAGGGGCAAGCCGACGTTAAAGTGAATTTCCGTTTGCGTGATTGGGGCGTATCGCGGCAGCGTTATTGGGGATGTCCGATCCCGGTAATCAATTGCACCGCTTGTGGTGCGGTGCCGGTGCCAGCCGTAGACCTTCCCGTGGTATTGCCGACCGAGGTCACCGTAACGGGCGATGGCTCGCCGTTAAAACGCATGAGTGAATGGAAAAAATGTGTTTGCCCACAATGCGGTAAAGACGCCGAGCGCGAAACCGACACGTTTGACACGTTTATGGAATCGAGTTGGTATTACGCACGTTACGCCTGTCCCGATGCTCATCAAATGTTGGATAAGCGCGCGAATTATTGGACGCCGGTCGATCAGTATATTGGCGGCATCGAACACGCGATTTTACATTTGTTGTACGCGCGCTTTTTTCACAAATTGATGCGTGACGAAGGCTTGGTCGATTCTGACGAACCGTTCACCAAATTGTTAACGCAAGGCATGGTGATCGCCGATACATTTTACCGTGTCGATCCGGACGGCAAAAAAACGTGGTACAACCCCGCCGATGTCGACATCGAACTCGATGACAAAGCGCGCGTGGTGGCGGCGAAATTAAAAATGGATGGTTTGGCGGTGCATATTGGCGGCACCGAAAAAATGTCGAAGTCAAAAAATAACGGCGTCGACCCACAGGCCATGATCGACAAATACGGTGCCGACACCGTGCGATTATTCACCATGTTCGCGTCACCGCCGGATATGTCGTTGGAATGGAGCGACGCCGGCGTCGAAGGTTCGCATCGCTTTTTGCGCCGCGTTTGGAAATCCGTTTACAACCATCGTATCAGCGGTTTAGTTGCTCCCTTAACGGTAGCGACGTTGAACGCTGCGCAAAAAGAATTGTATGCCAAAGCGCACGAAACATTAAAAAAAGCGAGCGACGATATGCAACGTCGCTACACGTTTAACACTGCGATTGCGGCGGTGATGGAGTTGATGAACGCGATCAACAAATACGTGGCGATTGATGAACAAGATCGTGCCGTCGTGCAAGAAGCGTTGAAGATCAGCGTGTTGATTCTCGCCCCGATCGTTCCGCATATCGGTCACGAATTATGGCAGCACTTAGGTTACGACACGCCGGTGCATCAGCAGCCGTGGCCCGACGTAGACGAGTTCGCTTTGATCCGTGCGAGCGTGAATCTGGCGGTGCAAGTCAACGGCAAATTGCGCGCTAACATTCAAGTTCCGGCCGATGCCGATCAAGACGCGGCGCACCGTTTGGCCTTGCAAGATGAAAACGTGGCCAAATACGTGAGTGGAAAAGAAGTGAAAAAGCTGATTTTCGTTCCTGGTAAATTAATCAGCTTTGTTGTCGCCGGATGATGTCATCGACCAGTTTGTTGCGCGGCTTATGGTTGTTTACCGCAAGTGCTTGTTTGGGGGCTTGCGGTTTCCATTTGCGTGGTAGCGCGCACGATAACAACATGAGCGACGCCAAAGTCGCGATCGTTGCGTCGGCACCTTACGCCGAATTAACGCGTAGCTTGCGCGACGCATTACGTGGTGCGAATGTTATTCCGGTGAGCGTCGAGGCGGCGCAGTTGGTGTTAACCGTGCGTGAAGAAAAATTAACCCGCCGCACCCAAACGGTGGATCAATACGGTCGTCCATCGGATTACGAATTGATCTACACCGTCAGTTACGATTTGGATAAACCCGGTGAACAACACGAGCAACCGCGCGTCTTGAGTACACGACGTGATTACGGTTTCGATCATCGTGATCTCTTGGGTAAAGCCGCCGAAGAAAATGAACTGGTGCAAGAAATGCAAAATGAAATTGCCCAGCGTTTATTGCGGCAAATTCGTTACACGCTGGCACCAACGCCTTAACGCCCATGCGCCTGTATGCCGATCGACTTCCGACGCCCTTAAAAGAACTGCCCTCAGCGGTATTGCTCTGCGGCGATGAATGCCTGCTTATCGAAGAGACGCTGGATAAATTGCGGCAACTGGCCAAACAGCTCGGTTTTGAAGAGCGCGAGACATTTTTTGTCGAACGTGAAAAAGAATTTAACTTTAATGCGGCACTCGAAAATGCCGGCACCATGTCGTTGTTCGCGTCGCGTCGCGTGCAAGAATGGCGATTCCAACAAAGCCCCGGTGATGCCGCCAAAATCGCGTTGCCGTTATTGCTTGAACGGCGCGATGACGACACTTTGTTGTGGGTGATTGTACCGGGCTTGCAAAAAAAACAATTCGATGCGGCGTGGGTTCAAGCGTTTGAACAACACGGCACGATGATTATTGCCGATCCGATCAGTGCCGATCGCTTGGCGGCGTGGATACAAACGCGAGCCACGTCAATGGCGTTGACCTTACAGCCCGACGCGCTGCAATTATTGATCGACTACACCGAAGGCAATTTACTTGCCACGCAGCAAACACTTCAGCAATTGGCGTTGTTGTATCCACAACAAGAGATCGCGATCGAACACATCAATGAAATCACCTGCCAGCAAGCGCGCTTCGATGTTTACGAGGTAATGAACACCGCGCTTCATGGTGATGGCGCGCGCGTGGTGCGTATGTTGAGTGGTTTGCGCGGCGAAGATGAAGGCGGTTATTTGCGTATGTTACTGGGCGCGGTACAACGCGATCTGCGCAGTTTGGATGCGGTCGCGCAACTGATCGAACAAGGCCAGTCGCCGTCGTTTGCAGCGCAACAAGCTGGCGTGTGGAAAAATCGCCAAACGTTATTTGCCAGCGGTGCGCGGCGCTTGCAAACGCGAGGCACGCGCACCTTGATGCGCATGGCGTTTGATGCCGAGCGGGCGATGAAAGGCGCGCTCATCGGCGATCCGTGGCAGATGCTGGAAAAAATTGTGTTGCGCTGCGCCGGAGTACGGGCGTGATCTTATTGGGTGGCACCTTTGATCCGGTACACGAAGGGCATTTGCAATGGGCCGAGCGCATTCGCGTGGCGGCCGGCGTAGACGAGATTTACCTGTTGCCGTGCGCAACGCCGGTGCATCGCGCGGCACCGGGCGCGACGGGTGAGCAGCGTGTCGCCATGTTGCACTTAGCGTGCGCTGGTCGTGTTGGTTTAATCGTGGATGATTGCGAAATTCATCGCGATAGCGCGAGTTATACGGTCACGACGTTACGCGAGAAACGCGCGCAGCGGACGGACGAAAAATTATTTTGGGTGGTCGGGCAGGACAGTTTCAACGCCTTATTAACGTGGCGCGAACCGACGGCGATTTTGCAACTGGCGACATTGATTGTGATGGCGCGTGAAGGGTGCGACGTAGCCCGCGAACCGTACTTGGCGTTGATGTGGCAACAACGCCAAGCACTGACACCCGAAACGCTGGCGAGCGCGCGCGCCGGTGACGTGTTGTGGGTGCAAGGCGCGACGATACCGTATTCGGCAACGGCTATTCGCGCCGCCATTCAATCAGGCGATCCAACACCCAGTGGTGTCACCGCAAGTGTGGCGCGTTATATTCAACAGCATAATTTATACACGTGATGAAAAACGATCCGATAGCACAAACGATTGCGCGTTTACGCGACACCGCCGTGGCGGCATTAACCGATCTCAAAGCCAAAGAAATTGTCGTGCTGGAGGTCAGCAAACTGACTTCAATCGCCGATTATTTGGTGATCGCTTGCGGGACGTCGTCGCGCCATCTCAATGCCCTCGCGGCGCAAGTGAATGAACAAGCCAAAACCCTTGGCTACGCACCGATCGGTGTCGAAGGCGAACCGGCCAGTGGTTGGATCTTGATTGATTTGGGCGATGTGATCGTGCACGTGATGACGCGCGAAGCGCGCGATTATTATCAACTGGAAAAATTGTGGGACCCGAATTGGGGTCAACACAAACCGACAGCTTAATGGTGTGTGCAAAAGGCCCACGGTCCCGACTCCGATGAAAATTAAATTGATCACCGTTGGAAATAAAATGCCGTCGTGGGTAAACGATGGTTATCACGAATATGCAGGGCGTATGAGCCACGATTGCCGTTTAGAATTGATCGAGATCGACCTGCCCAAGCGCAGCAAGAACAGCGATATCGCGCGTTTGAAAGCGCAGGAGGCCGAGTTAATCCAGCAGCACATTAAACAGGATTATGTGGTGGCACTGGATGTGCTCGGTGCGTCGTGGACCACCGAACAACTCGCCAAAGTGATGACGCGTTGGCAACACGATGGTCGCGACATTGCCTTGCTGGTCGGCGGTCCCGACGGGCTGGCCGAGGGGTTATTGCAACGGGCGGAACAAAAATGGTCGCTGTCGGCCTTAACGTTACCGCATCCACTGGTGCGAATTGTCGTGGCCGAGGCGTTGTATCGCGCGCACACGGTTATTCTTAATCATCCATATCATCGCGCATGAAACGATTACGCATAAAAGATCCGATTGCTGAAGCGTCGCTGTTTTTTAATCGCACGGTGTTTGCGGGCATTGTGGTCGGTTTGGCATTGCTCGTGTTATTGACGCGACTATTTTATTTGCAAGTGGTCGATCATCATAATTGGCGTACGCTTGCCGATCGCAATCGTATCAGCGTGCAACCGATCGCGCCGACACGCGGGCTCATTTACGATCGCAACGGTCATATTCTGGCCGAAAATCGTTCCAATTTTTCACTCGAAATCACGCCGGAAAAAGTGGCGCAGATCGATCAAACGATCACCGCATTGAGTCAATTCATCACCATTACCGACGGTGATCGTGAACGCTTTGCGCGCGAACGCAAAGAGCGCCGCAAAGACCAGCCGGTCGCGATCCGTAACCGGTTAACCGAGCGTGAAGTGGCGTTGTTTGCCGTCAACCAACATCGCTTTCCCGGCGTGGCCATCGCGGGACGGTTGATTCGGTTTTACCCTTATGGTGAACAAATGGTTCATGCGATAGGGTTTGTCGGTCGCATCAACGAAAAAGAATGGGATACGGTCGATCAAAATAACTATGCCGCGACATCCTTCATCGGCAAGCAAGGTGTCGAAAAGTTTTATGAAAACCAATTACACGGCGCGGTCGGTTTTCAAGAAGTTGAAACCGACGTGCACGATCGTGTGGTGCGCGTACTCAACCGCGTTGCGCCGCAATCGGGGCGCGATCTTTATCTGAACATCGATCTGAATTTGCAATTAGCCGCGTTGTCGGCTTTGGGCGATCAACGCGGCGTGGTGGTGGCCATCGATCCCGAAAACGGTGGCGTATTAGCGTTGGTATCACGACCGGGATTCGACCCCAATCCGTTTGTTACCGGCATCGACAGCATCAGTTATCAAGCTTTGTTAAACAGCGAAGATCGCCCGTTGTATAACCGCGCTTTACAAGGCATTTATCCCCCCGGTTCGACGATTAAACCGTTAATGGCGTTGGTTGGTTTGCAACAGGGTTTCAATAAACCGGACAGCAAAATTTTTGATCGTGGTTATTGGCAAATACCGGGAGATGAACGTCATTTTCGCGATTGGTATTGGCAAAAAGGCGGTCACGGTTGGGTAAATGCACACGACGCCATTGAACAATCCTGTGATGTTTATTTTTATGATCTGGCGTGGCGAATGCAGATTGATAAATTATCGGCGGCCATGAGTAATTGGGGATTCGGAGAGACCACCGGGATGGACGTCGGTGAAGAAACGAAAGGCATCATGCCGTCGCGCGAATGGAAAAAACGCGTGCGCAAAGAGATCTGGTATCCCGGCGAGACGGTGAGCGTGGGCATTGGTCAAGGGGCATGGAGTGCGAGTTTGCCGCAATTGGCCAATGCGGCCGCGATGTTGGCCAATGGTGGCAGGCGTTATCCGTTGCGATTAGTGCAAGCCTTAGGTGACGGTGAAACGCGTCACACACTTGCCATCGAAAAATCGGCGCAACAACCGGATATTTCGCATCCCGAATATTTTCAATTGGTGCGCCAAGCCATGAGCGATGTGATCAATGGACCGCGCGGAACGGCGCGCGCGGCATTTAAAGGCACACGGTATATGGCAGCCGGAAAAACCGGTACCGCGCAGGTAAAAAGTTACGCGCAAGATGAAAAATACGACGCCACCAAAGTGGAAGAAAAATTTCGTGACAACGCGTTGTTTTTAGGATTTGCACCTTATGACAAACCGCGCATCGCGGTCGCGGTGTTGGTTGAAAACGTGATCGGTGGTGGCGGTTCGGCGGCGGCACCGATCGCGCGCCGCGTCATGGATCAATGGTTAGATAGTCCCGATTCTGCCGCTAGCAACGCCATCACGACGCGTCACACGAGGCAACCATGAGTTTATTCGGCGCACAAATTCATACTCACAAAGAACGACACAGTTTGCTGTGGCGATTCCATCTCGATACCACGTTATTATTCAGTTTAGTGTTGTTGATGGCGATCGGATTATTAGTGGTGTACAGCGCCGGTGGCAGCGATAATCTGGTGCGACAAACGCTGCGCTTTTCGCTTGGGCTGATGATTTTGATCGCGATTGCGCAATTACCGCCGCGATTATTAAAAGCGTGGTCGCCCGTGTTATACGTCATCGGTGTGATCATGTTATTGGTTGTGGATGTGGTCGGTCACGTCGGCAAAGGCGCGCAACGTTGGTTGGACTTAGGCTTTATTCGGTTTCAACCGTCGGAGTTAATGAAACTGGCCGTGCCGATGATGTTGGCGTGGTATTTCAGTGAACGCGCGTTGCCACCGCGCAGTTCGCAATTAGCGATCGCGGCCGGCATCATTTTGGTGCCGGTAGCACTCACCGCATTACAGCCGGATTTGGGAACCGCTTTACTTGTCGCCTCGGCCGGCTTTTTTGTATTGTGGTTCGCTGGATTGTCATGGAAATTAATTGTCGGATTGATTGCAGCGGCGGCACCGTTGGCGTGGGGCTTGTGGCATTTCTATATGATGGATTATCAACGTCAACGCGTGCTGACGTTTTTAAATCCTGAATCCGATCCTTTAGGCGCGGGTTATCACATTATCCAGTCAAAAATCGCCATCGGTTCCGGCGGGCTGTATGGCAAAGGCTATTTTCAAGGCACGCAATCGCAGCTCGAATTTGTCCCTGAACGTCACACCGATTTTATTTTTGCGGTACTCGGCGAAGAGTTGGGTTTTCTCGGCGCGCTGCTGCTCGTGGCGTTGTTCGGATTTATTATTTCGCGTGGGTTGGTGATTGCCACTCAAGCGCAAGAAACGTACACCCGCTTGTTAGCCGGCTCACTGACCTTAAGTTTTTTTGTTTATGTTTTCGTGAATATTGGCATGGTCACCGGTTTGCTGCCGGTAGTCGGTGTACCGTTGCCTCTGGTGAGTTACGGCGGCACCGCCTCCGTGACCTTATTAGCCGGTTTTGGTATGGTCATGTCGTTGCACACGCATCGGCGTTTATTAACCACTTAGTTTTTTTTTAGGATCCTCTCGCGCAATGCTTCGTTTAACTTTACTTTCGCTCAGTGTTTTATTAACAGCCTGCGTCACGCCGCCGCCAGTGGAGACACCGGTCGTGCCGCCGTCATTCAAACAAAAATTGCTCACACACGGATTTAGCAGCGATGAAATTGATCAGCAATTGGCCAAAGCGCAAAAACGCGACGACATTATCGCGCTGATGACCAAACCCGCCGAAGCGGTCAAACCATGGAAGGATTACGCGCCCATTTTTCTGACCGAGGCGCGACTAAAAAATGGTCTCGCGTTTTGGCAGCAATACGAAGCCGAGTTCGCCCGAGCCGAAAAAAACTATGGCGTACCGGCCGAATACCTGTGCGCCATTATCGGCGTTGAAACGAATTACGCACGCAATATGGGCAAACATCGCGTGTTGGACGCGCTCTATACCTTAGGGTTTCATTACGAACCGCGTGCCGCTTATTTTCAGGGCGAATTGGAACAATATTTTTTATTAACGCGTGAACAACAATGGCCGCTTGAGCAAGCGCTTGGATCGTATGCCGGTGCGATGGGCATGGGCCAGTTCATGCCGACCAGCTATCGTAAATGGGCCGTCGATTTTAATGGCGATGGGCGCGTGAATTTATTTCAGGATGCCAGTGATGCCATCGGCAGCGTGGCCAATTATTTTGCGCAACATGGCTGGCAGAAAGAAGGCGGTTTGTTGTTGCCGGTTAATGTAAATGCGGCGTTATTAAGCGTCGAGCCATATCCAAAAACCGGAATAAAGGCGCTGATCGAATGGAAAAAATATGGCGTTGACGTCCCTACGTCATTAAATGATCGTTACGGTGCAACGTTGCTCGCGTTCGAAGAATCCGATGGCAAACATTATTATTTAGGGTTCAATAATTTTAATGTGATCACCAAATATAATCGCAGCGGTATGTATGCCCGTGCAGTGATGGAATTTTCGACACGTCTACGTGAAGCCTTTGATAACACGCCACGAACCTTTAGCGTAGCGAAAGAATAACGACATATTGGACTAACGATCGGTGTCGACGAGATCACGGCTTATGATAAACGCCATAAAAAAAACAGCAATAATGACGTTGCGTGCCGCACATGGCGAGGCGTCGACGACCGTTTATTGTTTGCTACTGGCGCTGCTAATAAGCGGTTGTGCGAGTGAGCCGACGTTTCGCAACGATGATCGTTATCCGAAAAATCCACCCGATGTCAGTGGCGTTAAAGATCCAGATGTGCGCGCCGAACCAAAATGTAAATTCGGCAATCCCAAAAGCTATACCGTTATGGGTGAAACGTATTATGTGCGTGAATCGAGTGACGACTTTGTGCAGCGCGGTGTGGCTTCTTGGTACGGCGAAAAATTTCACGGTGGACGTACATCCTGCGGTGAAGCTTATGACATGTATAAAATGACCGCCGCGCATAAAACCCTGCCACTGCCGACTTATTTAAAAGTCACCAATCTCGATAATCAACGTTCGGTCATTGTGCGCGTCAATGATCGCGGTCCGTTCGTAAAAAATCGCATCATTGATTTGTCGTATGCGGCGGCGCATAAATTGGGCATGGCCGGAAAAGGCACGGCGAATGTCGAGATCCGCGTCGTCAGCGCGACTAAAACCAGCGCTAGCACCGCGACCGATGACGGTGACGAGGCCCCAAAACCAAGCGCAAATGGCGCGTGGTTTGTGCAAGTCGGCGCGTTTAGTCGTCAGGCTTCTGCCACTGAAGTTGCCGATCAAGTGAAACCGTTAGTGGGGTATCCCGTCACCGTGCAACATGGCAATGGTGTTTATCGCGTGCGTGTGGGGCCGCTGTCCAATCGTGATGTTGCCGAAAAAGTGCAGGATTACCTTGAAGACAAAGGCTACGACGACCCGTCATTGGTTGCGCCGTAAACGCCACGCTCCCTTCGGTATCGCAAATTTTTTTAGAAAATGCCTTTCACTTGGGCGCAGCCGCCGTCGTCGGCTACAATCTCGCCGCGTTATTTTCTCTCACCTTTTTCTTAAAGCTGCCATGTATAAATTTGTTGCTGCCCTGTTATTGCCGGTTACGGCATTGGCCTTCGATGCTGTTGCACCGGATATTGATGCGTCGGCCTATGTGCTGATGGACTACCACACCGGAAAAATCTTGCTGGAAAAAAATGCTCACCAAAAAGGCGAGCCCGCCAGTCTGACCAAAATGATGACCAGTTACATCATTTCCGATGTGGTAAAAAGTCAACGTATCGCGAATACCGATCTGGTGACGATTAGCGAAAACGCGTGGCGTTTAAATAAAGATGCGTCGCAAAATTCCTTAATGTTTTTGGAAGTGGGCAAACAAGTCAGTGTCGATGACTTGCATCGCGGCATCATCATTCAATCGGGCAATGATGCCAGCGTTGCCATGGCGGAACATTTGGCGGGTAGCGAATCGGCTTTTGCGGCGTTGATGAACCAGTACGCGCAAAAACTAAATATGAAAAATTCGCGCTTCAAAAATGCCACCGGATTAACCGAAGAAGGTCATTACAGTTCGGCCTATGATTTGGCGTTATTGGGCGCGGCGTTGATTCGCGATTTTCCAGAAGATTACGGTTTGTATTCGCAAAAAGAATTTACATGGAATGGCATCAAACAACCGAATCGTAATGATTTATTGTGGGATTCGTCGCTCAATGTCGATGGTATCAAAACCGGTCACACCAAAGCGGCCGGTTACTGTTTGGTCAGTTCAGCCATGCAAAACGGTATGCGATTGATCGCGGTGGTGATGGGCGCGAACAGCACCAAGGCGCGCGCCATCGAAAGCAAAACGTTATTGAGTTATGGCTTTAATCATTTCGACACGGTTGAAGCCCTGAAAGCAGAACAAGCGTTAACGCAAGCGCGGGTCTGGTATGGCAATAGTGAAACCGTGGATGTCGGTTTAACACACGATGCCACCTTGGTGATCCCGCGTGGACGTCGCGCGGATTTGAAAGCCAGTTTTGCGTTATTGCCGGGATTGGAAGCGCCACTGGCGAAAGGGCAGGTGGTCGGTAAATTGTTTTTACAGCTCGATGGCAAAGACGTTGCCGAATACCCGATGGTGAGTTTGAACGATGTTCACGAAGGCAGCGTATTCAGTCGTTTAAGTGATTGGGTATCGAAGCAGTTAGCGAATTAATTGGCGAATTTACGCAGGCGGCTGACAATGAACACGGTCTATCTCAATGGTCAATATCTGAATGACAGTGACGCTAAGATCAGCGTTTATGATCGCGGTTTTTTATTCGGTGACGGCGTTTACGAAGTGGTGCCTATCTACCGTGGTCGCTTGCATTATTTTGCCGAGCATCTGGCGCGTTTGCGGCGTTCATTGGCCGCGATCGCGATCCCATTTGTGGTCGATGACGCCGCGTTAAAAACGATCACCGAAACATTATTGCAAAAAAATAATGTGCAAACCGCTGCGCTGTATTTACAGATCACACGCGGCGGTATCGTGGGTAAACGTGATCACGCGTTTGCCACGCCCACCACGCCAAGCGTTTTTGCCTTTGTGCAAGCGTGGAGCAGCGGTGAGCAACCGGTGCCGGATCACGGCATCGCCGCAATTACGGTGGCCGATACGCGTTGGCAGCGCTGCGATATCAAAGCGATCACCTTATTGGCCAATGCGCTGGCACGTCAGCAAGCAGTTGATGCCGGTGTCGATGAAGCGATTTTTATTCACCACGGTTTAGCGATTGAAGGCAGCTCCAGCAATGTGTTCGCGGTGCATAACGGTGTGCTTTTGACCGCACCTGAAAGCGCACATATTTTGTCGGGTATCACGCGCCACGTGGTGCTGAAACTGGCGCGACAACACGGCTGGACCGTGCAATTACGCGCGCTCACGCGCGACGAATTACTCGCTGCTGATGAAGTGTGGGTGAGCAGCAGTTTGCGTGAAATAAAGGCGGTAACGCGCCTCGACGGACGTGATATTGGTCGCGGTGCGGTGGGTGAATATTATCGTCAAATGATGCAATGGTTTCGAGCGGACGCCAGCGAGCAATGATGACCACCACGCCAGATGTTTGGGAATTTCCCTGCCAATTTAATTTGAAAATCATTGGTGAAAAACGCGACGGTTTTGCCGACGACGTGATGACGGTCTTGCAACAGCATTTGCCCAGTGATTATGTGTTGCGCGAAACACCCAGCAGCGGTGGACGATTTGTGTCTTTAACGGTGCCGGTTTATTTCAGTCATCGCGAGCAGTTGCAGCAGGTTTATCACGCGTTACGCTACATCGTCGGCGTCAAAATGGTGTTGTAATGAAAGTCAGCGAAAAAATGATCGTGCGGCAATTAGGTCGTCAGTCGTATGAACCGATCTGGCAAGCGATGAAGCACTTTACCGACACCCGCGATGAACAAAACGACGACGAGATCTGGTTGGTGGAACATGACCCCGTATTCACACAAGGGCAGGCCGGAAAAGCCGAACATGTGTTGAATCCGGGTGCGATCCCAGTGGTGCAAGTCGATCGCGGTGGACAAGTGACGTATCACGGGCCGGGCCAACAGGTGGTGTATTTTATGTTGGATTTACGGCGCAAAAATTTAGGCGTGCGCGAATTGGTGAGCGCGCTGGAAAATGCCGTGGTCGATACCTGCGCACACTACGGCATTACAGCGGCACCGCGTGCCGATGCGCCTGGGGTTTATGTCAATGGCGCTAAGATCTGTTCCATCGGTCTGCGCGTGCGCAAAGGCTGCAGCTTTCATGGCATCGCCTTTAACATTCACATGGATCTCGAACCGTTCTTGCGCATTAACCCTTGCGGTTATCAGGGATTGCAGATGGTTATGCTATCGCAGCTGGGCGGTCCGGCTGATTTAGACACTGTAGAGCCGGTTTTGATCCAAAAGTTGCTGGAACGACTTGGCTATAATGCCGCCACCCGTATGACGGGTCTTTCCCCTTCTCTGTAGGAGCGCTGTAAGGCGCGATGGTCAGCCAGTTCGCGCCTCACGGCACTCCTACTTACACACCACTTGAGTGAATAGCGTGACTGAAATCAAAAAGCCGGTGGCCGGTGAAAAATTGCGTGGCGCAGAAAAATTGGCGCGAATTCCGGTCAAGGTCGAGCCGACGGTCGAGATGCCACGCAAGCCGGATTGGATCCGTGTGCGTTTACCCAGTGGCGATCAAATCAATTCGATCAAACATATGTTGCGCGATAAAAAATTGCACACCGTATGCGAAGAAGCCAGTTGCCCGAATTTGCCCGAATGTTTTAGCCACGGCACCGCGACGTTTATGATCATGGGCGATATCTGCACGCGTCGCTGTGCGTTTTGCGATGTGGCGCACGGTCGTCCGCTGGCGCTCGATGCCGACGAGCCGAAAAAAATTGCCGAATCCATTCAAGCGATGAAACTGAAATACGTGGTTATCACCTCAGTTGATCGTGACGATTTACGTGACGGCGGCGCGCAACATTTTGTCGATTGTATACGCGAAGCGCGCGCCTTGAATCCGACGACCAAAATCGAAGTGCTGGTGCCGGATTTTCGCGGCCGCATGGACGTTGCGCTCGATATCATGGGGCAGGCTTTGCCGGATGTTTTTAATCACAATATCGAAACGGTTCCGCATCATTACAAAGCGGTGCGTCCCGGCTCCGATTACCTTCATTCGCTCGAACTGCTGCAAAAATTCAAACAACGTTATCCCGGTATTCCAACGAAATCGGGTTTGATGCTGGGGCTTGGCGAAAGCAACGACGAAATCGTTGAAACCTTAAAAGATATGCGTCGTTATGACATCGAGATGTTAACGCTCGGACAGTATTTGCAGCCGTCAAAAAATCATTATCCGGTGAAGCGTTTTGTGACCCCAGCCGAATTCGACGAACTCGGTCGTATCGCGCGCGAACTGGGTTTTACTCACGTGGCCAGCGGTCCGATGGTGCGTTCCAGTTATCACGCCGATAAGCAAGCCGCCGGCGAAAAAGTCTCGTGACATAAAAACCGCGTGGCGATGTTGCTCTCGCCATGCGAACGCCGCATAACAAGGCGCATTTTGCCGTCTTTTGGTGCGACACTAACTTCTTTTTTCGCTCGCCGATGACTGAATTATTGTTGAACTCGATACACGACTATTCGCATTTCGCGTGGTTCATCGCGTGGGCAGTGGCGTTTGCCGAATCCTTAATCATCGTCGGATTTTTTTTTCCGGGCTGGGTGTTGTTGTTGACCTTAGGCGCGTTGATCGGTGCGCAAGCGTTGCCGTTTTGGCCAGTTTTTTTCGGTGCTTATGGTGGCGCGGTAATGGGGGAAGGGCTGGGATTTGTGTTGGGTTCGACGCACAGCCATACCATTCGCCGTTCTCGTTTTTTGCAACATCATGCCGACATCGTGTTGCGCGCCGAATTATTTTTTCTGCGCTTTGGTGCGCTGGCATTGGTGGCGGGACGATTTATCGGTCCGATCCGCGCGGTGCTGCCTTTTATCGCGGGCTGTTTGCATTTTTCGCCGCGTCGTTATTGGTTCATAAATGTATTCAGCGCATTTTTCTGGGCGCTGGCGTATTTATTACCGGGCATGATGGGCGCGGTCGCGACGCACGCTAACGGAAGGCGTATGACGCCGGTTTTGCTGTTGCTAGCAAGCGTCTTATTGACCACCTATGGCGCATGGCATTGGCGCGAAAAATCGCGTTGGCTGGGATATTTGTTGGCATTGACGCTGTGGCTGGCGCTCTTCACCGGACCGTGGTCCGGTGATTTGGTCGCATGGTTAGCGCAGACATTGCACCTGCTCTTCGCTCATTAGAAAACGCGATCAAAATAATTCGGTGCCGGTTTGCGCTTGCTGACTTTCTTGAATCGTTTGTTGCAGTGCTTCGTGATTAATGTCATCAATCCGATCGGCCACTTCGCGACTAGCGGCTTCCATTTTGCGCAAAAATTCCAATGCTTCCGAATGTTTGTCTTCATTGACGGCGCGCAGCGCGGCATTGCCGAAATAATGCACATCGGTGTGGGGTTTTTCGAGCGATGCAAAACTTTTGAGACCTGAAAATTTTTGTTTTCCTTGACCTTCGTAATACCACTTACCCAATCGGCAGCGCGTGTGATCACCCAGACCATCGCCGCACGACTGACGACTGAGTAGCGTCGAATAAACTTTTTGTTTCCACACCACATGGTCGAGTTTTACCGAGCGCAAAAAGGCACCGACGGCAGCGTGCGAAATAATGCGTTGCATGGTGCTAGCGATGCCGGTGATATTCGCGATCACTTGATCAACGGTACCGACGGCGGCGGCCACTTGATTGACGTTTTCGACCAAGGTTCCCATGGTGCTGCGCACTTCAACGGAGTCGTTTTCAATGACTTTGACGAGCTGCGTGATGCTGCTGGCCGACTCGCCGGATTTGGTCGCCAAATTGCGTACCTCTTCGGCCACCACCGCGAAACCGCGTCCGGCATCACCGGCGCGAGCCGCTTCGATGGCGGCGTTTAACGCCAACAAATTGGTGCGTGATGCCACTTCGTTAATGACGTTGACGTATTGACCGATGTTGGCGCTGCTGGCGTTTAATTTGACGATGGCCCCTTGGCTTTCCACGGCTTTGTCTTCGGCATTGCTCAGTAAGTTGATCATATTGCGCAGCAGCTCGGCCCCTTGGCTGAACAGGCTGGTGGTTTCAATGAGTTTTTTGTTTTCTTCATCGAGTTCGGCCGCCGATGCCTGAATGGCGGTTTGTAGCGCCGTTAAGGAATGGCCGGATTCGACAAAAATGCCGAGCAAGGACGTCATGTGCGCGGTTTGCCGCATGGCTTTGAGCAGTTGTGTATCGGTTAACGCCT
>CAZYUS010000028.1:0-25535 GCA_964650615.1 uncultured Pseudomonadaceae bacterium | reverse complement strand
ATCCCATGGGTATTGAATACATTTTAAAAGTGGCTGGCATCGTGCTGGCCGTGGGTTCGCTGACCGGTGTGCTGGCCAAAAAAATCAATGTGCCGGATATCGTGTTGTTTTTAATCGCGGGTATGTTATTGGGGCCGGCGGTTTCGGGGGTTATTGAAGTTCCGTCCAGTTCTTCATTCAACCAAATCATTTTATTGTTTGGCTCGTGTTACATCTTGTTTGATGGCGGCGCAACGGTTCGTCTAGCGGTGCTCAAACAGACCATGTTGTCATTGGTGGTGATTGCCACCGTGGGTGTGGTGATCACCGGAATGTTAACGGGATACACGGCATTTTATGCGTTTCAAGATGCGGCGCTGCCCCTTGTGATCGCGTTGCTGCTTGGCTTTACCATTGCATCGACTGATCCGGCTGCATTGGTTCCCATTTTCAAACAGGTGCCGATTAAAGATCGCGTTGCGCAAACAGTGATGAGCGAATCGGCATTCAACGATGCAATGGGCGCGATTATGGTCTTTGCCGTGCTCGGTGTTGCGGTCGAAGGTGGTGAATTTTCAGTAGGAAATGCGTTGATTGGCGTCGTCAAAGAAGCTGGGATCGGATTGTTGGTGGGCGGTATTCTGGGGTATTTGGCCCTTGTACTGATCGCGCATGAAAAATACGATTTTTTACGTGAGCATTTACCGCTCGTGACATTGATGGCCGTGATTGCTTCGTACATGGGTGCCGTTGGCGCGCATGGCTCTGGCTATATGGCAGTATTTGTTTTTGGTTTGATGCTGGGTAATCGCGAGACGTTCGGTTTCCAGTTGGAACATCACGAAGAGCATGGGCTGGAAGATTTTATTCTGACGACCGCGTTAATCATGCGTATGTTCATTTTTATTTTGCTGGGTTCGCAGGTCGATTTTTCTGTGTTGGGACAATATGGATTAGCCGGCGGTATTGTCGTTGCGGTATTCATGTTGATCGCACGTCCGTTAACCGTGTTTGCCTGTGCCGCATGGGACCCGCGTGCGAAATGGAGCAAAAACGAATTGCTGTTTATGTGCTGGACGCGTGAAACCGGTGTTATTCCGGCGGCGTTAGCAGGTATTTTGGCGGCAAAATTGATCGGCACACCGTATGAATCGTTTGCACCGATTATTACGTCAGTAACCTTTATCGCGATTCTGGTGACGATTTTGGTGCAGGCGACCACAACGCCATTGGTAGCAAAAAAATTGGGTTTGTTAATCGAGCAAAAATAGCGCGCGATGAGATGATAAATAAAAAAAGCGGCGAGGCCGCTTTTTTTATTACCGCTTATTTTTTGAATCGCAACACCAGATAGCCGAACACAGCGGCCAATAGCGAACCGATCAAAATACCCAATCTATCGGTACCAAGCGCATGATTGCCGCCGGCTTCGAACGCGAGTGAGGCGATAAATAAACTCATGGTGAAACCAATGCCGCAAAGCAGACTGACACCTAACATATGTTGGTGATCGCAGCCTTTGGGGAGTGGTGCCAGACGTGTGAGCGAGGCGATCAACACCGCCGCCAAAATACCGAGAGTTTTACCCACCACTAATCCCGCTGCGATGCCAAGCGGAACCGGAGCCACCAGATCGTTTATGGTTAAACCGCTTAACGAAACGCCGGCGTTGGCGAAACCGAAAATCGGCAAAATCAAAAACGCTACATAGGGATGTAGATGATGCTCCAGTGTTTCCAGCGGCGAGCTTTCATCGCCCTCGTTGGCACCGCGTAACGGCACAAAAAACGCCGTGATTACACCGGCCAAGGTCGCGTGTACGCCGGATTTTAATACGCAAACCCAAAACACCAATCCGATCAAAACATACGGGCCGATATGGCGCACGCCGCGCCGATTAAGTAGCGCCAATACCACGATGCAGATCGCTCCTAAAATTAACGCGATAAGTGACAGATTGGCGCTGTAAAAAATGGCGATGATGACGATGGCGAGCAAATCGTCTACCACCGCCAGGGTCATGACAAAGAGTTTTAAACTGTTGGGAATACGTGAACCCAATAACGCTAAAACGCCCAAGGCGAAGGCGATATCCGTCGCAGTTGGAATCGCCCAACCGGCCATGCTGACCGGATCGTGGCGATTGATCACCGTATAGATGGCGGCCGGTGCCAACATGCCGCCAATCGCGGCGAATCCCGGCAAGATCATCATCGTCGGCGAGCGCAATTCACCGACCAGCACCTCGCGTTTTAGCTCAAGCCCGATAAGAAAGAAAAACACGGCCATCAAACCGTCATTGATCCACAACAACAAGGGTTTTTCCAACTGCCATTGACCTAAGCGGATCTCGAATTCGAGCATCAATCCTTGTTCATACCATGATGACAATGGGCTATTAACCAGCACCAAGGCGATCATGGCGGCGGCCATCAACAACAGGCCGGAGGCTGATTGCAAGGCGAGGAATTGGCGGATGATTTTAAGTGGCATCTTAGCGGCGCCGTGCGGATAACAAAGGTGTCAGTCTGCCCAAAAATGACGGATGTCGTCTATCACGGCGCGACCGCAACTATCATTGGCGAAAGTCGTCAGCGATTGCATCGAATTCGACCTTGTCGTAGCGGCGCGAATGGGCTGTAATACTGGCCCGTGGTCGAGCCACATACCGTGGCTTCGATTGTCGGCACAGACTATCGGATAAAAAAACATGAACAGACCGGTTCGAGCACAGAGTCCCGCTGCATTTGCCGAGCAATATATTGTCGAGTCGATTTGGAATGGCCGTTTTGCACCCGGCACCATTTTGCCTGCCGAGCGTGAATTGTCGGAATTAATTGGCGTAACGCGCACTACGTTGCGCGAAGTGTTGCAACGTTTGGCGCGCGATGGCTGGCTGACGATTCAGCACGGTAAACCGACGCAAGTGAACGATATCTGGCACACCGCTGGTCTCAATATTCTCGATACGCTAACGCGTCTCGATGATAAAAATTCACTGGAATTAGTCGATCAATTATTGGATGCGCGCACCGCTTTAACCAGCGTGTATTTTCGCGCCGCCGCCAAACGTAACAAAGACGCGGTGGTGGCTTTGCTAACCCGCGCCGACAAGTTAAGCGACGACGCCGACGCGGTGGCGGAGCTGGATTGGCAGATCATGCACAGCATTTCGCGGCTGTCGATGAATCCGGTTTACACCTTGATCTTAAACGGCTTTCACAGCATTTATATTCGTGTCGGCAAATACCATTTCCAACAAAAAGAATCGCGCGATTTAGCACGGCAATTTTATAAGCGTTTAGCCGAAGTGATCGCCGCCAGTGACTTAAGTGAATTGAACAGTGTCATCTGGCAATACGGTCGCGATTCCGGAAAAATTTGGGCCGAAACCCGCAGTAAGCTAACCTCGTTGCACGATTTGCCGTATTAAGAATAGATCGTTTAATAGCCCTAAAAAAAGCGCGAGATTCGCGCTTTTTATTTTGGTAGGCGCGCCTTTAGGCGTGAAGCATTTAATATTTTTCGCGCCTAAAAGCACTTCTGCGTGAACGGTAATTACAAACTAATCGCTAAAATTTTCAACAACTCACTGTGCGCGCTGCGCGCTTCTTGTAATAAATCGTTCGATGCCAAATCGGCAATCGTCAAACGGTCACGGTAATAGCGATCGGCCCACGCATTTAATTGCGTAAACAAGGACTCGTTCATAAACACATTGGCTGTCACCGCATTGCGCTGTGCTTCGGTTAATACAATACGCTGACGTAAACACGCGGGACCGCCGCCATTACGCATACTTTGCTTAACGTCATACACTTTCACCGCCGAAATGGGGCCGTTGCCACTGACTAACTTTTGCAGATACGTCCACACGGCGGGGGATTGTTCGCATTCGCCGGGTACGATGATGATCATTTTGCCGTCGGGGGTATTCACCAACTGTGAGTTAAACAAATAGGTTTTTACCGCATCCAGCACCGATACATCGCTATTTTTTACTTCGATAAAATGCAACTCACCCTCGCCATACGCACGCCGGATGGCATTTAATGATTCGGCTTTATGGGCAAATGCCTGCTCGTGATAAAACAACACATTGCGATTGCCAACGGCGATCACATCGTTATGAAAAACACCCGCATCGATCACGTCAGGATTTTGCTGCACAAAAACCGTTTTATCGTTGCGTAATTGATGTAAGCGCGCGATCGCTTCGCTGGCTTCCAAGGTTTGCCGTGCTGGAAACTTTTGCGGTGCGCGAATACTGTTATCGAATGCCACTTTACCGTAAACAAAAAGCTGTACGCCTTGCGTGTTATAGTCGGCGCATAACCGCGTGTGATTGGCCGCGCCTTCATCGCCAAAATGATCGCCTAAGGGCAGCGGTTCGTGATGCGCGAAATGGTGTGCGTCATTAAAAATGGCTTTTAAGACAGCAGCGGTTTGCGGTCCTTCAATCGAGCGATGAAAGCGATTAGCTAAATTGGCGGCCGTAAAATGCGCTTTACCGTCGTGTGAATCGGCGCTTGGCGACATGGTGCAAGCGTTTGCTGTCCACATACTGGATGCAGAACACACGGCGGCTAATAACACCGGCGATTTCTTAAAACATTTTTCCAATACTTGTGTATCGGTGCCGGTGAAACCCAATCGCCGAAGGGTGTCGACATCCGGACGCAATAACGGTGGCAGTACTGCTTGCGGAATGCCGAGTTGGTGCAAGGCATAGGCTTTTTCTAACCCTTGTTTTACCGCTTCACGAGGGTTTGAAATGGCCGCTGCGTTGCCCATGGATGCAACATTGCCGTGCGATAAACCGGCATAATTGTGAGTGGGACCAACAATACCATCAAAATTAAATTCGTATGCGTTCATTTTAGGTGCTCATTGCGTAGGGGCAATTTACGAATTGCCCATTTGGTCACGAATAGCCCGGGCGATTCATGAATCGCCCCTACGAAAAAATTAAATCGTTAAACCCGGTGAAAGCGTTGTTGGCATTGTGCACGCCTTGCTTTCCATTGACGCAACCGGATAGGCGCAATAATCGGCCGCGTAATACGCGCTGGCGCGATGATTACCGGACAAGCCAACGCCGCCAAATGGCGCGGTTGAAGCGGCTCCGGTTAATTGTTTATTCCAATTCACGATGCCGGCGCGCACGTCGCGATAAAATTGCTGGTACTCGTTTTCGTCATCGCTCAAAAGCCCCGCCGCCAAACCAAACTGTGTGTCGTTGGCGATGCGGATCGCATCGCTTAAATCGTTGGCGCGGTACACTTGCAAGAGTGGGCCGAAAAATTCTTCGTCGGCTTGGGGCTTCGCATTGCTCATGTCGATAATACCGGGAGACAACAAGGCGGAGTTGTCGCGTAGACGTTGCATTTTCAATAAAGAAAATCCGCCTTCGCTCATTAAACGCGTTTGTGCTTTTAATAAATGATCGGCAGCGCTGAGTGAAATGACCGCGCCCATAAACGGCGAAGGTTCATCGTTGAAATGTCCGACCTTAATTGTTTGTGCGACATCGACGAGCTGACTTAAAAACTTATAGCCGTCATCATTATTGATCACGATTAATCGACGCGAGCAGGTGCAACGTTGTCCGGCCGAAATAAACGCCGATTGAATGGTGTGATAAACGGCGGCGCGAATATCGTTGATTTTGCCCACGATAAGCGGATTATTGCCGCCCATTTCGAGCGCCAAAATTTTTTGCGGCGCACCGGCTAATTGACGATGAATCGCCGCGCCGGTGGTGGCGCTGCCGGTAAAAAATAAGCCGTCAATTTGAGGATGCCCTGCCAACGCGATGCCGGTTTGTTTGGCTCCTTGCACCACATTCAATACGCCGGCGGGAAGGCCTGCGGCGTGCCACAGCGCGACCGTTAACGCGGCAACACCGGGGGTTAATTCGCTCGGTTTAAATACGACGGTGTTGCCGGCAATTAACGCGGGAACAATATGACCATTGGGCAGATGCGCCGGAAAATTATACGGACCAAATACCGCGACGACGCCATGCGGGCGATGACGGGTGGCATTCGTAGTGTCGCCGGTTGTGCTTTCTTTTATCCCGGTGCGTTCGTGATAGGCTTTTACCGAAATATCAATTTTATTGATCATCGCGGTTACTTCGGTGCGCGCCTCCCACAACGGTTTTCCGGTTTCGCGTCCGATCGCTTCAGCGATTTTTTCTTGATGGGTTTTTAATTGCGCTTCAAACTGTTTGATGATCGCGATACGCGCGTCCAATCCTAAGTCGCGCCATGCGGCAAAGGCAGATCGCGCGGATGCCACCGCGACATTGACGTCGTCAACATTGGCGGCAGCACCTTGCCAAACGATTTCTTGCGTGACGGGATTGCGCGACACAAAAACGGCATCGTGTCCGTTGCGCCATTCGCCATTAATAAAAAGTGATTCGGTGTGTGTCATGATTTTTCCAATGAAACCATACGTCAAATAATTTATTTCCGCTCTGCCTGCCATTAGCAACGAGCGGGCTTTTGTTCCCGTCCTTAACAAGCAAGGGCGTCGGGCGGTTAATACATGCGGCAAGCGCGAATTTTGTCGCCGCTATTGACTTCCAATGCTTTCGCCGTGGCACTGTTGATCACCGCATTGCCGTGATCATCAAAACCGATTTCGCTTAATGTGACACGCCAGTTAATGCGTTCGATATTGCTGACGATATGCAGCTCACGTTTAATCGTAGATTGATCATCAACGACCACGTCAAAGCGATGACTTTGACGGGTGGTTCGTATGTCTTTGCAGTGCGCTTCGATAGTGGGACCGGCGTCAAAAATATCGACATGGTTACTAAAACGAAAACCTTCGGCCATCAACATATCGTAAGCCGGTTGCGTATCGGGATGCACTTTTCCGACCACCGCTTGCGCGGCTTCCGGTAGCAGACACACATACACCGGATGCGCGGGCATTAACTCGGCAATAAATTCGTTACCGTACGTACACAGCGCATCGGCTTGCGGAAATTCCATCGAAAAGAATTTTTTACCCAAGGCATCCCAAAATGGTGAGCGGCCTTCTTGATCAGAAACACCGCGCATCTCGGCAATCACTTTTTCGGCGAAGCGTTGCGGGAATTCGGCCAAAAATAAAAAGCGCGAACGCGACAATAATCGACCGTTACGACCACCGCGAAATTCCGGCAATAAAAACAGCGTGCAGATCTCAGTGCAACCGGTGTAATCATTGCCTAAATACAAGGTTTCGACCACGTTATGCACTTTTAATTTGGGCGAGGCATGCACCACCTTGCCGACGGTGTAGGTGTAAAACGGTTGGTTCATGCCGACGGCAGAGGCCAATGCGCTGGTGCCAACCAACTGGCCAGTTTGCGTATCTTCCAGCATAAAAAAATAATATTCGTCATCGGGTCGCGTTAACTCTTCGGCAAACGACCGTTCGGAAAGCGCAATGCGTTCGACCAATGATTCGCGATCTTTGGGCAAGGTGGTCATGCCGATCCCGGAGCGCAAGGCCAGAGAATGCAGTTGATCAATATCGGAAGCCCGAACGGGACGAATACGCATCATGATGAAGATTTTCCAAAGCTGGGATTTTTAAAGACGGAATGATCAATTTCTTGCGTCGCCAGTTTCATTAATAACAGCGCCGAGAGTTTGGCGCGTTCACTTAAACTATCGGTTAAACAATATTCTTGATCAGAATGAATTAAATCGCCGCGCACACCGAGATTATCGACATTGGTAAGACCCGCGTGCGCCAGATTATTACCGTCACAACAACCGCCAGTGGCTTGCCATTGCACATTCAAACCGAGTTGTTGGCCGCAATCGCGTAACGCGATTAATAAAGCCTCATTCGCGGCATTCATCACCTTAGGGGGGCGATGAAAACCGCCATCGACTTGCGCGTGTAATCCGTCGCGAGCATTAATCGACGCGATAACATTGTCTAATGCGACGTTAAACGCTTGCATCTGTTCGCCATTCGAAACGCGCACATTCACGCGCAGTAAACATTCATCTGGCACCACATTTACCGAACCACCGCCGTCAACAAAACCGACATTAATGGTCATGTCGTCGTGTCGACCATTTAACGCATCGAGTGTGGTGACGACGTTGGCCATGGCGGCGATGGCGTTGCGTCCTGTGGCGTGATCGCGACCGGCGTGCGCGGCGCGTCCGCTAATTTGAATGCTGAAGTTGCCGCTGCCTTTTCGTGCTGATACTAAATGGCCAGACGGCAATGACGGTTCAAAGCACAAACCGAGATGATGTTGATGCGCGGCTTTGGTTAAGAACGATGCCGATCCGGGCGAGCCAATTTCTTCATCGGGATTAAGTAACAGCGTCCAGCCGATACGATCTTTAAGCGGATGTTGTTCCAGCGCCATGAGGGCCGATTTCATCACCAGTAACCCACCTTTTAAATCGGCAGCGCCCGGTGCATTCAATTTATTTTTTTCGATCCAGCGATGCTGTTGAAAACGGCTGTCGGCGGCAAAAACGGTGTCGTAATGGCCGACCAACAATACTTGCAACGGCGCGTGTTCACGACAACGCATGTGCAGCAATTCACCCAACGGCTTTTGCTGTGTGTGGCCGTTACGCATCAGACTGGTGACAGGTGTCAAGGCGTGACGCGTGAACTGGCCCAGCGGTTGAAACACGTCGCTTAAGCAATCGGCCATGCGTGCCAAACCGGCGCTATGCCACGAACCGGAATTGATGTCGGTCAGCACGGGCAACAGTTCTTGCATGGCCGTTTGTTGCTGGTCTAACCAATTTAACGGAGCGTCATAAGTCGACACGATGGACACCTGCGTGCAAAAAGTGGAATAAGACTAGCGGTTGCAAGCTGGCTTTCACAAACACCGGCGCGGCATAAATATGCAGCAGAAGTGCTGGCATCCGTGTAAAAAAATCCGGACAATTCGCCCACTTTTTTTCCGCTAGGATTTTTTTCATGACCACCGTGACACGCGCCACTTTTGATCAAGTAATGGTTCCCAATTATGCGCCGGCCGCCATGTTGCCGGTACGCGGCGAGGGCGCGCGCGTGTGGGACAGTGAAGGGCGCGATTACGTTGATTTTGCCGGCGGTATTGCGGTGAACGCGTTGGGCCATTGTCATCCGGCGATGGTCAAAGCGGTGCAAGAACAATCGACCAAGTTGTGGCACATGGCCAACGGTTTTACCAACGCGCCGGCATTGGAATTAGCACAACGTTTGGTCGCCAACACGTTTGCCGAGCGGGTGTTTTTTTGCAACAGCGGCGGTGAAGCTAACGAAGCCGCATTTAAGTTGGCGCGCAAATATGCGCAAGACACTTATGGCGCACACAAACATGAGATTATCGCGACACATAATTCGTTTCATGGTCGCACCTTGTTCACCGTAAGCGTAGGTGGACAACCGAAATATTGGCACGGTTTTGAGCCGCTACCGCAAGGCATTAAGCACGTGCCGTATAACGATCTGGAAGCGATGAAAGCGGTGGTCAACGACAACACCTGTGCCGTCGTGGTCGAGCCGATTCAAGGTGAAGGCGGCGTTCTGCCGATCGATCCGGCGTACTTAAAAGGTTTGCGTGAATTGTGTGATAAGCACAATGCGTTATTGATTCTGGATGAAGTGCAATCTGGCGTGGGCCGTAGCGGTTATTTGTATGCGTATATGGAACACGGCGTCGAACCGGATATTTTAACGTCGGCTAAAGCCTTAGGGGGCGGATTTCCGATCGCGGCCATGTTAACCAAAGAAAAATTCGCCAAGGCGTTAACGGTCGGATCGCACGGTTCAACTTACGGCGGCAATGCCATGGCCTGCGCGGTCGGTTGCGCTGTGTTTGATGTGATCAACAGCCCGACGGTTTTGCAAGGCGTAAAAGATCGTCATGGTTTATTTCGTGAGTACTTAACCAAACTGGCTAATCAATACGGTGTGTTCACGCAAGTGCGTGGCAAAGGATTGTTGATAGGCTTAGTGCTGAGTGAGCAATGGAAAGGCAAATCGAAAGATATCGTGAGCGCGGCGCAGGCCGAAGGCTTGTTGATTTTGCAAGCGGGTCCCGATGTGTTGCGTTTAGCGCCGTCACTGATCATTAATGAATCCGATGTCAAAGAAGGCATGGCGCGCTTTGAACAAGCATTGAAAAAAATCACCGCAAAATAAAGCAGAATTTTTATTGGATTTATTCGTAGGGGCGATTCACGAATCGCCCTTTTTATTCACGCCGCATTCTTCACGCCGAGCATCAACTTCCCATCAACATTATGTTGGCTACGCCGGCTGCGCCACAAATCGCTAATACGCCGATTAAATTCCATTGCCAGCGAATAAGAGCGAGGCTCGCGAATAACGCGATGGCTAATTGCGTAAAATCAACGCTCGGAAACGGGCCGATAACATGATGCGCCAGCAAAAAAAACAGACACACTAACATGCCGACTACCACGGCATTGATCGCGCGCAGCGGTGCTTGCCAGTGTGGTAAATGACGTGTTTTTTCGACCCACGGCGCGCCGACAAAAATAAATAAAAACGGTGGCAAAAAATTGAACCAGATCGCGATAAACGCGGCGAATGCGGCATAACTCCACTGCGCGTGGGCATTCCAGCCAGCCACAAATGCCACGAACACATTAACCAGAATCAGCGGCCCCGGTGTCGATTCGCCGAGGGCCAATCCATCCATCATTTGTTGACTGCTGATCAAGTTTTCGACGCGTGTCATCTGTTCATGCACATAGGGTAAAACGGCGTAAGCACCGCCAAAGGAGAGCAATGACGATTGCGTAAAAATCGACGTTAACGAGGCCAACACGCGATCATCGCCGAGCCAGAAATAAAGCGCCGGAAGTAGCCACAACAGCGTGAGTACCGTGAACGTGCGCAGCGTCGATAGGCCATTAACCGAGCCGTTGCTTGGCGTGATAACGTGAGTTTTTGGTTCGCGATCAAACAGCAACGCAACCGCGATGGCGAGCACAAACAACACGATAAACGATAAGCCGAATATCAGTTGGGCAATAACAGCCGTTAACGCCAAGGTCCAACTTAAGCGTGTGTTTAAACTGCGTTTGGACAAACGGATAAGGGCGTGTGCGATCAGGGCCAGTACCGCCGCTTGCAAACCGGAAAAAAGTCCCTGCACCCACTGAATATCAACGGCGTACACATACAGCGTGGCCAATCCGATTAACAACAATGTGCCGGGTAATACAAAAAAAATGCCGGCCAGTGTGCCAAGACGTTTACCGCCCCATAACCAGCCCATATAGGTCGCCAGTTGCATGGCTTCGGGGCCGGGCAGCAGTGTGCAGAAATTCAGGGCGTGTTGAAAATGGGCTTCATCGAGCCAGCGTTTTTCGTCGACCACTTCGCGGTGCATCAGCGCGATCTGACCGGCGGGGCCACCGAAATTAATAAAACCGAGTCGAAAGAAATAACGTAAAGCGTCGCTAAAAGAGGGGGGCATCATAAAAATAAAAAGAGTCGCGAAAAGGCGACTCTAGTGTAATCAATTTAAAGGGTAGAAATAATAAAACTTGGTGACAGGGTTACATTTCCAGAATGTCGATAATTTCGCGCGTTTTTTCCAATAAACGCACCACGCGACCCTCGACATAAACCGTCACCGTGCCAGCAGGCCCCACTGGCAAGCGCGCCAATAAATGCGGTTCGAGGGGTTCACAGCGCGCATAAACGAGCGGATCGATTAATTGTCCGCGTTGCAGTTTCTTTTGCCAGCCGGGCGGCAGCTCGCCACCGCGCGCCGCTTTCTTTTGCAATCCCGGTGGCAGCGCTTTGTCGTGTTTCTTTTTGCCACCTTGTTCGTGATACTGCTCGTAGGTTTTGCGATCGGCTTCGCGTTGTTGATAATGCAGCGTAATGGCGTCGCGTTCTTGCACACTGAACAAACGGACATCGACTTTGACCGAGGTATCGGCGGTGGCGAGCGTTGCAATGAGCACGGTCAAAGCGGCGAATGCGCTGGATCTGATCATGGGAAATTCCTTTGTGAAACGGGGTAGGGCAAGTTTAGCTGTGCGCCCGAGATCGCAGGTGTCAGCTAAGTCGCAAACTGCCATACTCGCGCGATAAAAAATGAGCCTACCGGGACAAGGAGTGCGGGGCATGATGCGATGGTTGTCGTTGTGGTTTTTAAGTGGCTTGGCGCTGGCGGGCAACTTGAATCAAGTGGCGCTGGCACCGGTGCCGCAAGCGATGGCGAGCAATGCGGTGGCGCGCGTCGACATCGCCGGTCGCGTCCGTATGTACAGCTTCTTCGGTATCAACGGCGATATGCAGCCGCAGAATTTATTGCGCAGTGCCTACGAATACGATGCCGATTTCGGCAGTTGGCATGCGCTCGCACCGGTGCCGGGCGAAGCGCGTATGGGCGCGTCGGCCATCGGTGTCAGCGGCAAAATTTTTCTATTCGGCGGTTATACATTTAATTCCGATAACCAAGAAAACGCCATCAATGAAGTGTGGCGATTCGATCCCTTAAGTCAGATCTATGAACGCCTGCCGCCGATGCCCAAAGCGGTTTATGAGGCGGCGGTCGTCGCCTTCAAACAACGCTTTATTTTGTTATTGTCCGGACGTAACGGTGATGTGGGGGTCAACGAGGTGCAGATCTTCGATACCGTCGCCGATAAATGGTTGGACAGTGTGGCGTTTACCGGCACCGCCTTGTACGGACACAGTGCCGGCAGTGTTGAAAATGTCGTCGTATTATGTGGCGGCGCGAAGCCCGGCGTTCCGATGGTGCGTGACGAGTGTTTTAGCGGTGTTATCAACGAAAAAAACGTGCGCGATATTAGGTGGAGCAGTTTGCCGTCGTTAAATGGCGCGGGACGATTATTTGCCGCCGCGACGGGCAGTGCAGCCAGCGGTCACGTCGTTTTTGCCGGTGGCAGTTTGGGGTGGCATTCGCGTCATGGCAGCGATCTCGATGCTCGTCCGGTTAATGCGCAAGATGAAGTGATCGCGTATCACGTTGGTTTAGCGCGTTGGGAACGCTGGGGGCGATTGCCGATTGCCGGATTGAACTACCGTGGTTTGTTGGAATTAAATGGCGGCTTCGTCACCGTCGGCGGCGTCGAACGGAATTTGCGTGTCATTCAAACGGTGCGCCGTTTTGAACCGCCGCTGCCGGACGTCTCGCCTTAGCGCGAAAATCGTACAAATAATTCGAGACACAGTGGGGACGCTGTCTGGACATGGTTATCGAGTCATTCTCAACACGGTTATCCACAACGGATGTGGATGAAATGCAAAAGGAATTTGTTTCATGATGATGGACGCCATCCACTCACTGTATCTGTGGCGCAGCTTGCGGTTTCCGCCCGCGATTGAGCAACGCTTTCAACAATTTTATTCAGCGCGTTATCGTCGTCAGATGCGATTAGGTTTGATTATTTGTGTCGCCGGTCTTTACGCGGTGTTGATTTTTCACGCACTTTTTTCACCCGAATTTTTATTATTGCATTCGTTATTACGCTTCGGTTCGTTGTTTGTTCTTACGCTGTTATTGGTGTTGGCACGCAGTCAGTGGATGCGGCGTTGGCATCAACCGATTTTATTATGCGCCACATTAACGGCAGTGATACATGTGTTATCGATCGCCAGTGTTGCACCGCAAGCCCTACGTTACACCGCGTTTTCCGGGGTGTTTGTGGTGGCGTTGGCGGCGGCGGCCATGCTGCGTATGCAGTTTCGTTACGCGTTGGTTTTTTGTTCGATTTATCCCCTTGCTTGTATTGCGTGGTCGTTGTGGATGAACGAAGTGACGCGCGTTGTTCTTGGACAAGCCATGTTGTTATTGGTCGGTAACGTGATGGCGCTGACCAATAATTGGCTGATGGAATTCGGTGCGCGTCGCAGCTATGTGCAATTGCGATTATTAACGCTGGAAAAAGCGGAAACCAAATCGGCCAATACACGCTTAAAACAATTACTCGATCGCGATGCGTTGACCGGTATCGCCAATCGCCGCCATTTTGACGAATCGTTATCCAGCGAGTGGCGGCGCGCACGTCGCAATCAAACGCCACTCAGTTTGTTAATGATCGATGTTGATCATTTCAAAAATTATAATGATCACTACGGTCATCAGGCGGGTGATCAATGCTTGCGCGATCTGGCGCAAGAATTGGCCCATTGTTTTCAACGGTCCGGCGAAATTCTGGCGCGATATGGCGGCGAAGAATTTGTCGTCGTGTTGCCCGGTTCCACGGCCGAAGAGGCGCAGCACGCCGCCGAAGTGGCGCGTCACGCCATTCAACAACGTGTATTACCTCACGCCGCCTCACCCGTTGCGCCAGTGGTCACGATTAGCATCGGGGCCGCGACGGTGATACCGGGCGCTGATAACTCGCCCGAGGCGATGGTCGCAGCGGCCGATAGAGCTTTGTACGCGGCCAAACATGCCGGCCGTAATCGTGTCATCCACGCCGCACAACTGAACGAACATGACTGATCTCACCGATTTTTCCAGTCGCGATATCGTGTTGAAATGTGCCGATCAACGCGAACTTGGCGCGACGTTATTCGAACCATCCCATCACAATCAGCGCGCGATTTTAATGAACTCGGCGTTGGGGGTGCCGCGCCGGTTTTATCAACGCATGGCTTCGCATTTAGCCAGCATGGGATGCGTCGTTTTAACATTTGATTACCGTGGCGTGGGTGACAGTCAAGATCGTCATTTGCGCGTCGATGGCGCGACGTTTCGCGATTGGGGTGAGCGAGATATTGCGGCGGCCATTCAGTTTTTGACGCAACACTATCCGCATTATCAACACCTTGGTATTGGTCATAGTGCCGGAGGTGCGTTACTCGGACTGGCGCCCAACTGCGATCGCTTGCACGCGTTTTTATCGGTGGCATCGCCTTCGGCATATTGGCGCAATTGGTCGTTCCCACAATCCTTTTATTTGATGCCGTTCTGGCATGTACTCGTACCGTTGTTGCCACGATTATTCGGCTATTTTCCCGGCGATGTATTCGGCATGGGAAACTTACCGAAAAATGTGGTGCTGCAGTGGCGACGCTGGGCGATGCACCGCGATTATATTGTTGACGATGCCGGACAACCGTTGCGTCAGCACTACCACCGGATGCGAGTGCCGATGCGATTTGTGCATTTAAGCGATGACGCGTTATACGCGCCGCGCGCCTCGATCGAACATCTGGCGGGGTTTTATCAAAACGCCAAACGCGAAGTCGTCACCTACGCACCGTCACATTGCCAACAAAAAGTGTTGGGGCATTTCGGCTATTTTCGCGCCAACGCACAAGCGTTGTGGAAACACGATTTGCCGTGGTTATTAAACGCATCCTAACGCTTTAACCCTTTTCATTTTATAACGGAGGATAAGTTCTGATGATTCGACAGGCGATCAAATTATTTACTTTACTCAACTCTGAAACCAGCGCGTGGCAACTCGCCTTCGGTGCCAGTTTTGGTATGTTGTTGGGGTTTACGCCATTTCTGGGTTTACACACGGTTTTCGTGGTGTTTTTCTTGTTGGCTTTACGGGTGAATATTTCCTTTGCATTGTTGTTTTGGGGAGTGTGCTCGGGCCTTGCGTATTGGTTCGACAGCTCATTTCATCAACTAGGTTGGTCTATTTTAAATGCGCCAGCGCTGAATGACTGGTTTACAGCAGCCTACAATCATCCGGTGTGGCGTTGGAGTCAATTCAATAATACCGTGATGATGGGCAGCTTCGTGGCAGCGCTACTGGTGTTTTTTCCGCTCGCACTGGTTATGAAATGGCTGGTTGATCGCTATCGCGTGCATTTGCGCGCGCGGCTCGAAAAAATGCGCATCGTACAAGCGTTAAAAGCTTCGCGCTGGTTCAACACTTTTAATCAGTTGGGGCAATAACATGAAAATTTTCCGCTGGTGGGGCGTGTTGGTTTTTCCGGTGATTATCGTGCTTGTGATTCTTGTTTACGTGTTGTTCGCCGAGCGACTCATCAAACATATTATCGAGCAAACCGGCACGGCGATGGTTGGAGCCGAAGTGAATCTGGATAAGGTCGAACTGGATTGGTCGCGCGGCAAGATCCAGCTTCAGCATTTGCAAGTCACGAATGCCGACGCGCCGTTACGCAATCTTATCGAGATCCAATCAATTGTCGCCGATATCGATCCGGCACAAGTGTTGTGGCGGCGCGCTCATCTGGATCAAATGGCGATTCATGGCATGACGTTTAACACGCCGCGCACACACTCCGGTGCGATCGCCAAAGACGATACGGAAGGCACAGGTGTAATGGATTTTTTACCGCAACTGACCGCATTGGATTGGAATGCCTTAGGCGATCAATCGGGTTGGGCCGCATTGTTCGACAATTTGCAGTTGGATTCGCTGAAATCGGTAGATGCCTTGCGTGGTGAGTTAAAAAATGCCGAACAGGATCTCAAAGCAAAAATCGAGGCCCTGCCTAACCATGAAGCCTTGAAACAATACGAAGAACGCGTGAAAACACTGACCGCGAAACTGGACGGTGACAAGCTATCGCGCGCCATGCAATTGCTCGAACGCGGCAAACAGTTGGATAAATTACGCAAAGAATTGAAAGCCGAAATCGAAAAAGTCAAAGCGGTTGAAGCGCAATACAAGGCCAGCAAGGCGCAACTGCAAGCGCAGTATGTGCGTGTCAAGCAAGCGCCAGAAAAAGACATTGAAAAAGTATTGAGTCAATTGAGTGTCGAATTACCCGGCACCGATCAATTACTCAGTCGCGTACTCGGTCCGGAACTCAATGCGCGTCTGCAACAAGGTAACGCCTTGTATCAGGAAGCCAGTCCATGGATTGAGAAGGCGCGTATCGTGGCCGGCAAAGATCCGAATGCTCCGCCGCCACCGGCGCGTTTCAAAGGCATTGATGTGCATTTTGTCGAGCGCGATCCGCAGCCGTCTTTCTGGTTGAAAACAGCGGCGATTGACGGCGCGGTGGATGCGCTCGGCAATACCTTTACGTTCGATGGTCAGCTGCGAAACGTGAGTAATGATGCCAACGCTATCGCCGAACCTGTCACGCTTAACCTAGACGGAAAAGCGGCGCAGGGCGGTGCGGCGCACATCGCCGTCGTGATTGATAATCGCCGCGCCAGCGCGCACCAAAACGTGCAATTCCGCTTGCATGACGTGCCGCTGAGTGCGATTCCGATAAGCGCCGATAAACAATTCGAATTGCACATCGCCAACGCCCGTTTAAGTGCCTCGCTTGAGGGCGAATTCAAAACCGGCGATGCGCAACTTCGCGGCAATGCCAATATCACCCAAATGCAGTTAACCACGGCCAGCGATTCGAGCCATAAATTTATTCAAGCCATACTGGCCGAATTAGCTCACGTCGATGCCTTCGACGTGCAATTTAACTGGGCGTCCCACGGCGACAAGGAAACACGAGAGTTAAGCAGTTCACTTGACGATATCGCCAAGCGCGCCGTTAACAATGTGGTGCGCAACGAATTAAACGCCAAGAAAGCCGAAGCAAAAGCCAAGCTAAAAGAGCGCGCTAACGCCGAATTAGCCAAGCTGGATGTGGATTGGACTTCACTCGGCGCATTGGAGCCGTTGCTCGGCGATAAATTAAAGCGCTTGAATGAGATGGTAGATAAAGCGAAAAAAAATTAAGCGACAGAGTCAGCGTCAACACGATGAACAGCGCGTTCACCGTGTTGACATTCGATCTGACTTTTATCCGAACTGGTCAGTATTTCTTCAACTATCCGTTCGATGCTACATTGCGCGGACTTACCTTTTGAGGGGTGAACATGCCATCTTTTGACGTTGTATCCGAAATCAATCATCACGAATTGGCCAATGCCATTGATCAAACCCAACGTGAGCTGGAAACGCGGTTTGATTTTCGCGGCACCAGCGCGGCGGTCGAAGTCAAAGAACTGAGCGTCAAATTGACCGGCGATACCGATTACCACATCAAATCCCTGACCGATATGCTGATGCAAAAATTGGCCAAACGCGGCATTAGTTTGGGTTGTGTCGAGCTAAAAGATCCGGAGCCATCCGGTAAAGTCATTCACCGCACGGTCAATTTGAAAGAAGGCATCGATCAAGAAGTGGCAAAAAAAATAGTCACCATGATCAAATGTTCGAAATTAAAAGTGCAAGCGCAAATCAACGGCGACAAGCTGCGCGTGACCGGCAAAAAGAAAGATGATTTACAAGAAGCGATGGCGGCCATTCGCGCGTCCGATATCGAACTGCCGTTACAATTCAATAATTTCAGAGACTGATTCTTTAAAGGGGAATGCGATGCGGTGGATGCTGATAGCGGCGTTGTTATGGAGCGTGCCGGTGATGGCGAAAGCCGATGCCAACGCAACGACCGGCGCCGAGCAGGGGGGGACGCGCCATTGTTTGTTGGGCGTTTGTTTGGGCGATGATGTCCGTGAGTTAAAAGTGGCGTGGGTCGCGAATCCGCCCAGTTTGCAGGAGCAATTAGACGCCAAATCGTTGATGTTGGCGCAACCGGTGAAAGACATTTATCGCAGACGCAATGAGTTGATGGTGACAACCGATCTGGTGCGTACCGAGTTGTTTCCGTATGTAATGCGTCGGCAGGTATTTGATGCGACAGTTTTAAATACGTTAGCGAAGGTACAGGCGTTTTGTTCATCAACCACGCTTACCGGCGAAGTGATGCAAGAAAATAAACGCGAACACGTTTTCGTTACCTTTCGCGTCGAGCCAGTAAAAGGCGGCGGTAGCGGTCGGTTGCGCGTAGTCGTGCTGGAAAAACAATTCGATATCATGTCGGGGGTTTTGCGTCCGGAAGATCGTAAACGTGAAATGCAAACGCGTGAGGCGATTCGGCAGCAGTATGGACAAGTGAAAGAAGTGCGCGATCTCGACGCGCGATTTGCCGGCAATGATGAAAACTTTTCCCCCATTTTAATGGGCTATCGTTTTTATAACGAATCGCGAATTCCTTTTACTTTGCGAATGCGCGATTTAACCGAGTTCGAGTTGATGGAAGAATCGAAAGACATCAGCCCGCTGTGCAAAGAAATGTTGGTTCAGTAAGCGCCCCGGGCGACTAAAGTCTTGGTTGTTGATAAGGAAAAGTGTGATGCAATTACACGCCAAAACGATTTGGTTAACCGGTGCTTCCAGTGGCATCGGTGAGGCGTTGGCGTATGCGCTGGCCGAACACGGGGCGACCTTGATTTTAACGGCGCGTCGTGAAGACGAATTGCAACGGGTGCGAAGCAACTGTCGTGAGGCGTCACGCCATCACGTGCTGGCGATGGATTTATCCGATGCCGATGCGGTGGCACAAAAAGCCGGTCAAATTATCAACGATTTTGGTCCGATTGATATCCTGATTAATAACGCCGGTCTAGGACAACGAGCCACGGTTTTGGAAACCGAATTAAGCGTTCATCGCCGCATTATGGAAGTGAATTATTTTAGCGCGGTGGCCCTAACACGAGCGTTGTTGCCGCATTTGTTAACCCGACCCGAAAGCATGGTGGTCACGGTATCGTCGGTAATTGGCAAAGTGGCGACACCGCGTCGTTCGGCGTACGCCGGTTCTAAGCACGCGATCATCGGGTTTATGGATGCGTTGCGCGCCGAAACGGCGAACTCGTCCTTGCATTGTTTAACAGTGTGTCCCGGTTATATTCGCACGCCCTTTTCGTATTCGGCGTTACGGGGTGACGGTCGCGCGCAAGCGGCGATGGATGATGGCCAGAAAAATGGCATGGCTCCGCAAGACTGCGCGCGTGCTATGGTAAAAGCCATGCAGCGCAACCAAGCAGAGGCATTTATTGGCGGAAAAGAAACACTGGGCATTTATATCAAGAATTTCTGTCCGCCACTTTATCGTTGGATGATCACGAAAGTGAAAATCACCTGATCATCATCTTAAGGATTATTTATCATGCAAAGTATTCAGGCGACGCGTTTCCCGACCGAGAAACTAATGGCCATTTTAAATGGCATTGCATTATTTCCAATGCTGCAAAAAGCCGCGCCCGCTGCCATCGAACCCTTGATGCAGCATTCGCGATTAGTGGTGGCCGAGCCCAACGAGTACATCATGCGACGCGGTGAGTTCGATTCCAGTTTTTACTTTTTGCTAAAAGGATCGCTGCAAGTCAGCACGCAAACCGAAGACAGTGCCGGTAAAACGGTCGGTTTCATTCAAGCCGGTGAAATGTTCGGCGCGTTAGCCATTATTCGCGATGCCGAACGCAGCGCATCGGTCATGGTGGAAAACGGCGGTCGTGCGATTTTGTTTGCTATCGACGCCGCACCATTTGGTGAGCTGGACGATTTTTCGCAGGTGAGTTTGCCGGTGAAGCTGATCTTTTTGCGTTGGGTCGTTGAATGCACCAACGCACGTTTGTTGGCTTATGATAAAGAATTTCCGAATAACGATTTGAGCGTCGAATTACGCGAATTACCGCTTTTCAATGGCAAACAAGACAGTCTTGAAGAACTTGCGTTTTTAAATGAACGAGCTGATGATTTGGCCGAATTGATGCTGGATTGGAACTTAACATTAGAAAATATCGAAGATTATCATCCGCCTCACGCCGCACCGGCCGACGATTTAATCAGCGATTTAGAGCGGCTGTATTTCGGTTAATAAAAAAGGGAGCGTTGCTCCCTTTTTTATTCAACGTGATGTTATTTAAATGAAAAGCGAAAGTAAGCGCCGAAATAATTCTCCGCATCATAATACTTTAAGCGGTAGTCTTCGTTACGCCATTGCACGCCAATGCCAATGGTTCGCGTTATATTGAACTGTGCGGCAATAGTGCGAATATGATTCGTTATTTCACTGTAATCACGGCGCATGAAGTTGACATCGAATTCAATTAGCGAAGCCGGTGCCACTCGCACACCAATTCGATATTGTCTGCCGTCATCAGTATCTTCGTAATCGCTGTCATCGAAGTTGCCGTCTTCATCAAAAGTGTATTTTGAATGGAAAACCTGCGCATCGCCATAAACAGACGCGACATCACCAAAGTCAAAATGCAAACCGCCACCAACAGAAAAAATAACTTCATTATCGCTCTGGTCGTAGTAACCATCATATTCTTTGGCTAATGACTCGACACTTGCAGGCAAATAGAAAATTGGTCCAAAGCCGACGCTTCCGCGTATTAAAAGCAAGGCACCAGACACATCGGTAGATTCGTAATCAGACGAATCGACATCTTCCTGGCCAATAAAGCTAAAGCCGCCATCAACATAGGTATAACGGATCTCGTCTGCTAAGGTTACCGATGTGATTAAAGCCAAGCAAAAACATAATAAAATTCTCAAAGCACCGCCCCTCTATGAAAAAAGAAAAGAATAAACGAAAAATGTGGCGCGCAATTGTCAGGAAAACACAATTAACTGTCAAATTTGAATTGTATCGGCCGCGTACAAATAAAATAAACTAACTGCCCGAGCTGTCTTTATCCACCGCGATCCATTTATGTAGGCAATGTGCGAGCACATCTTTCCCGACCGGTTTTGATAAATAATCATCCATGCCGGCAGCAAGGCAGCGTTCGCGATCGCCTTCCATGGCGTTGGCCGTGAGTGCGATGATGGGGGTGTGACGACGTTGTAATTCGTGTTCGCGTTGACGCCAGCGTTTGGCGGTTTCGAAGCCGTCCATATTGGGCATTTGACAGTCGAGGATGACGGCGTCGAATTCGCGATTTTGTGAGTAGGCCAACGCTTGAATGCCGTCGTTGGCGGTGTCGACGCGCAATCCTAATAATTGCAATAAGCCCTGCGTTACCGTTTGATTGACAATATTATCTTCGACCAACAACACTGTTCCGTTGAGTAGGGTTTCAACGTGATTGAAAGGCGTTACCGTCACCGCGCTGTCGCTAGTGGCGTGGCGAAAATTAAACGGCAGCTGGACGGTAAATACCGAGCCCACTTGTGGCGTGCTTTTTACGCGAATGTCACCGCCCATCAACGACACTAACTGACGACAAATGGAGAGACCGAGTCCGGTACCGCCATGACGCCGTGTTGTTGAACCGTCCGCTTGGGTAAAGGCGTCGAAGATCAAGTGCTGTTTATTTTCCGGAATACCAATGCCGGTGTCTTCAACGTGCAGTTGCAAGCGCAGATTGCCTGCGTCTATGGCGTCGAATACGGCGCGCACTTTTACGCTACCGTGCTCGGTGAATTTCACCGCATTACCAATCAAATTCACTAAGATCTGTCGCACGCGCGTCGGGTCGCCCAGCACTTCGCAATGTTTTAATTCGCCGACGGATTCTTGGCGTAATTCAATTCCTTTTAAACGCGCTTCGTTTTGAAACGCGAGTAGGGCGCGCTCAATCAATTTGTTGGCGTCGAACCATGTCGATTCGAGTGATAACTTTCCGTCCTCGATTTTTGAAAAGTCGAGAATATCGTTGACCACGCGCAGCAAATGTTCCGTCGATTCGCAGGCGGTGTTGATGTACTCGCTTTGCTGATTATTCAAGCCGGTTTCGCGCAATAATTGCAGCATCCCCAGTGTCCCGTTCATCGGTGTGCGCAATTCGTGACTCATATTGGCCAGAAATTGGCTCTTGGCGCGACTGGCCATTTCGGCGGCCGCGCGCGCGCGCTCCAATCCTTGGGTATATAAGCGCTCGTTTTCTTGTGCATGCGATAACGAACTGGCGAGTGCGTTGATATCGGCTTCGAGTGATCCGAGTTCGCCGCCCGATTGTTGCGGCACGCGTGTGGTGTACGCGCCACTTTTTATTTGCTGCACAGCGTTGGAGAGTGATTCGATCGGTTGTGTAATGGTGCCGGCGATCCAGCGTGCGCTCAAATACGCGATCGTGAGCGCAATACTGACCAAGATGACACTGGCGAAAATAAACGCATTGCGTTGTTCGAGATAAGGTTCGTTGGTGAGCGCCACCGTAACGCGACCCAATAGGTGCGCATCTTGATCCACCATGGTAAACGCGAGTGGATCATCGTGTTGTTGCAAACTGACGTTGGCGGTAACGATATCGGCGTTAAATTCGAATACGCCCGCGCGCGGTGGCGAATTGTCGCGTCGTTCATTCAATAAGGTGACGCCAATATTATTATCGACGCGCACAAAAACCACATCCGATTCACGCAATACCGAACGCGCGATATTTTGCAAATAAAGACTGTCGCCAACCAACACGCCGTATTCCATTGCTGGGGCCAATTGCGCGCTAATCAATTCGCCGCGTCGTTGCAGTTGTTCATCAAACGATTGCAACCGGCTACTGACGAAATAAACACTTAATAAAACAAACAGCACCATCGCCGGAACGATGCCCAGTAAGCGCGTGCGGGTAGCGATACTCCAGCGTCTCATCGGGTCGCCTCCACGGCGCGCAGTTGTTCCAATAATTTTTCCGTACCCGGTAGTGAAATATTGAGTGAGCGTGCTACGTCGGCATTCACGCTCACATCAAAATAATCGGGATAAAACGGCGCGGATACCGCGCCTTTGCTGTCCGGCCATTTTTGCAGCCAGTGGTGGGTTTGCTGCGCAATATGCAAGGTTGACGAATACGTGGTGGCCAAACTACCGGCTTTCACCAGCGCCGGAGAGGTGCCGATAAGTACCTTGTCTGCGCGATACGTGGCGGTCAGCAATAATTTGATGGTGGTGCTGTTATAAATCGTAGAATCGGCGGAGGTGAGTAGAAAATCGCTGTGGGTTAACAATTGGGCGAGAGCGCTGCTTAATTGTTCGCTGCTGTTAATCTCGGCACTTTGCAGTGACAACGAAAGTGATTTGGCATCGTTTTGCACGTTGAGCAAACCGGCGGCATCCGTGCTTTGATGCAAAAAGCCGACGCTGCGTGCGTTGGGCATCAATAGCTTGGCTAGATTCAATTGTCGCCGTGCCGGTGGGTCCTGATAAATGGCGCTGGCCGCGATTTTGTGTTTGGCAAACGTAGTGGCAACCACTTCATAGGCCGAGCGACTAACCAATACCGCCAGCACCGGCACTCGTCGTTCAGACAACGCATAAGATTGCAATGCCGCGCCGCCCGCGACCACCACGACATCGCTTTCCGTTGGAACGGTCCAAAGGGGCGGATCAGATACGGCCGATGCGGTGATCGACACATTGCTGGGCGCGTGCAGACGTAAATCATGGACATACTGCAAAAAGACATCGGATTGCGTGCTGTACAACACGTGTACGCGCACTTCGCGCGCGTGGGCGGGCGCGCACCACAGCAACACGCTCATCAGCAGCGTGAACCATAGTCGGTGGTGCAGTCCGTTGCGCAGCGACATGGTGGCTTAATGGGTTATCGGCAATGCCCAATCGATCGGTGTTTGACCGTGTCGTTGCAGCGCTTGATTGGTTTGTGAAAAGTGTTTGCAGCCAAAAAAACCTCGATGAGCAGAAAGGGGAGAAGGGTGAACGCTGGTCAGTACGGTGTGTTTTTGGCTATCAATGAGCGGTAATTTTGTTTGCGCCGGTCTGCCCCACAACAAAAACACCACATGTTCGCAACGCTGGCTCACGGTTTTGATCACGTGATCGGTGAACCGTTCCCAGCCGCGATTTTTATGGGATTGTGGCTGACCATCGGCAACGGTTAACACCGTGTTGAGCAGTAAAACCCCCTGTCGCGCCCAATGATCGAGGTCGCCGTGCGTTGGCATCGGCAGGGCCAGATCGTCGCGCAGTTCCTTAAAAATATTCAGCAACGAAGGCGGCAACGCGACACCTTGATGGACGGAAAAACACAGGCCGTTGGCTTGGCGTGGGCCGTGATACGGATCTTGGCCAAGAATGACGACCTTGAGCCGGTCGAGTGGCGTGGCTTTAAACGCGTGAAAAACGCGTTCGTGCGGCGGATAAACCGTGACGCCACGCGCGCGTTCGTCGGCCACGAACGCCAGCAACGACTTGAAATAGTCGGCGTTTTTCTCGGTGGCTAGCGCATCGCTCCAAGACAACATGGTGATATCGGGAATCCGGACAAAAAACGAAGCAGAACGCTAACAAATTCGACACGAAGGTCACAATAGCGAAAAGAGGAAATACTAAGGCGTTAAGGAAGTATTTGCGCCGTCTAGGCTGAGGCGGCACACTCGCGACTGACCAACGGTCATCGTTGCTGATGACCATCATCGGCAATGGCCATGTTAGGGAGAAAACAAATGGTGGAACAACAATCGCTTAAAGCGCGTGCGTGGTCGTGGACGTGGAAACTGCTCGTCGTGGTAGTGCTGTTGCTGCTGACTTACACGTGGATAACGCTGAACTGGAGTTACGCACGCGGTGAGCGCGCCGGTTTTGTGCAGAAATTTTCGGAGCGTGGGTGGGTGTGCAAAACCTGGGAGGGTGAACTCGCCATGATCAACGTACCGGGAACCTTAACCGAAAAATTTTATTTTACCGTGCCGAATGATGACGTGGCGGCGAAAGTGACGGCGCTGATGGGTAAGCGTGTTAGTCTGGTGTACGAGCAACATATCGGGGTGCCAAGCCGTTGCTTTGGCGACAGTGAATATTTCGTTGTCGAT
>CAZYUS010000027.1:22451-26673 GCA_964650615.1 uncultured Pseudomonadaceae bacterium | reverse complement strand
AACGGGTGCCGGAAGACTTGAAACAATGGCGTGGTCCGCAGTTAATCGACCGCGCTCGTCGTCTGGCCGAACAGTATCAAGAGGGTGTTGACGATTGGCTATTGGCTCAACAACTGAAGGTGGGGACGAATGCTTCTGCCTGAACCGCCGTCACGCGATCAAGCAGCGGGCTTGCGTCGCATGAATGCCGTGCGTCCGGTCAAAGTGATATCGGTCACTGGCGGCAAAGGTGGGGTTGGAAAAACCTCCGTCACCGTCAATACCGCCGTTGCGCTGGCTGAAGCAGGCCATTCGGTCATGTTAATGGACGCCGATTTAGGCTTGGCCAATATCGACGTTGTGCTTGGTTTACATCCCACGCATAACTTATCGCATGTGTTAAGCGGCGAATGTTCGATCGAAGAGATTCTGGTTGAAGGGCCGGGTGGAATTAAAATTGTGCCGGCCTCCAGCGGTACTCAAGCGATGGCGCAATTATCACCCGTTGAACACGGTGGATTGATCCGCGCGTTCAGTCAAATCAGCCATCAAATTGATTATTTATTTATTGATACGGCCGCTGGTATCAGCGACACGGTGGTCAGTTTTACGCAAGCATCGCAAGATGTTTTGTTTGTGGTCTGCGATGAACCTACCTCGCTCACCGATGCCTATGCACTGATGAAAATACTGGCGCGCGATTACCGCATGAACCGCTTTCGCGTGGTCGCCAATATGGTCAGAACGCCGCAAGAAGGGCGCGATATTTTTACGAAATTAACCCGTGTAACGGATCGCTTTCTGGACGTCACACTCGATTATGTCGGTGCCGTTCCGTTTGACGAAAATATGCGCAAGGCGATTAAAAAACAGCGCGCCTGCGTCGAACTTTTTCCGCGTTCGCCGGCCGCGCTGGCCTTTAAACAACTCAGCAAAAAAATTGAACATTGGCCGTTGCCGGACAGCCCCGGTGGCGGCATCGAATTCTTCATGGAGCGCCTTGTCGCGCAATCGTCCCCCTTAGGCAACGAGGCCACCGGATGATGGTCGCCGCGTATTCGTCGCGACAAGACGACCGCGAGCAGTTGCTGCATCAATACTCCCCATTGGTCAAGCGCATTGCTCTGCACTTACTTGCGCGCCTGCCACGTAATGTTCTTCTGGATGATTTGATGCAGGCCGGCATGATCGGTTTGCTAGAGGCCGCGCGCAAATATGACCAACAAAAGGGAGCCAGTTTCGAGACCTTTGTCGGCATTCGAATTCGCGGTGCTATGCTTGACGAGGTGCGCCGCAACGACTGGCTACCACGCTCCGTTCACCGCAACGCGCGGCGCATCGCTGAGGCCATTGCTTGCGTTGAGCAGCGCCATGGTCGCGACGCCAAAGAAGCGGAAATCGCCGACCAATTAGCGCTCAGTCTAAGTGACTATCAGCAGTTGTTGAGTGACAGTTCGAGCAGCGCAGTCGTTGGTTTTGACGATGTCGGATTAACGGACGATGTGTTGGGGCAGATGGACATCGGCCATATCGAAGGGCCGGCCGAAGGCGTGCAAGGAGCGGCGTTTCGCGAGGCGTTGACGCAAGCAATAAATGTGCTGCCCGAGCGGGAAAAACTGGTATTGGCTCTATACTATGATGAAGAAATGAACCTGAAAGAGATTGGCAGCGTGCTGGGCGTATCGGAGTCAAGAGTGTGCCAGATCTGCAATCAAGCCACCGCGCGTCTGCGATCTCGGCTGAAAGACTGGCACTGAACAAAGAGCCAGCTAAACTAAAGACACTAACGCTTTATTATTTTTATGGCGTTAGGCTATTAATAGGGGTTTACGTTTCAGGTTTAGCGTGCCGCACTCATTGCGGCATTGTCATGAAACGGACAAATAATACGAACGACGCTTTCAAGCGGTTATAGATAACGAGGTGAAGAATGGCCATCAACAAGAACATGAAGATCCTGATCGTCGATGATTTTTCGACGATGCGGCGCATCATCAAGAACTTGTTGCGCGATTTGGGATTCAGTAATACCCAAGAAGCAGATGACGGACAAACGGCGTTGCCCATGTTGCAAAATGGTGGTTTTGATTTTTTAGTGACCGATTGGAATATGCCGGGTATGCAAGGCATTGATTTACTCAAAGCCGTGCGCGCCGATCCGAATTTAAAAAACTTGCCGGTGTTGATGGTAACGGCGGAAGCCAAACGCGAGCAGATCATTGAAGCCGCGCAAGCTGGCGTCAACGGCTATGTGGTCAAGCCGTTTACCGCGCAAACGCTGGAAGAAAAAATCAACAAAATTTTCGAACGCGTAGGCGGATAATTAAAAGGAGTTGTTCATGTCCGTCGAGCCAAGCGAAGACAGCATGAGTTTACAAGAATGGGGTAGCGCATTACTTCCGCAAGCACAGGAATTAGTGGCCGTATTGCAGCAAGGCGATTTTGAATCGGCGCAGGCGTTGTTGTCGCAAATGCGCACCGAAGCCGAATCGAACTTGTTTATGGAGATCGGCAAGCTGACCCGTCAATTACATGAAGCGTTAGTGAACTTCCAGCTTGATAATCGTATTACCGACATCGCCGCGAATGATATTCCGGATGCGCGCGATCGTCTGAATCACGTCATTAAATTAACCGAGCAAGCGGCTAATCGCACCATGGACGGTTTGGAAAATTGTATGCCTATTGTCATGCAATTAAGTTCGCGCGCTCATGAGTTAAATGATCAACTGGGTAAGTTATTTCGCCGCGAAATTACCGCCGGTGAATTTCGCGAACTGTGCAAAGGTCTGGATACCTATCTTCATACCACAGAAGATCAATTACAGGATGTGCAAACCCGATTGAATGACGTCATTCTGGCGCAAGACTATCAAGATCTCACCGGCCAGATCATTCGTCGTGTCATCAATTTGGTGCAAGAAGTGGAAGGCAGTTTGGTTGAGATGATCCGGATGTTTGGTGCTTTACCGGATTACTCAGAAGCCAAAGCCAAAGGAAAAGAACCGCTACACGGCGTTGAAGGGCCGGTGGTGGATGAAACACGTACTGATGTCGTCAAAGGTCAAGACGATGTCGATGATTTATTATCCAGCCTTGGTTTTTAGAGGTGGTGGTCGATGGCCTTTAATGCCGACGAAGAAATACTTCAGGATTTTCTGGTTGAAGCCGGAGAAATTCTGGAAACACTGTCCGAACAACTGGTGCGTCTCGAACGTGAGCCGGATGATCTGCAGTTGTTGAATGCCATTTTTCGTGGTTTTCACACGGTTAAAGGTGGCGCAGGTTTTTTAAAACTCGAAGCATTGGTGGAAGTCTGTCACCTCGGCGAAAATATTTTCGATAAATTACGCAATCAACAATTGCGTGCCAACGCGCAGATCATGGATCTGGTTTTACAGGTGTTGGATATCGTGAATGCGATGTTCGATGAAGTGCGTAATGGCAACGAACCCACGCACGCCGATGCCTCATTTTTACAGGCTTTGCAAGCGTGTTCCGATGGCAAGATGACGGCTGAAACCCCCGCCGTAGCGGCACCGCCACCTCCTGCTCCAGTGCCGCCAACTCCCGTGCCGCCGGTCGTAGCGCCAGTTGCCGCATCGACGCCGCCTGCTGCTGGAACGAACGACGAAATCACCGACGAAGAATTCGAATCCTTGCTCGATTCCTTGCACGGAAGTGGGAAATCGGCGTCGTCACCCGCGATTGAAAAAAACTCGGCAGCATCTGATGAAATCACCGAAGATGAATTCGAAAAATTACTGGATTCGCTGCACGGTGAGGGTGCTGCGCCGGGAGCGGCCGCCGCACCAACGGCTGCGCCTGCTTCCGATTTAATTACCGACAACGAATTTGAAGCCTTACTCGATCAATTACACGGCAAAAACGGAGCACCGCAGGGGGCTGGAAATGCTTATGCACCCACGACGCCAACGACGGCTTCAGCGTCAGCTAAATCGGGGACCGATGGTGGGTTGATTTCAGATAACGAATTTGAAGCGCTATTGGATCAAATGCACGGCAAAGGCAAAGGTCCGACGGCGCAAGGCGCCGCTGCACCGTCTAGCGCAGCACCGTCATCACCGGCTACGCCTGCGCCACGAACGGAAAAAGTACACGGCGATGACCATAAATCGGCTTCTGCCGCGCCCGGTGTAACCGCCAATTCACAGGTAGCACAAGCTGACACCACGGTTCGCGTTGATACCAAAAAACTCGACGACATAATGAATATGGTCGG